>NZ_JBEXGN010000006.1:0-346057 GCF_040607345.1 Streptomyces sp. NPDC005302
GTCGAACTCATCGGCGGCGTCCGCTTCCCCGCCATCGGCGAACTGCCCTACCTGCTCACCCTCGCCGGACACGGCTTCTACTGGTTCCGGCTGCGGACGGACGCGGTCTAGAAGCTGCGGGCGGGGCGGTTTCCACCGCCCCGCCCGGGGCACCCATCAGGAACACCCCCGACTCGCCCGGTATCCGGGAATCCGGGCACTGGGGAAAGGACGCGACGCCCATGTCGGAAGCCGTAACCCACTCCGCCCCGGCCCCGCTCGCACGCCCCGAGTTGCTCGCGTCGCTCGATCCACTGCTGCGGGAATGGCTGCCACGGCAGCGCTGGTTCGCGGGCAAGGGGCGTCCGGTGACCGGATTCTCACTGGTGGCCGCGGTGGAACTCCTGCCGCCCACCGCACAGTTGGGTCTGATCCACCTGCTCGTGCGGGCGCATCAGCCGCTCACCGCGGCGCACGGCGCGTCCCCGCAGCCCGGGGACTGCTACCAACTGCTCATCGGTGTGCGCGACGTACTGCCGCCGCATCTGGCGCCCGCGCTGATCGGGCACCTGGAGGACGGGCCGCTGGCCGGCCGCACGGTGTACGAGGCGCTCTACGACCCGCGCCCCGCCGGTGTCCTCCTGGAGGCCCTGCGCACCGGGGCCCACGTCGGCGACCTGCGCTTCGAACGTGACCTGCGCCAGGAGATACGCGAGGACCTCGTTCCGCGCCTGGTCACGGCGGAACAGTCCAACTCCTCGATCGTGTACGGAGATACGTTCATCCTGAAGCTGCTGCGCCGGATCGTGCCCGGGGTCAACCCGGACCTGGAGCTCCCGCTGGCGCTGGCCCGCGAGGGCTGCGCACGGGTCCCGGCGCCCGCGGCCTGGATGCTCGCGGACCTGGACGCCGAGACGTACGTGCTCGGGGTCCTCCAGCCCTTCGTGCAGGGCGCGTCCGACGGCTGGGAGCTGGCGCTGCGCGAGCTGGCCAAGAGCGAGGACTTCACCGCCGAGGCACGGGCGCTGGGCCGGGCCACCGCCGAGGTCCACACGTCACTCGCCCGGGCGCTGCCCACGGTGACCCTGGGCCACCACCAGATGGCGCCGCTCGTCGACACGATGACCGAGCGCCTGGAGGCCGCCGCACAGGCGGTCCCGGCCCTGCGGCCCTACGCGCCCGGCCTGCGCACCGCGTTCGAGGCGCTGGCGGAGCTGTCCGCCGAGGGCCGCACCTGGACCGCGCAGCGCATCCACGGCGATCTGCATCTCGGCCAGTGCCTGCGCTCGCCCGACGGGGAGTGGTCCCTCATCGACTTCGAGGGCGAGCCGTCCAAACCGCTCGCCGAACGCCGTATGCCGCAGCCCCCGGCCCGCGACATCGCGGGCATGCTGCGTTCCTTCGACTACGCGGCCCACTCATTGCCCCCGGCCGCCGGCTCCCCACGGGCGGAGGGCACCTCCGCGCCCCCGTCGACCGGCTGGGCCGACGCCTGCCGGGCCGCGTACTGCGCCGGATACGCCGAGGTCTCCGGACGCGACCCGCGCACGGACCCCGTCCTGCTGCGCGCCTTCGAGACGGACAAGGCGGTGTACGAGGTCGTGTACGAGGCCCGGCACCGCCCGGACTGGCTGCCGGTTCCGCTGGCGGCGGTGCGGCGGCTAGCCGCGTCGTCCTGAACACCCCCTGTGCCGTTGCTCCGTTCACCCTCCCGAGGAGGCCCTGCCCGTGACGCCCCGCCCCCCGTCCGACGACAGTCCGAAGAAGAACGGCTCGAAGAAGCCGGATGCCGGGAAGAAGACGGCGGCCGAGAAGGCGGTGTCCGGCACGTCCGGCACCGGCAAGAAGTCCTCCGCCAAGAAGGGCTCCAAGAAGGGCGTGAGCGCCATGGCGAGGATCCCGGAGTCCGCGCTCACCGAGAGCGGCCCCGGCCTGCCGGACGGCGGTTCCGGACTCCCCGCCGACGGCCCCGGCTCCGACTCCGGCGTGAGGGAGGCGGCTCCCGTCTTCGCCGGGGTCGACGGGGCCGACCGTGAGCGGCTGCTGAGCGGCACGCACCACAATCCGCACGGGGTGCTGGGGGCGCATCCGCTGCCGGGCGGCATCGCCTTCCGGGTCTTCCGCCCGTACGCGCTCGGCGTCACCGTCGTCACCCAGGACCTGAGGGCCGAACTCCAGCACGACGGCGGCGGGTTCTTCTCCGGGCTGCTGCCGCTGCTCGCGGTCCCGGAGACCTACCGGCTGCTCGTGGCGTACGAGGACACGGTGGTGGAGGCCGAGGACGCGTACCGGTTGCTTCCGGCGCTCGGCGAGCTGGACCTGCACCTGATAGCCGAGGGCCGGCACGAGGAACTGTGGAAGGCGCTCGGCTCCGAGCCGATGGAGCACCAGGGCGTCGCCGGAACACGGTTCACCGTGTGGGCCCCGAACGCACAGGGGGTCCGGGTCACCGGTGCCTTCAACTTCTGGGACGGCACGGGGCATCCGATGCGCTCGCTCGGCTCGACCGGGGTGTGGGAGCTGTTCGTGCCCGGGGTCGGTGAGGGCGAGCTGTACAAGTACGACATCACGCGCCCCGACGGTTCCCACACGCAGCGGGCCGACCCGATGGCCCGGCGTACCGAGGAGCCGCCCAGGACCTCCTCGGTCGTGCACGCGTCGCATCACGTCTGGCAGGACGCGCGGTGGCTGGAGAAGAGGGCCGAACGGCCCGCCCACGAGGCCCCGCTCTCCGTCTACGAGGTCCATCTTCCGTCCTGGCGACCGGGCTTGACCTATCGTCAACTCGCGGACCAGCTTCCCGCCTACGTCGCCGACCTCGGCTTCACGCACGTGGAACTGATGCCCATAGCGGAGCATCCCTTCGGCGGCTCCTGGGGCTACCAGGTCACCGGCTTCTACGCGCCGACCGCGCGCCTGGGCACCCCGGACGATTTCAAGTACCTCGTCGACGCACTGCACCAGGCCGGTATCGGCGTCCTGATGGACTGGGTTCCCGCCCACTTCCCGCGCGACGACTGGGCCCTGGCCGCCTTCGACGGACGCCCGCTGTACGAGCACGCCGACCCGCAGCGCGCCGACCACCCCGACTGGGGCACCCTGGAGTTCGACTACGGCCGCCGCGAGGTCCGCAACTTCCTCGTCGCCAACGCCACCTACTGGTGCGAGGAGTTCCACATCGACGGCCTGCGCGTCGACGCCGTGGCCTCCATGCTCTACCTCGACTACTCCCGCGAACCCGGCCAGTGGAGCCCCAACGAACACGGCGGCCGGGAGAACCTGGACGCGGTGGCGTTCCTCCAGGAGATGAACGCGACGGTCTACCGCCGCAACCCGGGCGTCGTCACGGTCGCCGAGGAGTCGACGGCCTGGGGCGGCGTCACGCGGGCCACCCATCACACCGGCCCCGGCGGCTTCGGCGGGCTGGGCTTCGGGCTGAAGTGGAACATGGGCTGGATGCACGACTCGCTGGACTACGTGGCCCACGAGCCGGTCCACCGGAAGTACCACCACAACGAGATGACGTTCTCGATGGTGTACGCGTACAGCGAGAACTACGTGCTGCCGATCTCCCACGACGAGGTCGTCCACGGCAAACGCTCGCTCGTCTCCAAGATGCCCGGCGACTGGTGGCAGCAGCGCGCCACCCTGCGCGCCTACCTCGCCTTCATGTGGGCCCACCCCGGCAAGCAACTCCTCTTCATGGGGCAGGAGTTCGCCCAGGGCGCGGAGTGGTCCGAGGTGCACGGGCCCGACTGGTGGCTGCTCGATCCGGCGTACGGCGCCGAGGCCGACCACCGCGGTGTGCGCGACCTGGTCCGGGACCTCAACACGGTCTACCGGCACGACCCGGCCCTGTGGGAGCGGGACACCGATCCCTCCGGGTTCGCCTGGGTCACCGGTGACTCCGCGGACGACAACGTCTTCGCGTTCCTCCGCCACGCCGCCGACGGCACCCCGCTGCTCGCCGTCTCGCACTTCTCGCCCGCCGTGCGCCACAACTACCGTCTCGGTGTCCCCGAGGACATCCCCGCCTGGACCGAGGTCCTCAACACCGACGCCCTGCGCTACGGCGGCAGTGACGTCACCACCTCGCACCCGGTCAAGCCGGAGCCCACGGCCTGGCACGGCCGTCCGGCCAGCATCCAGCTGACCCTGCCGCCGCTCTCGACGGTGTGGCTGCGGCCGGCCTGACCGGCGCGGCGCGTCCCCCGGCGGCGGGACCGCCGGGGGACGCGGCGTGCGCGGGGCCGGGTGCGACCGGCGTGCCCGGCGGTCACTCCAGTCCGGCGTCCCGGAGCGACGCGGGCAGCTCACCCGTGTGCAGGATGCCCAGGGACTGGGTGGCCCGGGTCAGCGCCACGTACAGGTCGCTCGTGCCGTACGACGCGGGGTCGACCACCAGCACGGAGTCGAACTCCAGGCCCTTGGCCTGCCGGGGGTCGAGGAGGACCACCGTGCGGGTCAGGTCCGGCTCCTCGCCCGCCGTGACCCCGTCCAGCCGGGCGGCGAGCGCGGTGTGCAGGGCGCGCGGCGCGATCACGGCGAGCCGCCCCTCGGCCGGGGTCAGCTCGCCGACCGCCTTGGCCACGGCACCGGGCAGGTCGTCCCCGGCGTCGCGGGCCCAGGGACGCACTCCGGTGGAGCGGACGGAACGGGGCGGTTCGAAACCGGGGCGCTCGGACCGCAGTACACCGGCGGCGACGTCCATGATCTCGGACGGCGTGCGGTAGTTGACGCCCAGGCGGGTGTGGTCCCAGCGGTCCCCGACGTACGGGGAGAGGATCTCCTCCCAGGAGCCGACGCCCGCCGCCTCGGCGGTCTGCGCGGGGTCGCCGACCAGGGTCATCGAGCGGGTGGGGGTGCGCCGCATCAGCAGCCGCCAGGCCATCGGCGACAGTTCCTGCGCCTCGTCGACGATGATGTGCCCGAAGGCCCAGGTCCGGTCGGCGGCGGCCCGTTCCGCGGCGCTGCGGTGGTCGTCCTCCTCGTGCCGTTCGGCCATCCGCTCGGCGTCGATGATGTTGTGCGCGGACAGGATCTCGGAGTCCTCCTCCTCCTTGTCCTCGAACTCGTACGTCCGGGAGGCGTAGGAGACGTCCAGCACGCCCTGGGCGTAGGCGATCTGGGTGCGCCGCTCCTGGTCGGCGAGGGCCCGGGTGATCCGGTCGTCCTCACCCAGCAGTTCGGCGGCCTCGTCGAGGAGGGGGACGTCCGCGCCGGTCCAGTCGTCGGGTCCGGTGACCGGGCGGCGGATCACCGCCGCGTCCTCGTCCGTGACGTGTCCGCGCGGGTCCGCCAGCAGGTCGGCGACCAGCCGCTGCGGGGTCAGCCGCGGCCACAACCGGTCGATGGCCGACCACACTTCGGGGTTCTCGGCGAGTTCCTCGCGGATCTGGGTGATGTCGCTCGGGTCGAGCAGGTTGGAGCCGTCGAAGGGGTCCGTGCCGATGCGTTCGGCGAGCATGTCGGTGAGGGTGTTGAGGATGTGTCCCTCGAAGTGCTCGCGGGCCACGTTGTGCGGCAGGTCCGCGGCGCGGGTGCGGTCCCGGGCGACCTGGACGAGACCCGCGTCGAGCATCAGGATGTCCCGGTCGTGCTCGATGGCGATCACCGGGTCCGGGAGCGCCTGACGGTCCTGGACCGCCCGGGCGAGGACCTCGGCCATCCCGGCGCGGCCCTTCACTGCGGCCGCCTCGGGGGTGTCGGCGGCGGTCGCGTGCACCCCGGGGAAGAGTTCGCCGACGGTCGAGAGCAGGACGCCCGTCTCGCCGAGCGAGGGCAGCACCTCGCCGATGTAGCCGAGGAAGGCGGGGTTGGGGCCGACGATGAGCACGGCCCGTTTGGCGAGCAGTTCGCGGTGCTCGTAGAGCAGGTAGGCGGCGCGGTGCAGGGCGACGGCCGTCTTGCCGGTGCCGGGGCCGCCCTCGACGACCATGACGCCCCGGTGCGGGGCGCGGATGATCCGGTCCTGCTCGGCCTGGATGGTCTGCACGATGTCGCTCATGCGGCCGGTGCGGGCCGAGTTGAGCGCGGCGAGCAGTACGGCGTCGCCGGTCGGGTCCTCGTGGCCGGTGCGCTCGCGGTCGCCGAGGTCGAGGATCTCGTCGTGCAGGTCGGTGACCTGGCGCCCGTCGGTGGTGATGTGCCGGCGGCGGCGCAGGCCCATGGGGGTGTGGCCGGTGGCCAGGTAGAAGGGGCGGGCGACCGGGGCCCGCCAGTCGATGAGGATCGGGGTGTGCTCGGTGTCGTCGGCGCGGATGCCGATGCGGCCGATGTGGTGGCTGACCGCGGGGGTGGACGCGCCCTGTTCCGGGGACAGGTCGATCCGGCCGAAGCAGAGCGAGCCGTCCACGGCGTTCAGCGCGGCGAGGAGACCCGAGCGCTCGGCGACCAGGACGTCCCGTTCGAGGCGTGCCTGCATGGGCGTGTTGCCCTGGGCGAGGGCGTCCTCGACGGAGGCCTCGGTGACACCGCGCAGGGCGTCCACGCGTGCGTACAGCCCGTCGATGAATTCCTGCTCATGCCGCAGTTCATCATCGGGGAATTCTGTGTGTGAGCCCTTGTTTGACAATTCCGCTCCCGCCCGGATATACTCTGCATCGTGCACTTCTTTGTGACTCGATGTTCCGAAGTCGCAAAGCATTGAATATACGCAAAAGAATCCCCCGGGCGCAATTGCCCAGGGGATTTTCTGTGTTCCGGGTGGGATGTGCCGACGGGATCAGAGCGCGTCGGACACCTCTTGGAGCAGTCGCCGCTTCGCGCGGGCGCCCACCATCGACTTCACCGGTTCGCCGTCACGGAAAACCATGAACGTCGGCATCGAGAGCACTCCATAGGCGAGTGTCGTCTCCGGATTGGTGTCCACGTCCAGCTGGACGACGCGGAACCGGTCGCCCTCCTCGAAGGCCAGCTCGCTCAGGACCGGGCCCATCTGCCGGCACGGTGGACACCAGTCGGCGGTGAACTCCACCAGGACGGGCAGCTCCGCCCCGATCACCTCCGCCGCGAAGTCCGCGTCCGTCACCTCGGTCACGCCTGCCGCTCTGATCATCGTGTCCGCCCTCCCAGCTCGCATACGGGTTCCGGACCGCCCGGAACCAGTGCGTCGGCCGCCAGCTCGTCGCGGGCCAGCTCGGCCCGCGTCAGCTGCTCGCCGACCTGTGCGCGCACCGACCGCAGTTCGTCGATGAGCGCGTCGAGCTCGCCGAGCTTGCGGCGGTAGACCTCCAGGGAGGCGGGGCACGCGTCGCCCTCGGGGTGCCCGGCCCGCAGACACTCCACGAAGGGCCGCGTCTCCTCCAGGTCGAACCCGAAGTCCTGGAGCGTCCTGATCTGCCGGAGCAGCTTCAGGTCGTCCTCGCCGTACGTCCGGTACCCGTTCTCGCCGCGCCGCGCGGGCAGCAGCCCCCGCGACTCGTAGTAGCGCAGGGTCCGTGTGGTCGTCCCGGCCCGCGTCGCCAGCTCGCCGATTCGCATGCCCCGACGGTAATCCTTGACGCCGACGTCAAGGCAAGCGCCCGCGGGCCGCACCGTCTCAGGGGGCGGCGGGCGGCAGCAACGGTTTCCGGTCCACCGGCGACGACAGGACGATCGACGTCGTCGTCCGCCCCAGCGCGGAGGTCTGTTCCAGGACGCTCTCCAGATGGATCGTGTCCTCGACGGCGACCTTCAGGATCCAGCAGTCCTCGCCGACGACGTGGTGGGCCTCGATGATCTCGGGCCGGGCCAGCAGTTCCAGGGTCCTTGGATGCCTCAGCGTGTAGCCGCCGTGCGGATTGACGCGGATGAAGGCCTGGATACCGTAGCCGAGACGGGGTGCGGACACGTGGGCGCCGTAGCCGGTGACCGCGCCCGTGCTCTCCAGCCGGCGCACCCGCTCCGCGACCGCCGCCGGGCTCAGCCGGACGCGGCGACCCAGCTCGCTGAGCCTGATCCGGCCGTCACGCTGGAGCAGTTCCAGGATCTGCCGGTCCAGCGCGTCGAAGCCCACCGACGTTCCGTTGGCGGCGGCGCGCACATGCCGTGGTTCCTTCGGTGTGACGGCCGGATCTCCCACGTCTCCCCCTTCAGGCGTTCCCCCCGCGACGGGAGAATTATGACCACGGGCCACTCGGCCGTCGCCGAGCGGTGCCCGTTCCCCGGCATCCGGTGCCGGGGAACAGCGGGACGGGAATGCGGGAATGCGGGAGGGCGACATGCGGGAGATCTGTGTCATCGGCGGGAACCGGTATTTCGGAAAGCGCCTCATCGACCGTTTGACGGCCGCGGGAGACCGGGTCACCGTCGTCAATCGCGGCTCGTCGGCACCGCCCACCGGCACGGTCCACCTGATCGCCGACCGCGACGACGAGGACTCCCTGGAGAAGGCCCTGGGGTCACGGACGTTCGACGTCGTCGTCGACCAGGTCTGCTACACACCGCGGCAGGCGGAGATCGCCCGCCGCGTCTTCGCGGGACGCACCCGCCGGTACGTGATGACGTCGACCGTCGAGGTGTATGAGTACGAGGACGCCGCGGCCCCGGTGGCCGAAAGCGCCGTGGATCCCCGAACGGTCGCCGTCGACCAGGGCCTCCCCTGGGGCGACCCGGAGTTCCTCGACGCGCACTACGGCGAGGGCAAGCGGCAGGCCGAGGCCGTGTTCGCGGCCGACCCCTTCTTTCCCCACGTGACCGTGCGCGTCGCCCATGTCCTCGGAGGGGACGACGACTTCACCGGCCGCCTGGAGCACTACGCCGAGCGCGTGCGCACCGGCGAGGCGATCGCCGTACCGCCCGTCAACCACCCGGCCACCTACATCCACGTCGAGGAGATCGCCGACTTCCTGTTCTGGACCGTCGGGGAGGACTTCACCGGCCCGGTCAACGCCGCCTCCCACGGGCCCCTGACGACGCGGGAGTTGTGCGACGCGATCGCCGCGCACCTCCCGGGGGGCCGGACCCTCCTGCGGGCCGTGGAGTCGGGTGAGGTCTCCCCCTTCTCCTTCAGCCGTTCCTACGGCATGGACAACTCCCGTGCGACGAGGCTCGGTTTCGCCTTCGGTGACGCCCGGGAGTGGCTCGCGCGGGCCGTCGCGGAGACCCTCGGGAAGGCCGGCCGACCTGCCGAGGCAGACGCGGTGACCGCCCTGTCGATGTGAGGGCCCCCGGGCCGGGGGTCACACCATGACGCCGGCCGACTGCTCGACCTCCAGGAGCGAGGCGCTCTGCCGCTCGGCCTCGAAGGCCCGGTGTCCGCCGCGCAGGCCGAACAGGCGCTTGGCCAGGGCGATGTAGAGCACGGCGAGGATGTTCAGGACCAGAGTGGCGATCTTCAGCCAGCTGATGTGCTCGGTGAGTTCGTAGATCTCCAGCGGGAGGAACGCGGCGGTGGCGACGACCGTGAGGTACTCCGCCCAGCGCCTGGCGTACCAGAGGCCGACCGCCTCGACGATCTCGATCAGGGCGTACGCCACCAGCAGGACCGCCACCAGCAGCAGCGTGGAGTGCTTGTAGCCGAACGTCTTCTGGATCGTGCCGACCACCGGCGAATGGTCGAGGTCGTAGTGGAAGTGCCGGAAGACGGGCCGGAAGACGTCCAGGTACTCGTCGAAGAGCCGGCGCACCGCGTCCTGGCTGTTGCTGAACCTCCACACCGCCGCGGCGACCAGCACGATGAACACGCCGCGCACGGCCCGCTCGATCGCCAGGAAGCGCAGGATGAACAGGTCGCGCAGCACCTTGCCGCGCGGCACGAGCGGCGCCTCGTCCGCGGGGCCCGAGCCGTGCGGGTCGCCGAGCGCGAAGTCGCCGCAGCGCAGACAGCGCCAGGCCTCGCCGAGCCCCGTCTCGGCCCGCAGCCGCTCCCGCAGCACCCCTTCGTCGGGCGCGTACGTCACATGCCCGCGCCGTGCGCAGGTACGCCGGTCCCAGTCGATCTTCATGCTCGCCGTCCTCCGCAGAACGTGCCGTGCCGTGCCGGTCTGTCCGGCCCGGCACGCTAGTGCACGGTGTACGAGACGGCGGCCAGGGGGCCGCGGTTCCGGAGGGCCGGGATCAGCGGGCGGTGTTCCCCGCCGAGGCGCCCGCCTCCGCCGACTCGGCGACCTCGGCCGCGTCGTCGGAGTCGGCGCCGGAGTCGGAGTCGGTGCCGGAGTCGGTGCCGGAGTCGGCTTCCGGCGCGGTGCGGGCCGTGGAGTCCGTGCCGGCCTCCGTGTCCGTCCCGGCGTCGGCGCGCTCCCCCGGCCCGGTGCCGGTCTCCGCGTCGGTCCCCGGGTGCCCCTTGCGGGGCAGCAGCACGGCGACCAGCACCGTGCCGACGCCGAGCACCAGCGCGCCGACGAGGCTGGTGTGCGCCACCGCGTCCGAGAAGGACGAGCCGACCGCGTCGGTCATCTGCCGTGCCCCGTCGGCGAGTTGACCGGCCTGCGCCTTCAGTTGGGCGGCCTGCCCGGGGTCCGTCGTCTGGGCCGCCTGCTCGCCGAGCTGACGGGCCTTGTCGCCGATGCCCTGGGCGACGGCGTACCCGGCGCCCACCGAGTCCTGGGCGGTGGACAGCGCGTCCGCCGGCAGCTTGCCGCCCGCCGTCGCGTCGGCGAGGTGCGAGGAGTACGAGCCCGCCAGCACCGAGCCGAGGATCGCGATGCCGAGCGAGCCGCCGAGTTCGAGCGAGGTGTCGTTGACCGCGCCGCCGACGCCCAGTTCCGCCTCGGGGAACGCGCCCATGATGGCGTCCGTGCAGGGCGACAGGGCGAGCCCGATGGCGAGGCCGAGGATGACGAGCGGCAGGACGAAGTCGCCGTACGACGAGGCGGCGTCGACCCGGGTGAGGAGCGCGAGGGCCGCCGTCCCGCCGACCATGCCGGCGGTGACCGTGATCCTCATGCCGACGCGCGGGGTGAGGTACCCGGTGAGCGCCGAGCCCACGAAGACGGCGCCGGCCAGCGGCAGCATCCGTACGCCGGTGTCCAGGGCGTCGTAGCCGAGGACGAACTGGAGGTGCTGGGTGAGGTAGTAGAAGGCGCCGAAGACGGCGAGGAAGAAGAGGGCGACGGCGAGGTTCGAGCCCGCGAAGCGGCGCTGCGCGAAGCGGCGGACGTCGACCACCGGGCGCGGGTGGCGCAGCTCCCACAGGACGAACAGGAGGAGGCCCGCGCCGGCTACCACGGCGGCGGACACGGCCTTCACGCCCCAGCCGAAGTGCGGCCCCTCGATGATCATGTAGACCAGGGAGCCGATCCAGACCACCGAGAGCAGGCCGCCCACGTAGTCGATGCGGTGCCGGTGCGCGGCCCGGGACGGCGGGACGAGGACGAGGGCTCCGACGATGGCGAGGACGGCGACCGGCACGTTGATCAGGAACGTCGACGACCAGCCGTGGTGCTCCAGGAGGGCGCCCGCGACCAGCGGTCCGGCGGCGATGGCGAGGCCGGCCGTGGCGGTCCACAGGACGATCGCCTTGGCCCGCTCGGCGCGCGGGAAGGTGGCGGCGAGCAGGGAGAGCGTCGCCGGCATGATCAGCGCGGCGCCGACACCCATCACGGCGCGGGCGGCGATGACGCCCGCCGAACTGCCGACGAGCGATCCGGCGACGGCTCCGCCGCCGAAGACGACGAGCCCGAGGATGAGCGCGCCGCGGCGGCTGTACTTGTCGCCGATCGCGCCGAGCAGCAGCATCAGCGCGGCGTAGGGCACCGTGTAGCCGTCGATGACCCATTGCAGGTCGGCGCTGGACAGGCCCAGGTCCTGGGTCATGTCCGGGGCCGCGACGGTGAGGGCGGTGTTCGCCATCACGATGATCAGCAGGCTCAGGCAGAGCACGAGCAGTGCCCACCAGCGCCGGGCATAGGGCCGGTCCATCCTCTCGACCGGTTCGTTCATGACGAGACGCATGGCCACGGTCGCCCTCCTCCGTCGTCCGGAGCGGGGATCGGCCCGCGCCGGGACTTGCACAATGGCGTGCAATTACACAACCATGTGCAATGTACGAGATTGCACAGCGCTGTGCAAATCAGGAGGTGGGGCCATGCCGACCGCAGAACGTGAGGACGCCCGGGAGCCGGGCAGAATGGCAGCCATGACCACGGGTAACCCGAGCCGCGCCGATGTGAACCGCCGCCGCATCCTCGATGTCGCGCTGGCCGAGCTGCTGCGCGACCCCGACGCGTCCATGGACCAGATCGCCCGGGCGGCGGGCGTCGTACGGCGCACGGTGTACGGGCACTTCCCCAGCCGGGAGGCGCTGATCGGCACGCTGACCGACGAGGCGGTGGCGGCCGTGGCCGCGGCGCACGCGGCGGGCCGCGAGGGCGTCACGGACCCCGTGGAGTCCCTGGCCCGCTCGACGCTCGCCGTCTGGGAGATCGCCGACCGCTACCGGCTGCTGGTCGCGCTCGCCCAGCGCAGCGTCACCATGCAGGGCATCCGCGAGCGGCTCACGCCGGTCCGCGAGGCGTGCGCGGAGATCCTCCGACGCGGCCTGGAGCAGGGCGTGTTCATGTCGCCGCTGCCGCCGCACGCGCTGGCGTACGTGCACGAGCAGACCCTGTTCGCCCTCATGGAGGCGGTGAACGACGGGCTGCTGGAAGCACGGGAGGCGGGCCGCTCCGCCGCGGTCACCATGCTGGCCGCGGCGGGCGTGCCCGCCTCGCGCGCCACCGACCTGGTGGCGAGGCTGAGCGACTGAACGGGCCGGGGTCAGGGGTCCCGTCCCGTCCGTCGCCCGGCCGTGAACCGGACGGCCGGGCCCGCGGGGGGTGCGGCCCGGCCGTCCGGCGTCCTGGCGGACCGGCGTGCGCCGGTCCGGGTGGGGTGGTGCCGTCCGCTCCGGAGGTCCGGCGTGTGCCGGTCCGGTGCGGTGGTCTACGCCTTGGCCAGTTCCTTCTCGCCGCCCTGCTCCGGAACATCCGGTGCGTCGGCGTCGGCGGCCCCGGCGGTGCCGGACTCGTCGAGCAGGGTCTTCTCGTCGAAGGGCAGCCGCCCGGCGAGGACCTCGGCCACCCGCTCCTTGTCGATCTCGTTCGTCCAGGTGCCGATCAGGACCGTGGCCACGGCGTTGCCGGCGAAGTTCGTCAGCGCGCGCGCCTCGCTCATGAAGCGGTCGATACCGACGATCAGGCCGACGCCGTCCACCAGGGCGGGCTTGTGCGACTGGAGGCCGCCGGCCAGCGTGGCGAGGCCCGCACCGCTGACACCCGCGGCACCCTTGGAGGCGACGAGGAGGAAGAGCAGCAGCGGGATCTGCTCCCCGATCGACATCGGCGTGCCCATCGCGTCGGCGATGTACAGCGACGCCATGGTCATGTAGATCATCGTGCCGTCGAGGTTGAAGGAGTAGCCGGTCGGCACGGTGATGCCGACGACCGACTTGCCGACGCCCAGATGCTCCAGCTTCGCGATGAGCCGCGGCAGCGCGGACTCGGAGGAGGACGTGGACAGGATCAGCAGGAACTCCCGGCCCAGGTACTTCAGGAACGTGAAGATGTTCAGGCCCGTCACCACGCGCAGCACCGCGCCGAGCACGACGAACACGAAGAGGAAGCAGGTGACGTAGAAGCCGAGCATCAGTACGGCGAGGCTCTTCAGCGCGTCGACGCCCGCGGAGCCGGTGACGGCGGCGATGGCACCGAACGCGCCGAGCGGGGCGGCCCACATGACCATCGCGAGGATGCGGAAGACGAGCCGCTGGATGTGCTCGATACCGCGCAGCACGGGCTGCCCGGCCGAGCCCATCGCCTGCAGGGCGAAGCCGGTGAGGAGCGCGACGAGCAGGGTCTGCAGGACCTGGCCCTCGGTGAACGCCGAGACCATGGTGGTCGGAATGATCGAGAGCACGAAGTCGACCGGGGGCAGCGCCTCCGCCGACACCTGGCCCTGGCCCGCCTCCTTGACCGCGTCGGTCATCGCGAGGCTGCTGCCCGGGTCCAGGATGTTGCCGACGACCAGGCCGATGGCGAGCGCGACCAGCGACATCACCAGGAAGTAGCCGAGGGCGATCCCGCCGACGGCGCCGACCTTGGCGGCCTTGCGCACGGAACCGATGCCCAGCACGATCGTGCAGAAGATGATCGGCGAGATCATCATCTTGATCAGGTTCACGAAGCCGGTGCCGATGGGCTTGAGCTCGACCGCGAAGTCGGGGGCGATCAGGCCCACGGCGATACCGAGGATCACGGCACCGATCACGGCGAGGTACAGGTAGTGCGTGCGGTCCCGTTTGGCGGCGGGTGCGGCAGGTGCCGTCTGCGATGTGCTGGCCACGGCTGCCCTCCTTGACGACGTCATCGGCATCATCCGGCGTGCGGCTCACGTCCGGCGGTACCCGGCGTGCGGCTCACGTCCGGGGTCCGGGAGGCGTGGGCTCCCGGGGGGATGAGGGGACTATCTCCCGGCGTGTGAGGGCGGTCACCCTTCCGTTCATTGAGTTCACGCCGCGCCATCGGCCGATGTCACGCCGCGAGGACCGCGCGGGGCCTGCCCGGTGGAACACCCGTCCGGGCGAGGCACACTGAACGGCATGCGCCTTCCCCGCGTCCCGCGACCCCGCAGCCTCGCCGGCCAGCTGTTCGGCATGCAGGCCGTGCTGATCGCGGTCCTCGTCGCCGGGTACGCGCTGTTCACGTACGTCAGCGACCGCAGCCAGGCCGAGGAGGCCGCGGGCCGGCAGGCGATGGCGGTCGCCCGCTCCGTCGCGGACGCCCCGTCGGTCCACGAGGCCATCGGCACCGCCCGCCCGACCGAGCGGCTCCAGCCGTACGCCCTCCAGGTGCAGCGGGACACCGAGGTCGACTTCGTCACGATCATGGACCCGCGCGGCATCCGCTGGACGCATCCCGACGAGACCCTGATAGGGCAGCACTTCCTCGGGCACATCGGCCCGGCCCTCGCCGGCCGTTCCTTCACGGAGACGTACACGGGCAGCCTCGGCCCCTCCGTCCGCGCCGTCACCCCGATCCGGGCCGGCGGCGGGACCATCGGCCTGGTCAGCGCGGGCATCAAGGTCGAGGCGATCACCAAGCGCGTCCAGGACCAGGTCGCGGCACTCATCGGGGTCGCGGCGGGCGCGCTGCTGCTCGGCGGCATCGGCACGTACGTCATCAACGCCCGGCTGCGCCGCTCCACCCACGGCATGAACGCGGGCGAGCTGAGCCGTATGCACGACTACCACCAGGCCGCGCTGCACGCGGTGCGCGAAGGGCTGCTCATGCTGGACGGGCAGTTCCGGGTGGCGCTGATGAACGACGGCGGCCGGGAACTGCTCGGCGTCACGGACGAGGTGGTCGGCCACTCGGTCGCCGACCTCGGGCTGCCGGCGCCGCTCACCGGCGCGCTGCTGTCGGCGGAGTCCCGCGTGGACGAGGTGCATCTGACGGACGCGCGGGTCCTCGTGGTGAACACCTCACCGGTGTCCGGCGGGGAACGCCGGGGCACCGTGGTCACCCTGCGCGACGTGACCGAACTCCAGGCTCTGACGGGCGAGTTGGACTCGGAGCGGGGTTTCACTCAGGCGCTGCGCTCGCAGGCCCACGAGGCGGCGAACCGGCTGCACACGGTGGTCTCGCTGATCGAACTGGGCCGCGCCGAGGAGGCCGTCGACTTCGCCACCGCGGAGCTGGAGCTGGCGCAGGCCCTGACCGACGAGGTGATCTCCGCGGTCAGCGAGCCCGTCCTCGCCGCGCTGCTGCTGGGCAAGGCGGCACAGGCGAACGAACGCGGCGTGGAGCTGGTGGTCTCCGAGGACAGCGGCATCGACGACGGCCTGCTCCCGGCCTCGCTCTCCGCCCGCGACCTGGTCACCGTCCTCGGCAACCTGATCGACAACGCGGTGGACGCCGCTCAGGGCACGACCCGCGCCCGGGTCACGGTGACGGCGTTCACGGACGACGCGGTGCTCGTCCTGCGGGTCGCCGACACCGGGGCGGGGGTGGACCCGTCGCACGCCGAGCAGGTCTTCCAGCGCGGCTGGTCGACGAAACCGGCGGGTCCCGCGGGCCGCGGCCTCGGTCTGGCCCTGGTCCGCCAGACGGTGCTCCGCCACGCCGGCACCCTCACGGTCCGGGAAGCACCGGGCGGCGGAGCGGAGTTCGAGGCCCGCCTCCCGCTGGTGACGACAGCCATGGACACGGGCAGGCCCTCGGACCCGGCGTCGGGCCCGGGCTCGGGATCCGTGCCGCATCAGTCCGTTCACCCCGGGTGGCCGACGCGGCCCGCTCTGCACGGAGGCGACGTATGACCGATCCGATCCGGGTGCTCGTGGTCGAGGACGATCCCGTCGCGGCCGACGCGCATGTCATGTATGTGGGGCGGGTGCCCGGGTTCACCGCTGTGGGCAAGGCGCACACGGGGGCCGAGGCGCGCCGCGCGCTGGACCGTACCCCGGTGGATCTGCTGCTGCTCGACCTGCATCTGCCGGACGTGCACGGGCTCCAGCTCGCCCGTTCGCTGCGGGCCGCCGGGTACCACGCCGACGTGATAGCGGTGACGTCCGCGCGGGACCTGGCGGTCGTGCGGGAGGGCGTGTCGCTCGGGGTCGTGCAGTACGTACTGAAGCCGTTCACCTTCGCGACCCTGCGCGACCGGCTCGTCCGGTACGCCGAGTTCCGCGCCGCCGCCGGTGAGGCGAGCGGTCAGGACGAGGTGGACCGGGCGCTGGCGACCCTGCGGGCGCCGGGTCCGGCCGCGCTGCCCAAGGGGCTGAGCGCGCCGACCCTGGAGCGGGTGACCGTCACTCTGCGGGACTGTGCCGACGGGCTGACGGCGGCCAAGGTCGCCGAGGCCGTCGGCATCTCCCGGATCACGGCCCGCCGCTACCTGGAACACCTGGTGGAGGCGGGCCGGGCCGCCCGCGCCCCGCAGTACGGGACGGTGGGGCGGCCGGAGCTGCAGTACCGGTGGGTGAAGGGCTGACCGGGCAGGGCCTGTCCGACGGGTGGAGCCCCACGGGCCGGGAGGCCGTCAGCCGTTCGGCAGGATCACGGCGCGGCCGTTGATCCTGCCGGCGTGCAGGCGTTCGTACGCGAGGGGTGCCTCGTCGAGCGAGTACGTCTCGGTGTGGACGGAGACGGCGCCTGCGCGGGCGAGGTCGAGAACCTCGATCAGCTCGCCGCGGGAGCCCCAGTAGGGCGCGGTGACGGACACCTCGAACGGCAGCGAGCCGAACCCGACGGGCAGCGCGCCGCCGCCGATGCCGACGATGCTGATGTCGCCCTCGACGGCGGCGACGGCCCCGGCGGTGCGGACGGTCGGCTCGGCACCGACGAAGTCGAACACGGCCCGGGCGCCGAGACCACCGGTGAGTTCGCGGACCTTCGCGGCCGCCCCGGCGTCGGAGAGCACGGCCTCGTGGGCGCCCACCGCGCGGGCGAGCGCGAGCTTGTCCTCGCTGACGTCGAGGGCGATCACCCGGGCGGACGTCATCGCGCGCAGCAGCTGGATGGCGACGTGTCCGAGGCCGCCGGTGCCGATGACCACGGCGGTCGAACCGGGCGTCAGCTTCGGCAGCGACCGCTTGATCGCGTGGTACGGGGTGAGGCCGGCGTCGGTGAGCGGGACGGCCGCGACCGGGTCGAGGCCCTCGGTGGGTACGAGGTGACGGGGGTCGTCGACGAGGAGGTACTCGGCCATCGCACCGGGGGCGCCGAGTCCCGGCGGGCGGATGCCCAGCTCGTCGGCGCGCAGGCAGTAGTTCTCCTTGCCCTCCGCGCACTTGGCGCAGATGCCGCAGCCCCACGGGCCGTACACGGCGACCTCGTCGCCCACCGCGACCCCGCGCACGCCGTCGCCGAGTGCGGCGACCGTCCCGGCGCCCTCGTGTCCGAGGGTCAGCGGCAGGGCGTAGGGGAAGCTCTCGGCGGGCCAGCTCATGACCGCGATGTCCGAGTGGCACACGCCGGCGGCGGTGACCTTCAACAGGACCTGTCCCGGGCCGGGTTCGGGGTCGGGGACGGTGACCACCTCGGGGGCGGCGCCGATGGTGCGGTACTGGAGTGCCTTCATGTCGTTTCTGCTCCTCTCGAACGGCTCGGTGCGGCTCAGACGGCGGTGTAGGCGCCGTCGACCAGGTGGTAGCTGCCGTGGACGAAGGAGGCGCGCTCGGACAACAGGAAGACGATCAGCTCGGCGACCTCCTCGGGACGGCCGAGCCGTCCTGCCGGGTGGAGTCCGACGAGGCCGTCGTACTGCGCCCGGTCCATGCCCTGGAGCAGGGGCGTCTCGATGAAGCCGGGGCCGACCGCGTTGATCCGGATGCCGGAGGAGGCGTACTCGGCGGCGGCCGTCTGCGTCAGCCCGACCACGCCGTGCTTGGCGGCGACGTACGCGGAGGATCCGGCGGAGCCGACCGAGCCGAGGATGGAGGAGACGTTCACGACGGCGCCGCCGCCGGCCGCCTGGAGCGCCGGGATCTCGTAGCGCAGCGAGTAGAAGACACCGTCGAGGTTGGTGCGGACGACGCGGGTGTACGCGTCGATGTCGTACGCGCCGGTCGGGACGACCGGGCCGCCCACGCCGGCGTTGTTCACGGCGAGGTGGAGTGCGCCGAAGGTGTCGACGGCGAAGGCGACGGCGGCCTCGACCGAGGCGGGCAGGGTGACGTCGACGGCGACGGCTGCCGCCTTGACGCCCTCGGCGCGCAGCTCGGCGGCGGCCTTCTCGGCGCCTTCTTCGTTGTGGTCCGCGATGACGACGGAGGCGCCGCCGAGGCCGAGCCGACGGGCGGTCGCGAGGCCGATGCCGGAGGCGGCGCCGGTGACCAGGGCGGTGCGGCCGGAGAACTCGGTGGCGGCGTCGGTGAGGGCGGCGGGGGTGGAGGGGGTGGTGCTCATGGTGCTGATCACTTTCCTGATCCGGGGTGGGTGGCGTGGGAGGCGGCCAGCGCGGCCTCTCCCATCAGCGCGTCGTAGGCCTGCTCCACCAGGGAGGCCAGGTCGGCGGCGGCCGAGTCCGTGGGGGCCGTGCTGTCGCGCGCCCAGGCGCGCAGCGCGGCGGTGAGGACACCGGCGGCGGCGTCCACGACGACGGCCGGGCGCAGGTCCCGGACCTCGTCGGTGCCGAGCCGGGCGGCGATGATGCGGATCGACTCCTCCTGGGCGTCGACCCGGATGCGCTCGTAGGCGGCGAAGAGCGCGGGTTCGGTGTCCAGCAGGGCGAACAGGCGGCGCATGTCGGGGCGCAGATGCCGGGCCGGGTCCGTCTGGTCGGCGAGCCAGTCGGCGACGGCGCGACGGTAGGCGACGAGCGGTGGTTCGGCGGCCGGCCGTGCGCGCAGGCAGGCGTTGATGCGGTCGCCGTCGCCGCGGACGAAGTCGAGGGCCGCGTCCTCCTTGCCGACGAAGTGGCGGCTGAAGGTGCGGCGGGTGACGTCGGCCCGGTCGGCCACGGCGGAGACGGTGACGTTCTCCAGCCCCTGGTCGAGGATCAGCTCGATCGCGGCCGTGGCGAGCGTCTCGCGGGTCCGGCGGGCCTTGCGCCGCCGCCGGTCCTCGACGTCCGCCCCGACGGGCGTGCCGCCCGGGGTCGCGTTCGGCTCCGTTGCCTCGATGTCTCCCATGTCCTCGACCGTACACCCAGAAATGTCCCAGTGGGACATGAGGCCCAATGGGACATGAGTCTCACGGGGACACCGTGCTGGACCCCGATCACCGGCGCGTTCCGGGCCCCGGCCGGAGCGCGGTCCGGGCCCGCGCGGCGGCCGGGGAGGGCGTCGGCGGACAACAACGTTGTCATGTTGGTGACTTGGGCTGTTGCACGGCCATTGACCCCCGATCCGGCGCCCCCTTACGTTCACCGGCAGACAACTCGGCCCTCAATGACGTAGGCCCAGTAGGAGGTCGTACCCGTGCGCCCCACCGCCGCCCCCGTACTTCTCGCCACGCTCCTCGCCGCGACCACCCTCACCGCGTGCGGGTCGGGATCGGGAAGCGATCCGGACACCGTGAAGGTGTCGTTCAAGCAGTCCACCGACAACTCGGTCCGGGTGATGGACACCTACCTGGGCGAGATGAAGAAGCAGTTCGAGAAGGCGAACCCGGGGAAGAAGGTCGAACTCGTCCCCATCAAGGCCCCGGACTCCGAGTACTACACGAAGCTCCAGCAGATGCTGAGGTCGCCCAAGACGGCCCCGGACCTGGTCTACGAGGACACCTTCCTCATCAACTCGGACATCACCAGCGGGTACTTGAAGCCGCTCGACCCGTACCTGGACAAGTGGCCCGACTGGGACCGGTTCATCGACACCGCGAAGGCGGCGGCCAAGGCGCAGGACGGGAAGACGTACGGCGTCCCGGACGGGACGGACACCCGAGGCCTCTGGTTCGACAAGGGCGTCTTCGCGAAGGCGGGCCTGCCCGCCGACTGGCAGCCGAAGACCTGGGACGACGTCCTCACCGCCGCCCGCACCATCAAGAAGAAGGTCCCCGGCGTCACCCCGCTGAACGTCTACACCGGCAAACCCGCAGGTGAGGCCGCCACCATGCAGGGCTTCGAGATGCTGCTCTACGGGACGGGCGACGGCACGGCGGACCCGCTGTACGACACGTCGTCGAAGAAGTGGGTCGCCGGCAGCCAGGCATTCAAGGACGCGCTCACGTTCGTGGAGACGGTCTACAAGGAGAAGCTCGGCCCCGACGTCGCCGACGCCCTCGACCCGAACTTCGCCACGAGCGTCCGCGGCGACCTGCTGCCGGGCGGCAAGCTGGGCATCGACCTCGACGGCAGCTGGCTCCCGCAGGACTGGCTGAAGGGCTCCGGGCACGAGTGGCCCGAGTGGTCGCGGAAGCTCGGCCTCGCCCACATGCCCACCCAGCACGGCCAGGCCCCCGGCAAGGTCAGCATGTCCGGCGGCTGGACCTGGTCGATCCCCGCCAAGGCCGGCAACCCGGATCTGGCCTTCGACTTCATCAAGACGATGCAGACGAAGGCGAACGCCCAGAAGTGGTACATCGCCAACTCCGGTATCGCGGTCCGCAAGGACGTCGCCGAGGATCCGGCGTACACACAGGCGCAGCCCGGCATCAAGTTCTTCACCGACCTCGTCGCGAGCACGCACTACCGGCCCGCCTACCCGGCCTACCCGAAGGTGTCGACCGCCATCCAGGAGGCGATGGAGAGTGTGACGACCGGGGACAGTTCCGTCGACAAGGCGGCGGGCGCCTACGACGAGGAACTGAAGTCGGCCACCGACGACCAGGTGACCCGCAAGTGAGCGTCACCACGAAGGCGGCGCTCCCCCCGCTCCGCCCGCCGGCCACGAAGGTCGCCTCCCCCCGCCGGGGAGGCCTCCTCCGCTCCGCCACCCGGGCCCTGCCCCTCACGCCCGCGGTCGTCCTGCTGCTCCTCTTCCTCGCCGGTCCGATCGCCTACTGCGCGTACATCGCCTTCACGGACCTGCAGCTGACGGGTCAGGCGCACTCCTCGTTCGTCGGGTTCGACAACTTCCGGGAGGCCTTCCGGGACGACGCGTTCCTCAACGCCGTATGGCTGACGCTGGTGTTCACGGTGCTGTCGGCGCTGGTCGGGCAGAACACGCTGGGCCTCGCGCTCGCCGCGCTGATGCAGCGGGCGTCGAAGCCGGTGCGCACGCTGGTCGGGGCGGTCGTCATCACCGCGTGGGTACTGCCCGAGGTGGTCGCGGGCTTCCTGCTCTACGCCTTCTTCCGCCGCGAGGGGACCCTGAACGCCATCCTGGACTGGCTCCATCTCCCCTCCCAGAACTGGATGTTCACGCTGCCGATCCTCGCGGTGTCGTTCGCCAACGTGTGGCGGGGCACGGCCTTCTCGATGCTGGTCTACTCGGCGGCCCTGAACGAGATCCCGAGGGAGATCACGGAGGCCGCGGAGGTGGACGGCGCGGGCGGCTGGCGGCGGATGTGGCACATCACGCTGCCGATGATCCGCCGCTCGATCGGCACCAACCTGATGCTCAACACCCTGCAGACGCTCTCGGTGTTCGGACTGATCTGGGTGATGACGCGGGGCGGTCCGGGCGACCGCAGCCAGACACTGCCCCTGTTCATGTACGAACAGGCCTTCCAGAACAGCATGATCGGGTACGGGACGGCGGTCGCCCTGCTGCTCCTGGTGGTGGGCTCGCTGTTCTCGCTGGTGTACATGCGGCTGCTGCGGACGGAGGTGTGAGATGGCTGTCCTGACCCGCGGCGCGAGGCCGAGGTCCCGCCGCTCGTCCCGGCGGCTGGCGGCGGACGCCGGACTCCTGGTGGTGGCGGCCGCGTTCGCGCTGCCGCTCGCGTGGGTGGTCCTGTCGTCGCTGGACGCGCACGCCGACCTCAGGGTGAAGCTGCCGGACGGGGTGACGCTGTCGAACTACGACGCCGTCATGACGCCGGACATCACCTTCACGCCCCTGCTGAACAGCCTGATCCTGTGCGGTGGCGGCACTCTCCTGACGGTGGTGTGCGCGGCGCTCGCGGCCTATCCGCTGTCCCGCTTCCGGTCCCGGCTGAACCGGCCCTTCCTGCTGACCGTCCTGTTCGCGACGAGCCTGCCGGTCACGGCCATCATGGTGCCGGTGTACGCGCTGTTCGTGCAGGTGAACCTCATCGACACCATGCAGGGCACGATCTTCTTCTTCGCCGCCTCCCAACTGCCTTTCGCCATCTGGCTGATGAAGAACTTCATGGACGGCGTCCCGAAGGAGCTGGAGGAGGCGGCCTGGACGGACGGGGCGTCCTCCCTGCAGTCCCTGATCCGGATCGTGCTGCCCCTGATGGGACCGGGGGTGGCGGTGGTGACGGTCTTCTCGTTCGTGATGATGTGGGGGAACTTCTTCGTCCCGTTCATGCTGCTGCTCACCCCGGACCAGATGCCGGCGTCGGTGAGCATCAACGAGTTCTTCGGCAACCGGGGCACGGTGGTCTACGGGCAGCTCGCGGCGTTCTCCGTCATCTACTCGACGCCCGTGATCCTGCTGTACGTCCTGGTGGCCCGACGGCTGGGCGGGGGGTTCGCGCTCGGCGGCGCCGTGAAGGGATGACACTCGTCGGACCGCCCGTACGAGGCACGCCGTCCGGAACCGTAGGTTCCTACGATCCGTGATTGTGGCCGAACAGACCGTAGTCAGCGCCGCCCGGGCCCCATACCTTGTGCGCGTGCACCGACCGCAAGCCCAACAGCCCACCCCGCCCTTCAACGCCCTCGCCGCCCGCAGACTGCGGGCGGCGCTCGGCATGGGGCCCGAACACGTCGCCTACGGACTGCGAGCCTCCTACGGGCTGCCGTACGCGACACCCGATCTCATCACCGCGTGGGAGCGCGGCACCATGGCCCCGAGCAGCCCGGAACTCACCGCACTCGCCGGGGTGTTGTGGTGCTCACCGGGCGAACTCATCGGCGCCCCGCGCACATTGCGCGAACACCGCGTCGCCCGCGACCTCGCCCAGGAGGACGTCGCGCGGGCCGTCGGACTCGAACTCCTCGCCTACCAGCGGATGGAGGACTCCGGCACCTGGCGCGGGACCGAGCGCCAGTCGACCGCGCTCGCCGACGCGCTCGAACTGTCGCTGCCCGACTTCGTCACCGTGACGGGCCGCGACGGCAGACTCGCCGACCTGCTGCGCAGCGCGGTCACCACGCGCTGGCAGGCGTACGTGCGGCCGGTCGCCAAGACCGTGCCCCTGGACCGGCAGCTCCTGGAGGACACCCTGCGGGAGCTGCACACCGACTACCAGGGGCAGATGGTCGCCACGCTCAGCTGGAGCCCGGGACCGGCCGCGGCCGACTCCGGCGAGTCCGGCCGGGACTACCTCGACCGGATCGTCGACCACTTCTGGTCGACGATCCGGGCGAACACGTACTGACGCGTCGGGACGACGGGCCGTGCGCCACGAGCCGCACGCGACGGTCCGCGCGCCGCGGCCACAAGCCGTGCGCCGCCCGCACCGCGGGATCGATCCGATCCCCCGGCGGGGCCTAGAACACCGACTCGGCCTCGTCCATCCGGTCCTTGGGGACCGTCTTCAGCTCGGTCGTCGCGTCCGCGAGCGGGACCATCTCGACGTCCGTGCCGCGCAGCGCGGTCATCCGGCCGAACGCTCCGCTGTGCGCGGCCTCCACGGCGTGCCAGCCGAAGCGGGTGGCGAGCACGCGGTCGTACGCGGTCGGGGTGCCGCCGCGCTGGATGTGGCCGAGGATGACCGGCTTGGCCTCCTTGCCGAGGCGGCGCTCCAGCTCGTACGCGAGGGCCGTGCCGATGCCCTGGAAGCGCTCGTGGCCGAACTGGTCGATCTCGCCGTGGCCGTAGTCCATGGCGCCCTCGACGGGGTGGGCGCCCTCGGCGACACAGATGACGGCGAACCGCTTGCCGCGCGCGAACCGCTCCTCGACCATCGCGACCAGGTCGGAGGGGTCGAAGGGGCGCTCCGGCAGGCAGATGCCGTGCGCGCCGGCCGCCATGCCGGACTCCAGGGCGATCCAGCCGGCGTGCCGTCCCATGACCTCGACGACCATCACACGCTGGTGCGATTCGGCGGTCGTCTTCAGCCGGTCCATGGCCTCGGTGGCGACACCGACGGCGGTGTCGAAGCCGAAGGTGCGGTCCGTCGCGGAGATGTCGTTGTCGATCGTCTTCGGCACGCCGACCACGGGCAGACCCGCGTCGGACAGCATCCGCGCCGCGGTGAGCGTGCCCTCGCCGCCGATCGGGATGAGGACGTCGATGCCGAACTCGCGCGCCATGTCCTGCGCGTTCTCGCAGGCCTCGCGGAGCCGGTCGCGCTGCAGCCGGGAGGAGCCGAGGATGGTGCCGCCGCGGGCGAGGATGCCGCTGACCGCGTTGAGGTCGAGCGTGCGGTAGTGGCCGTCGAGGAGGCCGGCGTAGCCGTCCTCGAAGCCGATGACCTCGTCGCCGAAATTGGTGACCGCTCGGTGCACGACCGACCGGATCACTGCGTTCAGGCCAGGACAGTCGCCGCCTGCGGTGAGAACTCCGATGCGCATCGTGCTGTGTCTCCTGCTCGCTGCTGGTACGTGTGAGCCAGTCCGATTGTTCCACGGCCCGGGGGCCGCCGCCGATCCCCCCTTGCCCGCCGGAGGCCGTACGGGCGCCCGGTCCGGCCCGACCAGGGCGTTTGTCCTGGCGGGCGCCTTAGCCAGCGCCAGAGGTATTGTCAAGAGGGTTCTGCTCACGTTGGTGGGCCCCTTTGCGAGCCCAGCGCACCGCCTGGCGCCGAGACGGATGGAGAGCACGCGTGACGCGCAGCGTGTACGTGACCGGGATCGACCGCGGCGACGGCCGTCAGGTCGTCGAGCTGGGGGTCATGGAGCTCCTGACCCGCCAGGTCGACCGGGTGGGCGTCTTCCGCCCTCTCGTGCACGACGGTCCGGACCGCCTCTTCGAACTCCTGCGGGCCCGCTACCGCCTCGCGCAGGACCCGGCGACGGTCTACGGCATGGACTACCACGAGGCGTCCGCGCTCCAGGCCGAGCAGGGTACCGACGAGCTGGTGTCCACGCTCGTCGACCGCTTCCACCTGGTGGCCCGCGACTACGACGTCGTCCTCGTCCTCGGCACCGACTTCGCCGCGACCCAGCTCCCCGACGAGCTCGCGCTCAACGCCCGGCTGGCGAACGAGTTCGCCGCCTCCGTGATCCCGGTCGTCGGCGGCCGGGCGCAGACCGCCGAGTCGGTGCGCGCCGAGACCCGCAACGCGTACCGCGCGTACGACGGGCTCGGCTGCGACGTCCTCGCGATGGTCGTGAACCGGGTGGAGCCCGAGATCCGGACCGAGATCCTGGAGCGGCTCGGTTCCCGCCTCCCGGTGCCCTGTTACGTCCTGCCCGACGAGCCCGCGCTGTCCGCGCCGACCGTCGCGCAGATCACCCAGGCGCTCGGCGGCGAGGTGCTCCTCGGCGACGACGCGGGCCTGTCGCGGGACGCCCTCGACTTCGTGTTCGGCGGCGCGATGCTGCCGAACTTCCTGCGGGCGCTGACCCCGGGGTGCCTCGTCGTCACCCCCGGCGACCGCGCCGACCTGGTGATCGGCACCCTCGCCGCGCACAGCGCCGGCACCCCGCCCGTGGCCGGCATCCTGCTCACCCTGAACGAGCGGCCCAGCCAGGACATCCTCACGCTCGCGGCGCGCCTCGCGCCCGGTACCCCGGTGGTCTCGGTGGCCGGGACCTCCTTCCCGACCGCGGCCGAGCTGTTCTCCCTGGAGGGCAAGCTCAACGCGGCCACGCCCCGCAAGGCGGAGACCGCGCTCGGCCTGTTCGAGCGGTACGTGGACACCTCGGACCTGCTGAAGCGGGTGTCCGCGCCGAGCAGCGACCGGCTCACCCCGATGATGTTCGAGCACAAGCTGCTGGAGCAGGCCCGCTCCGACAGGCGCCGCGTGGTGCTGCCCGAGGGCACCGAGGAGCGGGTCCTGCACGCCGCCGAGGTGCTGCTGCGGCGGGGCGTCTGCGACCTGACGCTGCTCGGCCCGGTCGACCAGATCCGCAAGAAGGCCGCCGACCTCGGCATCGACCTCAGCGCCACCCAGCTCATCGACCCGCAGACCTCCGAGCTGCGGGACTCCTTCGCCGAGAAGTACGCCGAGCTGCGCGCCCACAAGGGCGTCACCGTCGAGCTGGCGTACGACGTCGTCGCGGACGTCAACTACTTCGGCACGCTGATGGTGCAGCAGGGCCTCGCCGACGGCATGGTGTCGGGGGCCGTGCACTCGACGGCCGCGACCATCCGGCCCGCGTTCGAGATCATCAAGACCCGGCCGGAGTCGAAGATCGTCTCGTCCGTCTTCTTCATGTGCCTGGCCGAGAAGGTCCTCGTCTACGGCGACTGCGCGGTGAACCCCGATCCCGACGCCGAGCAGCTGTGCGACATCGCCATCCAGTCGGCGGCCACGGCGGAGCAGTTCGGCGTGGAGGCGCGGATCGCGATGCTGTCGTACTCCACGGGCACCTCGGGCACGGGCGTCGACGTGGACAAGGTGCGCGAGGCGACGGACCTGGTGCGGCTGCGCCGCGGCGACCTGCGGATCGAGGGGCCGATCCAGTACGACGCCGCCGTGGAACCGTCGGTCGCGGCGACCAAGCTGCCGGAGTCCGAGGTCGCGGGCCAGGCGTCCGTGCTGATCTTCCCGGACCTCAACACCGGCAACAACACCTACAAGGCCGTGCAGCGCTCCGCCGGCGCGATCGCCGTCGGCCCGGTGCTCCAGGGGCTGCGCAAGCCCGTCAACGACCTGTCGCGCGGTGCGCTCGTCCAGGACATCGTCAACACGGTCGCCATCACGGCGATCCAGGCCCAGACCCCCGACCAGAAGGCTTCCGCGCAGTGACTGCCGACCCGTCCCCCGCCCCCGCCCCGTCCGGCGAGACGCGCCCGGCCTCCGAGGCCACGCGTGTGCTCGTCCTCAACTCCGGCTCCTCGTCGGTGAAGTACCAGCTCCTCGACATGCGCGACAGCTCCCGGCTCGCCGTCGGCCTGGTGGAGCGGATCGGCGAGGGCACCTCGCTGCTCAGGCACACCACGCCGGCCACGGGCGAGACCCGTGAGTCGGCGGTCGAGTTCGCCGACCACGAGGCCGCGTTGAAGGCGGTGGCCGCGGAGCTGGCGACGGACGGGTTCGGCCTGGACTCCCCCGAACTCGCCGCGATCGGCCACCGGGTGGTGCACGGCGGCAGGACGTTCACGGAGCCGACGGTCGTCGACGACGCGGTCCTCGCGGAGATCGAGCGGCTGATCCCGGTGGCGCCGCTGCACAACCCGGCGAACCTCACCGGCATCCGCACGGCGATGGCCCTGCGTCCCGACCTGCCGCAGGTCGCGGTCTTCGACACCGCGTTCCACACGACGATGCCGGAGTCCGCGGCGCGCTACGCGATCGACGTGCGGACCGCCGACGAGCACCGCATCCGCCGCTACGGCTTCCACGGCACCTCGCACGCGTACGTGTCGCGGGCGACGGCCGAACTGCTCGGCAAGGCGCCCGAGGAGGTCAACGTCATCGTGCTGCACCTGGGCAACGGCGCGTCGGCGTCCGCGGTCAGGGGAGGCCGCTGCGTGGACACCTCGATGGGCCTCACGCCGTTGGAGGGGCTGGTGATGGGGACCCGGTCGGGCGACGTGGATCCGGCCGTCATCTTCCATTTGAAGCGCGTTGGGAACATGTCCACGGACGAGATCGACACTCTCCTCAACAAGAAGAGCGGTCTGATCGGACTGTGCGGCGACAACGACATGCGGGAGATCCGCCGACGTGTCGACGAGGGCGACGAGCAGGCGCGGCTCGCCTTCGACATCTACATCCACCGCCTGAAGAAGTACATCGGCGCCTACTACGCGGTGCTCGGCCGGGTGGACGCCGTCGCCTTCACCGCCGGGGTCGGCGAGAACGCGGCGCCGGTCCGCGAGGCCGCGATCGCGGGCCTGGAGGAGCTGGGGCTCGTGGTCGACGGTGACCTGAACGCCGTGCGCGGGGACGAATCGCGGCTGATTTCGCCGCCGTACGCGCGCGTCGCGGTCGCCGTGGTGCCCACGGACGAGGAACTGGAGATCGCCACACAGACGTATGCGCTGGTCGGAGAGGGTGCGGCCTGAGCGGGCCGGAAAGCCACGCCTGAGCGGCCGTCCGCCCATTTGTATCTTCCGCCAGACGGAATATTCCGTAGCGAAACAAACCGATAGGATCGCCCCATGCGCCGTTCGAAAATCGTCTGTACTCTCGGCCCCGCGGTCGACTCCCACGAGAAGCTGGTCGCGCTGATCCAGGCCGGCATGAACGTGGCCCGATTCAACTTCAGCCACGGCACCCAGGCAGAGCACCAGGGCCGGTACCACCGGGTCCGGGCCGCAGCGGCCGAGACCGGCGTCGCCATCGGCGTGCTCGCCGACCTCCAGGGCCCGAAGATCCGCCTGGAGACCTTCGCCGAAGGCCCCGTCGAGCTGGAGCGCGGTGACGAGTTCGTCATCACGGCCGAGGACGTGCCGGGTGACAAGCACATCTGCGGCACGACCTACAAGGGTCTGCCCGGTGACGTCTCCAAGGGCGACCAGATCCTCATCAACGACGGCAACGTCGAACTGCGGGTCGTCGAGATCGACGGCCCCCGGGTCAAGACGGTCGTCATCGAGGGCGGCGTGATCTCCGACCACAAGGGCATCAACCTGCCCGGCGCGGCGGTGAACGTGCCGGCGCTGTCGGACAAGGACGTCGAGGACCTGCGCTTCGCTCTGCGGATGGGCTGCGACATGGTCGCCCTGTCCTTCGTGCGTGACGCCGACGACGTGAACGACGTCCACAAGGTGATGGACGAGGAGGGCCGCCGGGTCCCCGTCATCGCCAAGGTGGAGAAGCCGCAGGCGGTCGAGAACATGGAGGGCGTCGTCGCGGCCTTCGACGCCGTCATGGTGGCCCGTGGCGACCTGGCCGTGGAGTACCCGCTGGAGAAGGTCCCGATGGTGCAGAAGCGCCTCGTGGAGCTGTGCCGCCGCAACGCCAAGCCGGTGATCGTCGCGACCCAGATGATGGAGTCGATGATCACCAACTCCCGTCCCACGCGCGCCGAGGCGTCCGACGTGGCGAACGCGATCCTGGACGGCGCGGACGCGGTCATGCTGTCCGCCGAGTCCAGCGTGGGCGCGTACCCGATCGAGACCGTGAAGACGATGTCGAAGATCGTCGTCGCGGCCGAGGAGGAACTGCTCTCCAAGGGTCTGCAGCCGCTGGTCCCGGGCAAGAAGCCGCGCACGCAGGGCGGTTCGGTCGCCCGTGCCGCCTGCGAGATCGCCGACTTCCTCGGTGGCAAGGGCCTGGTGGCGTTCACGAAGTCCGGCGACACCGCGCGCCGGCTCTCCCGCTACCGCGCCGCGCAGCCGATCCTGGCGTTCACCACCGACGAGGGCACCCGCAACCAGCTGTCGCTGAGCTGGGGCGTCGAGTCGCACGTCGTGCCGTTCGTGAACAGCACGGACGAGATGGTCGAGCTGGTCGACCGCGAGCTGCAGAAGCTCAAGCGGTTCAACGAGGGCGACGTCGTCGTGATGACCGCCGGTTCGCCCCCCGGTGTCCCCGGCACCACCAACATGGTCCGGGTGCACCACCTGGGCGAGGTCCACCACGCCTGACCCCGCCGCCGTACGCCACTGAGGGCGCCCCCTGTCGGACAGGGGGCGCCCTCAGCGTGTTGCGCGGCGCCCGGACGGGCTCCGGACGACTCAGTCGGTCGTGTACTGGTGCAGTCCGGGGATGGTCAGCGTGCCGCCGAACTGGCCCGCCTGGACCACCTTCGCCTTGGTGAAGTAGATCAGCGGGATGTTCAGCGGCGGAGGGTTGTCCGGGTCGAACGTGATCGGGATCAGACCGAACAGGTTCCCGGAGATGCTCTCCGTGTACATGATCGTCTTGCCGTCGCGGATGGTGGACGTCGTGCCCTTGCCGGCCTGCACGTGGTAGGTCCTGCCGGCCTGCTTGTCGTCCACCGTCTGGTGCAGGTCCCCGATGTCGGTGCCGTCGGAGATGACGTACTTCAGGACCTTCTTGACCGTGCCGTCGGCGGTCTTCACCTTGACGACGCCCTGGTAGTCGGCGCCCTTGAGGAGCAGGGAGCTGGCGTTGAGGTACCACGGGTCGTCGGGCAGGGTCACCGGGTTGTCGACGCTGCCCTCCTCGTCGGTGGCGACCGGGCAGTCCTTGGGGTCCGTCGTGGAGCTCGCTGAGGGGCTCGGCGTCACCCCGGCGTCCTCGGCGGCCTTCTTGACGGCGTCGGTGGTGTCCTTCGCCGCCTCGGAGGCCTTGTCGGTGGCGTCCTTGAGGGTGTCCGTGACCGTGTCGGTGACCTTGTCGGTCGTGTCCTTGACGGTGCCGGAGGTGCTCTTGTCACCGGACGAGGCGGTCGTGCCCGTCTCGTCGCCCTTGTCGCTCGCGGAGGCCGACGCGGAGGGCTCGGGGGTGGCGCTCTCCTTCTCGTCGGGCGTCAGGAGGTCCTTGATGGCGTCGCCGATACCCAGGGGGTCGAGCGGGTTCTTCGTCGCGGACGCCGTGGGGGCCGGAGTGGCCGCGCTGTCGGCCGACTTGTCGGACGTGCTCGGTGCGGAGGACGAGGCGGAGGGGGCGGGTTCGGCCTTGTCGTCGGAACCTGAATCCGACGAAGAGGTCTTGCCCGGGTCCGTGGAGTCCTTCGCGTCCGAGGACGCCGAGGGGGTCGGTGTGGCCGTGCCGGACGACTCGCTCGCGGAGGCCGAGGGGGTCGGCGACGCCGGTTCCGACGGGTCCTTCTTGTCGTCCTCGGTGCCGGCGACGGCCTCGACGCACGCCTGGTACTCGTCGGCCGTCAGGCTCTTGGCCGTGGAGTGGTCGTCCGCCTGGGCGAGCGTCGGCGTGAGCCCCATTCCCATGAGGACCGCCGTCGGCATCGCGGCTATGGCTATCGCCTTGCCGGCGGGCACGTGGAACCTGGTGAACAACGGCTTCCTGGGAGCCGCGTGGCGCGGCCCGGTTCTCACACGGGACTCGTCCACCTCAGTCCCGTGGGTCACCTTGTCAGCCGGCACTGTGCCTCCCGTTCGCCCCGTTGCTCGGGCTCGTTCCTGACAGATCGTTCGGGTCGTCCACAGCGTGCGCGGCGGCGGGCGCGACGGGCTCGGGCCCCGCGTCCTGCTGCTGGGGCACCATGCCCAGCGGCTCGGCGTCCTTGGCGTGGGACGCCGGTGCGCCGTACTCCTCGCCCGGCTCGCCCGGAACCCAGGAGACGGCCATGGCGCCGCCGATGAGGGCGAAGAGGAAGCCCACCAGGAAGCCGCCCAGGTTGGACACCGGGATGGACACCAGGGCGAGGAGGATCGCCGCGACTCCGGCGAACGTCCGTACGTGCTTCTGGAACCAGAGGCTGATCCCGAGCACCACGAGGAGCACGCCGATGATGAGGGAACCGGCACCCGCGGTGGTGGACATCGCCAGCGTCAGATGTCCGAGCTGAAGCTTCGCGTACGGGAAGTACGCGATGGGGACACCGCCGAGCACGATGAACAGGCCGGCCCAGAACGGGCGGTCGCCCCTCCATGTACGGAAGTTCCGCCGGAACACCTGGAGGTAGTGCTCGTCGTTCTGGCCGCGCGCGGCAGGAGTCTCGGCGCTCATGGAAAACAGCTCCCTGGAACGGCTTTGCTGTGAGAAGTTCGCATGTTCGCTCCGCCTATGCGTGCGGAGCGGGGCGGGCGAAGCGGCCGAAGCCCCTGTCGCCCGCCCCAGGGGTGCCTAGTAGCACTCCTTGACGCCCTTGGCGACCGACATCTTCAGGCCGCTGAGCTTGAAGGTGCCCGCCGTGGTCGCCCACGCCGTCTGCCGCACCTTGGTCAGCGTCGCGGAGTCGGCCTGCTGCGCGAACCCGTAGGGGTTGGCAGCCTCGCCGCTCTTCAGACCCGGACCCTTGGTGGCGTCCTTGGCGGCAACACCGATGTCGATGCCGCGGAACGTCGCGTTGGCCTCGAGGTCCTCGACGTCGATGTACAGGTTGTCCGCCTCGACCGGCGTGTCACCGCCGCCGGCCTTCAGCACGAGGCTGACGGAACCGAGCAGCGGGATGTCCGGGGTGACGACGGACTGGCACATGTTGGTGATCGTGGCGTTCTTGAACGCCGAGACCGCGACGGGGTGAGCCGTCTTGTTGCCGTCGAGGGTGTAACCCGAGTCGATGGCTCCGTACTGCGAGAAGCCCGTACCGTCGAGTCGGTCCGCCGACACCTTGAACGACTGACCGGAAACGCTGAACGACGCGGCGAGAGCGCCCTGCGCGAGGGCGACACCTATCGCTGCCGTGGCGGCCACCGAGGGCACCATCACGACCGCGAACCGCTTCCATCTGGTCCCGCCACGCACCTGGGACTCCATATTTCCTCCTTCTCGGACGTACATCTCCTGGCCCTGACTGCCACTTGCGGCGGCTCAGCCGGGCAGGGATGGGAGAAGTGCTACGTCCTCGGGAAGGAGAGCGCCTGTACCCGGAGGTGCGACTGCACCCGAATCACCGGCGATCACCCCCGAGCGACAACCACTGGTCGCGCCTGACACCAATCACGCACAACCTGCTGGACAGGCTCCACCGGACGGCGGAGACCCCCCTGCCCAAGAGCCGGCAGCACTGCCTCCGGCTCTACTCGGTGGGGACCCAGGGACTCCGCTGACCCGACTGGCTGGCGGGGTGCGGGAATGGACCGAGCGTCGCCGATCGTGGTGCATTCTCGCCGCCCGCACAAGGGGGTTCGTTACTCGCTAGTAACGGCGGGATAACCGAAGAACGACCGGCCGGTGTCGGTCAGCGACTCAGGGTGCTCCCAAGGGGGGTGACACACTGGTTGATTGACGGACGGAACCAGACAGTTCAACGCCCTGGACTTACTCGGAGTAACAGCGGCCGCGTTTACCAAGTTTTGGTAAAGCGCGGCCACTTGCCCCTCTGTCGGCCAATCTTTCACGCGGGCATCACAGGCCCTGACGTTTAGGGACTGGTCAGAACAAGGCCCTCGCGAGGGCCCTGCGCGCCGCGATCACGCGCGGGTCGTCGCCCCCGACGACCTCGAAGAGTTCGAGCAACCGCACCCGTACGGCGTCCCGGTCGTCGCCCGCCGTGCGGCGCACCGTGTCGATGAGCCGCCCGAAGGCGTCCTCGACATGGCCGCCCACGAGGTCCAGGTCGGCGGCCGCGATCTGCGCGGCGGCGTCACCCGGCTTCTCGGCGGCGTCCTTGCGCACCTGCTGGGGGTCGAGACCCTGCACCCGGTGGAGCAACTCGGCCTGGGCGAGTCCCAGTTTGGCCTCGGTGTTGCCCGGGTCGTCGCTCAGGACGTTCCGGTACGCCTGTACGGCTCCGCCGAAGTCGCCCGCGTCCAGCGCCTGTACGGCGGCCTCCAGCAGGGCGTCGTAGGGGCCGGCCGGCATCTCCGGGGCCTCGGGGGCGTCGCCCGGCTCGGCGTCGCCGTCGACCGTCAGGCCGGTCAGACCGAAGCGCTCCTCGGCGACCTGGACGAGCTGGTCCAGCGTCCCGCGGATCTGCGACTCGGCGGCCGCGCCCTGGAAGAGCGGCAGCGCCTGGCCGGCGACCACCGCGAAGACGGCCGGGATCCCCTGGACCCCGAACTGCTGCATCAGCATCTGATTGGCGTCGACGTCGATCTTGGCGAGCAGGAACCGGCCGTTGTACTCGAGGGCCAGCCGCTCCAGGACCGGACTGAGCTGCTTGCAGGGCTCGCACCACTCGGCCCAGAAGTCGATGACGACGGGCACCTCGGTGGAGCGCTGCAGGACCTCGCTCTCGAATCCCGCCTCGTCGACGTCGATGACGAGGCTCGCGGGACTCACGCCCCCTCCGCCGCCCTGCCGGGCGGCGTCGGCGCGCGCCTGCTCCGCCTTCGCCTTGGCCTCCTGGGCCGCCTTCACCGCGGCGAGGTCGACGACTCCGCTCATGGACATGTTCCGTGGCTGCATGAGTACATCCTCCCCCTTCCTCGCGCACGTGTGAAAAGCCGTAGGAAAAGCATGCTGAAAGCCGGTCCCCGTCCGGCCTGTTCGGCGCCGGGTCCCCACCAGGCGCCCGGTGCGGTTGTCGCCGCGTTCGAGCTTTCGCTACGAGTCGTAGCGTAACTGTCCGGAGACCCGCCTGTCCGCCACCCCCCGGTGATCTCCCTCACGGCTTCACAGAACCGCCGGATTTCGCCGGTGAGGCGGCCGGATATGGTCACTGACATGCACGGTCACCCCTCGGCCCCCCGGACGGGCCGCCCCCGCAGCGCCGCCGCGGACGCCGCGATCCTCGAGGCGACCCGTGCGGCCCTGGTCGAACTGGGCTGGTCCAAACTGACGTTGGGAGACGTGGCGACCCGCGCCGGCGTCGCCAAGACGACCCTCTACCGCCGCTGGGCGGGCAAGAACGAACTCGTCGTCGACGCCGTGGCCGTCCTCTTCGACGAGCTGGAGCTGCCCGACCGGGGCAGTCTGGCCGCCGACATCGAGGGCGTGGTGCTCCAGTTCGCGGCGATCCTGGACCGCCCGGAGGCGAAGACGGCGCTGATGGCGGTGGTGGCGGAGTCTACTCGCGACGAGCCGCTGCGCGAACGCATCAGGACGTCCATCGTGGACCGGCAGAAGCGGCTCGTCATGGAGGGCCGCGCCCGCGCGCAGGCCCGCGGCGAACTCCCCCCGGAGACCGACCCCGCCAGCGCCTCCCGTACCGCCGACCTGATCTTCGACGTGGTCGCCGGGGCGGTCGTCCACCGCACTCTGGTCAGCGCGGAACCGGCGGACGAGGAGTGGGTGCGCTCGTTCACCCGCGTCCTGCTTCTCGGCCTGACCGGCGCGACCGCGGAGGACTGAACCCGGTCCCCGCAGCCCTACGCCCCCGTGGGTCCCGCCCGGCTCTCTCGCGGCACGAGGAGCGGGTCCGGGCGGGAGGGCCCGGAAGCGGGACGGACGGGGGCGCAGGGGCCGACAGGGGCCGGGAGCGGGGACGTACGGCAAGGAGCGGCGGCCGGGGCCGCGGGGGCCTCAGAAGCCCGCCGGCTCCGTGTACACCCCCCACTCGTCGCGCAGGACGCCGCAGATCTCGCCCAGGGTCGCCTCGGCGCGGACCGCTTCCAGCATGGGGGCGATCATGTTCGAGCCGTCGCGGGCGGCGGCGAGCATGGCGGCCAGCGCGCCGCGCACCGCGGCCTCGTCACGCCCCTGCCTGCGCGCGCCCAGCTCCCGCACCTGCTCGCGCTCCACCTCGTGGCTGACCCGCAGGATCTCCAGGTCGCCGGTGACGGAGCCGTGGTGGACGTTCACGCCGACGACGCGCTTGTCGCCCTTCTCCACCGACCGCTGGTACTGGAACGCCGACTCGGCGATCTCCCCGGTGAACCAGCCGTCCTCGATGCCGCGCAGGATGCCCGAGGTGATGGGACCGATGGGGTGCCGGCCGTCGGGGTGCGCCCGCAGCCCGCGCTCCCTGATCTGCTCGAAGATCTTCTCGGCGTCGGCCTCGATGCGGTCGGTGAGCTGCTCGACGTACCAGGAACCGCCCAGCGGGTCGGCGACGTTGGCGACGCCGGTCTCCTCCATGAGCACCTGCTGCGTGCGCAGGGCGATCTCCGCGGCCTGCTCGGACGGCAGCGCGAGCGTCTCGTCCAGCGCGTTGGTGTGCAGCGAGTTCGTACCGCCGAGGACCGCGGCGAGCGCCTCGACGGCCGTGCGCACGACGTTGTTGTACGGCTGCTGCGCCGTCAGCGAGACACCGGCGGTCTGCGTGTGGAACCGCAGCCACTGCGCCTTCTCGGTCTTCGCGCCGTACACGTCGCGCATCCAGCGGGCCCAGATCCGGCGGGCCGCCCTGAACTTGGCGATCTCCTCGAAGAAGTCGACGTGGGCGTCGAAGAAGAAGGAGAGCCCAGGGGCGAAGACGTCCACGTCGAGCCCGCGGGAGAGCCCCAGCTCCACGTAGCCGAAGCCGTCCGCCAGGGTGTAGGCGAGCTCCTGCGCGGCCGTCGAGCCCGCTTCCCGGATGTGGTAACCGGAGACGGACAGCGGCTTGTACGCGGGGATCTTCTCGGCGCAGTGCTCCATCAGGTCGCCGATGAGGCGCAGATGCGGCTCGGGCTGGAAGAGCCACTCCTTCTGCGCGATGTACTCCTTGAAGATGTCGGTCTGGAGCGTGCCGTTCAGTACGGCCGGGTCGATTCCCTGACGCTCGGCGGCGACCAGGTACATGCAGAAGACCGGCACCGCGGGCCCACTGATCGTCATCGACGTCGTGACGTCACCGAGCGGGATGTCCCCGAAGAGGACCTCCATGTCGGCGGCCGAGTCGATGGCGACACCGCAGTGCCCGACCTCGCCGAGCGCGCGGGGGTCGTCGGAGTCGCGGCCCATCAGCGTCGGCATGTCGAACGCCACGGACAGACCTCCGCCGCCGTTGGCGAGGATCTTCTTGTAGCGCTCGTTGGTCTGCTCGGCGTTGCCGAATCCGGCGAACTGCCGGATCGTCCACGTCCGCCCGCGGTACCCGGTGGCGTACAGCCCGCGCGTGTACGGGTACTCGCCGGGCCATCCGATCCGCTCGAAGCCTTCGTAGTGGTCCCCGGGCCGGGGACCGTACACCGGCTCCACGGCGTCGCCGGAGAGCGTGGTGAAGTCGGCCTCGCGCTTGCGCGAAGCGTCGTAGCGGGCCTGCCAGCGTCGGCGGCCTTCCTCGATGGCGTGAGCGTCCATACCCACGAATTTACTAGGACGTCCTAGTAAATGTCGATGGCAAACCGCCGTACGATCCCGTACGGCGGTGCTGATCCGGTGCGGATCGGGTGTGGATCAGGCCTTGGCGACCGCGGGAGAACCCTCCGCGACGCGCCCCTCCAGCTCACGGCTGATCCTGCGCTCCACGAAGAACGCGGCCGTGGGGATCGTCCCCGCCAGCAGCACCCAGAGCTGCTTGCCGACCGGCCACTTCGCCTTCGACCCCAGGTCGAACGCGAAGATCAGGTACACGACGTACAGCCAGCCGTGCGCGATGGCGACGACACGGGTGAAGTCGGCGGCACCGTCGACGCCCAGGCCGTACTTGGCGATCATGCCGAGGCACAGCAGAACCAGCAGCACACCGGTGATGTAGGCCATGACGCGGTAGCGGGTCAGCACGCTCTTCTTCATGGCTACGAGGGTAACGACCCCATTTGCGCGATCTTCGCGCGCCCCCGCCCTCACCCGGCCGCCCCGGCGCCGCGCCCTCCCGCGCCGGGCCCGGACCGTCCTACTCGTCCTTGAAGTCGTGCGCGGCCACCCGCAGCGGCCGCAGCATCGCGAAGATCTCCGTGCACTCCTCCGCGTCGTACGCCCCGAGACCGAAGTCCATCCCCATCAGGTCGCGGGTCGCCGCGTCGCACACCTCGCGGCCCTTCTCCGTGATCGAGGCGAGTGTGCCGCGCCCGTCGTTCGGATTCGGCCGCTTGTCCACCAGGCCCGAGCGCACCAGCCGGTCCACCGTGTTCGTGACGGACGTCGGATGCACCATCAGCCGCTCACCGATCTTCGACATCGGCAGCTCGCCCGCCTTGGAGAACGTGAGCAGCACCAGCGCCTCGTACCGGGCGAACGTCAGCCCGTACGGCCTGACCACCGCGTCCACCTCGGCCAGCAGGATCTGGTGCGCGCGCATGATCGAGGTGATCGCGGCCATCGAGGGCACGGACCCCCAGCGCTGCTGCCAGTGTTCGTCGGCGCGGGCGATGGGATCAAAAGCGAGACTGAGCGGCTTCGGCACGCCAAAGACCTTACCGGCCGGTCACATCGTGGTCAGCCCCGTCTCGCGTTTCGGTCCTCTCCCCCACGACGACAGGCATCCGCGCCCCCTCCGACGGCCCGCCCGCCCCCTGCTCCACGCCCTGCTCCGCACGCCGCGCCGCCACCGCCAGCACCACACACAGCACCGTTCCCAGCACTCCCGCGCCCACCACGGTCGCCCGCACCCCGGCGAACTCCGCCACCGCGCCCGACAGCGCCATCCCCACCCCCTGAACCGTCATCAGCCCCGCCGTGTTCAGCGTCATCGCCCGCCCGAGCAGCTCGTCGGGCACCGACCGCACGAACCACTGGTCGAGGCCGAGCGTGTACGCCGAGCCGGCGCCCGCCACCGCCAGCAGCACCAACGACCAGCCCAGACCCGGCCGCAGCGCGTAGCCCACGTACGGCAGCAGGGTCACGCACACCAACGGCAACGTGATCCGCTGCCGCGTCAGGGGCCGCAGCCGCGACCCCGCGAACAGCTCGCCCGCGATCGTCCCCACCGGCAGCGCGCACATCAGCAGACCCAGCCCCGTCGAACCCACCCCGAGACCGTGCGCGTACGGCGCCGCCAACGCCTCCGGCACCACCACGAACATCGGCGGCACCCAGAACAGCAGAAGGAGCACCCGCACCCGGCGGTCGGCCAGCACCAGCCGGGCGCCGCGCAACGAGTCCCGCACCAACGCCTGCCCCCCGGTCACCCGCGCCGGCCGGCGCCGCGTTCCGAACCGCAGGAACGCCGCGGACGCCAGGAACGTACCGACCGTCACCAGCAGCGCGTGCCGCGGCGACACCACGGTCAGCAGCAGACCTCCCAGTCCGAACCCCGTCAGCAGCGCGCTCTGCGACACGATGCGCAGCAGCGAACGGCCCAGCACGAACAGCTCCCCGTCACCGAGGACATCGGCCAGCGTCGCCGTCCGCGTCCCCTGGAACACCGGAGCCACCACCGCCAGCGCCGCCCGCATCGCCAGCAGCACCGCGATCGGAGCGCCCGGCACCGCCATCACCACCACGCACCCCGCGCACACCAGATCGCACACCACCAGCACCCGCCGCGCCGGAAAGCGGTCCGCGACCCCCGCGAGCAGCGTCCCGCCGACGAGATAGGGCAGAAAGCCCAGCGCGAACGTCAGGGCGCTCAGCAGCGGGGACCCCGTCAGGTCGTAGACCAGGACGGACAGCGCGATCTCACTGACCACCAGCCCCAGCAGCGAGAACGCGTGCGCGACGAACACGGCACGGAACTCGCGCACGGCGAAGACCGGGCCGTATCCGGTGGGGACGGCGGGCGGAGGGGCGCCCGCCCCGGCGGTTCCCGGCGTCTTCGTCGTCGTGGGCGCGGTCGGTGTGTCTGGCATGTGCGGCAGCGTGCCCCCGCCGAAGCCGCCGGCGTAGAGTTTCGGCCCCAGCCGAATCTTCCGGAGCCGCCCCGTGCCGTCACTCCTGCACTTCGGGGAGGACGACCTCCTCAACTGCCGCTTCGCGATCTCCCCCCTCTGGGAGACCCAGGAGGCGGTCCGCACCCTCAACCGGCCCGCACGGCACGGCTACCACGCCCACTGGCTGCGCCGTATCCGCACCGCGGCCGCCGGACTCGACCTCACCCCGCTGTGGCTCCTCATGCCCCGCAGCGGCTACTCCCCCGACTGGCTCGGCCCACCCCCCATCGGCCCCACCGCCACCTTCGACGAGGAGATCGCGGCCGTGCGCGCCGCCGACCCCGCCGCCGCCCGCGAGGAGACCGCGCGCTCCCTCGCCGACACCCCCGGCGCCCTCGCCTCCCCGCAGGGCCGCGCCCTGCTCGCCGACCCCGTCCGCACCGTCACCCGGCTCACCGACCTGCTCGAACAGGCCTGGCACGCCCTCGTCGAACCCGACTGGCCCCGGCTGCGCGCCCTGCTGGAAGCCGACATCGCCTTCCACTCACGCCGCCTCGCCCACGTCGGCCTCGGCGGTCTCCTCCCGGAGATCGACCGCCGGCTCGGCTGGCGCGCCCACACCCTCACCATCGAGGGAGGCGGCCGCCACGAACGCCACCTCGCGGGACAGGGTCTGGTCCTCATGCCCAGCGTCTTCTCCTGGCCCGACGTGATCAGCGGCTTCGAGCCCCCCTGGCAGCCCACCCTCGCCTATCCCGCCCGCGGCATCGGCGGCCTCTGGGCCGAACCCGGCGGCAGCACCTCCGACGCCCTCGTACGCCTCCTCGGCCGCGGCCGAGCGGTCGTCCTCACGGCCCTCGACGAACCCGCCACCACCACGGCCCTCGCCCACCGGCTGCGCCTCGCCCCGTCCTCCGTCTCCGCCCACCTCACCGCTCTGCGCGACACCGGCCTCCTCGTCTCACGCCGTTACGGTCACCAGGTGCTGTACGAACGGACGCCGCTCGGGATCGCGCTCGCCTCGGGCGGAGGCGGAGGGTGAGGCGGGGCGCGGGCGACCGCCCGGGCGCGGGCGTCGGTCAGCCCCCGGAACCGCGGGCCAGCCCCAGCGCGTAGTCGGGCCACCACTGCCCGGCCGCCGGCCCGCCCTCGCACGCTCCGTCCGATTCGCCCGGCCTCTTGATCCACAGGTAGGCGTCCAGGGCCGGTTCGCCGGTGGCCGTGGCGGGGCGGGTGCCGAGGGCGCGGCCGGGCGGGTTGCACCAGACACCCGGGAGGGGGCCGTTGCCGTTGCGGCTGGTGTCGACGACGAAGTGTTTCCCGCCGAGTCTCGCCGCGAGCTCGACGCCGTACGTCCTGGTCACGGCGTCCGTCTGGAAGTTCGAGACGTTCAGCGAGAACCCGTCGGCGTTCGCGATGCCCGCCCGTGTGAGGGGTTCGACGAGTCTGCCTGAGTCGCGGATCCAGGCCGGGTTGCCGGCGTCCACGTAGACCTTGGTGCGGGGCTGGTGCTTGAGCCGGTTGACCGCGTCGCTGAGCAACTGGGTGCGTTCGTCCCGGTACTCGCCGGGTGTGCAGCCGTCGACGATGTGGGCGATCGCGTCCGGTTCGAGGACGACCAGGGCCCGGCTGTCGGCGAGAGCGTCCGCGAACTGTCCGATCCATCGCCGGTAGACGTCGGCGTCGGCCGCACCGCCCGCCGAGTGCCGGCCGCAGTCGCGGTGGGGGATGTTGTACGCCACGAACAGTGCCGTGCGGTCCTGCCGCGCGGCCGCCGTGGTGGCCGCTCGGACGACCGGGCCCGGGTCGGCCTCGCCGGCCGGCCACAGTGCGGTGGGTTCGTCGGCGATCCGCTCCAGCAGCGCGGCGTCCTCGGTACGGCCCTGGCGTCGCCACGCCCGGATCTGCGCCGCGGCGGGGCCGGCGGGGTCGACCCAGAAGGGGGAGTCGCCGGTGTCGGCCCGCCGGGTCTCGGCGACGGCGGTCCCGTCGGCCCGGGAGGCGGACGAGCAACCCGCTGTGAGGCCGAGCGCCGCGAGGGCCGCGAGGGCCGCGAGGGTGCGGATCAGCCGGGTCCGGCACCCGCCCCTCATCCGACCCGCACCCACTTCGCCTCGGAAGGCGTCCCCTGGGCGTCCGTCACGAACAGCATGTACCAGCCCGGCGGCACCAGCGCCGGGTCCTTCGGCACCTCGACGGTCACGGAGTTCCCGGTCTTCGTCAGCCCGAGTTCGATGGACCGTTGTTCGACGTCCGTGGTGTGGGTGACGGCGCTGGGGCGCATCAGGCGGGCCTTGGTGACGCGTTCCGGATGGTCCGTGGCGAACGTGGCCCGTCCGTCCTTGTCCAGCCTGTCCGTCCCCTCCCCCAGTTCCGGCCGGTTCTTCCCGTTCCGGTGCAGCGCGGGCGGGGTGTAGATCTCCATGCGCTGCTCGAAGTGGCCGAGCTTGGTGTTCCGCCGGTCGTCGAAGAGCGGGTCGGAGCCGAACGTGGCGACGCGGCCGTCGGGCAGCAGCAGGGCCTCGGAGTGGTAGTTGCGGCCGACGGTCGGGGACGCGGCCTCGCGGAAGGTGTTGGCCTTGGGGTCGTAGAACTGGGCTTTGAGGATGTTGCTGGCGCTGCGCCCCCGGTAGTCCTGGGAGCCGTTGGTGGTGAAGACGGTGTCGTCGGGCATGATCACGCTGTTCAGGTAGCGGGTGCCCTGGGGGAGGTCGGGTCCGTCCTCGAAGGCGGGGTTGTCCTTCTTCAGGTCGACGACGGCGGTGCGGGGGGTGGACCGCTTCGATTCCCCGACGCCTCCTCCGCCGAGGATCATCACCTTCTGGTCCTGTGCGGGCGGCAGGAGGAGCGAGGCGGAGGTTTCGGTCTCGTCGGCGTCCCGCAGCCCGGGCACCTTTTCGAAGGTGTTGGTCCTCGGGTCCCAGAGACCGGCGTCGCGGCCCTGGTCGGCGGGCCCGTATCCGGCGTTGGAGGCCGGGTAGAAGAGTTTGCCGCCCCGGGTGAGGAAGAGCGCGGGGTAGGTGGGGAAGTAGCGCTTGGGGCCGGGGGACCACTTCTTGGTGCGGGGGTCGTAGATCTCGTTGTCGCCGGGGTCGATGGTTCCGACGTCGTCGAGGCCGGAGACGGCGAGGACGCGTCCGTCGTCGAGTCCGACGAGGGTGGGGTACCAGCGGGCCTTGTCCATCGGGTCGACGGGGATGTACTTCTCGGCGCGGGGGTCGAACTCGTAGGCGGCCCTGATGCCTTGGAAGTCCTGTTTGTCGAGGGTGATCTTCTCGGAGAGGCCGTAGGTGTTGGCGGCGTCCGCACCGCGCAGGCCGGCGATCTCGTACTGGGCCGGGGTGCCGGTGACCGCCAGGGGCCCCGTCTCCGTGGCTTCGACGAAGACGCGTGCCTCACCGGCGGTGACGGTGGTCCGCCACGGCTGCATGACGCCGGCCCGGTCGTAGGTGGCCGTCTGGTCGCGTCTGGCCCTGGGGACGGTGACGTCGAAACGGCTGGCGTACGTGACGCCCGCGGGTGAACGGAAGACGGTGCCCTTCTTGAGGACGATGTCCTTGTCGGGGTTCTCGTTCTTCACGCGCATGCCGCCGCCGGCCCGCCGGACCTCGCCGTCGAGCTGTTCGTAGCGGGCGGTTCCGCCGGCGACGAGCATGCTGCCGTCGGGCAGTTGGGCGTGGCCGGAGCAGAAGAAGTCGTCCGGGGTGGGGATCTTCTTGAAGGTGTCGTTCCTCGGGTCCCACAGGACGGTGTCGAAGGATCCCTTGTCGAACTTCCTCTGTTCGTTTCCGGATCCGGCGACGATGAGCACTTTCCCGGTGTGGAGCAGGGCCGCGTGGATGGCGTTGGTGCGGTAGGCGCGGGGGATGTCGATCTGCTTCCAGGAGCCGTAGGCGGCCTGGTAGGAGGGCCGGGAGATCGTGTAGGCGTGGTAGGTCTCGCCGGCGAGACCGAGTGCGGCGGGGGCGTTGAGTCCCGCGAGGACGGCGATCCCCGTGATGCCGAGGAGTGTCTTGCGCGTCTTCTTCGAGGGCCGGTCGGCCATGGCCTAGCTACCTCCTGGGGTGGAGCCGGTGACCGGGGCGGAGGTCCGGGCGGCGAGGGCCGGTTCCTTGGGCTGGGGGACGCGGGCGCGGACGGGGTGCCGCCGCCGGGTCCGGCGTTCCTCGAGGAGGGTGCTGATCCATACGGCGACGGGTGCCAGGGAGAGCGCCATGGCGAGGAGAGCCCAGGTCCGCATGGCCGCGTGGGTGTGGCCGAGGACGGTGGAGGCGCCGAGGGAGACGGCGAGGAGCGCGGCCCAGCCGAGGTGGATGCGGAAGGTGCGGAGCCGGTCGGGGCTGGTGTCGCCCCCTTTGGGGGTGACGACGAAACGGCTGGGGCGGCGGGTGAGGGCGTCGGCCAGCGCCTTGAGGTAGATGGGGGCGGAGAGCGCGGACATGGCCATGCCGGCGAGGCCGCCGGAGCCCTCGGGTTCGTGCGGGGAGACGTTGTGGCGCCGGTTCCAGAGGTAGAGGGCGATCCGGAGGGCGGCGGCGTCGCTGTAGAGCATGAGCCACAGGGAGGCGTTGACCTGGGTTCCGGAGGCTCCGAACCACAGGAAGAGGACGCAGCTGATGATGCCGAGGAGCCAGTTGACGGCGGTCATCGGGTAGTAGATGAGCATCATCGTGTAGGAGAAGAGGCGGCCCGGAGGCATGGTGAGGACCGCCTTCCCGTACTGCTTGAAGAGCGTGTCGTAGCTGCCCCGGGACCAGCGCATCTGCTGGGTGAAGAAGTCGGTCCAGGAGGCGGGGCCCTCGCCGACGGCCAGGACGTCGGGTGTGTACACGGATCGCCAGTGGTGGCCGGTGCGGGGGTTGCGGTGGCGGTGCAGTTCGAACCCGGTGGCCATGTCCTCGGTGATGGAGTCCTGGAGTCCGCCGATCTGGCGGAGGGCCGCGATGCGTACGACGTTGTTCGTGCCGACGAACATGGGTGAGCGGTAGCGGTTGCCGGCGCGCTGGATCAGGGCGTGGAAGAGGAACTGCTGGGACTCGGCGCCCTTGGTGACGGGGTGCTCGTAGTTTCCGTAGACCTGGGGGCCGACGACGAAGGCGACGTCGGGGTCGCGGAAGTAGCCCATCATCCGCTCGAGGAAGCCGGGCAGGGGGGTGTGGTCGGCGTCGACGGAGGCGAAGTACTCGTAGGCGTGGCCGTGGAGGGTGAGCCAGGCGTTGTAGTTGCCGTGCTTGGTGCGGGCCTTGTGGGCGCCGTGGGGACGGTTCCATTCGGGGATGCCGTGGCGGGTGAAGTGGCGGACGCCGAGTTCGGCGCAGAGGTCCCTGGCCCGGTCGTCGTCGCCTTCGTCGAGGAGCCAGACGTGGAGGAGCCCGGCGTGGGTGACGCGGACGGCGCCTTCGAGGGTGGCGCGGACGGTGGCAAGGGGTTCCTTGCCGGGGACGTAGGTGGTGAGGAAGGCGACCCGGGTTCCCTCTTCGGGGACGAGGGGGACGGGGTCGCGCGCGGTGAGGGTGGCGTGGGCGATGCTCAGGACGTTGACGAGCATGAAGAGCTCGATGAGGCCGATGGCGACGAGCATGACCGTGTCGAGGCCGACGAGCCAGGTCTCGCCGTTCTCGCGTTCGACCCAGTGGGTGGGCCACAGGAGATAGACGAGGAGGGTGGCGGTGAGGGCCGGCGCGAGGGTCATCAGGAGGAGAGCGCCTGTTCGGCGCGGCCCGGGTGGGAGGAGCTTGGTGTACTGCACCTGTTGGGCCGTGCCGGCGGGGTGGGTCAGGGGTCCGGCGAGTCGGCTGTAGGTGTCGTAGTCGTAGCCCTCGGGCCGCACGCGCCCTCCTGTGGTCGAGGTGGCCTGACTGGCCGTTGTCAACACACAAGGTGAGTTTCCGCCGGGTGTCGAACGGGGTGCGTCCGATGGGGTGCGCGGGCCGGGCGGCCGGGTGGTCTTTGCCGCGGGCACACGAGAAACCCCGGCCCTGGGGACCGGGGTTTCTCGGACGGTGAGGTGAGGTGCCGTCAGGCGGACAGGTGCCGTTCGACGGTTTCGACCTTGCTGGTGAGCCCGTCGGTGACGCCGGGCCGGATGTCGGCCTTGAGGACGAGGGACACGCGGGGTGCGCGTTCCTCGACGACGGCGACGGCGCGCTTGATCACCGCCATGACCTCGTCCCAGTCGCCTTCGACGGAGGTGAACATCGCGTCGGTGCGGTTCGGGAGGCCGGACTCGCGGACGACGCGGACGGCGTCGGCGACATACTCCCCGACGTCCTCGCCGACGCCGAGCGGTGTCACGGAGAAGGCGACGATCATGCGTTGACGATCCCTTCCTGGCGGGCGCGCGAGGCGATGACCGCGTTCTCGGCCTCGTGCTTGAGCCTGCGCTCGGCGAAGAAGCCGCCGGTGGGCAGGACGGAGAGGACGAAGTAGAGGATGCCGGTGCGGGCGCTCCAGCGGGCGCGGTTCCAGGCGTCGGCCCAGAAGATCACGTAGAGGACGAAGAGGACACCGTGGACCGCGCCCATGACGGGGACGGCGTTGAAGTCCGTGGTCCGCTTCAGCACCGAGCAGACGAGCAGCAGCAGGAAGGAAACGGCTTCGGGGGCCGAGACCAGGCGGAGGCGGCGGAGTGCGCTGGCGGTCTTTATGTCCACGGGTCACCTTCGGTGGGAGTTTCGCTGGCGGGGTGACGCTGCTTTGTGAACGCAAGCACAAGCGTCGTGCCCATTGTGGCATCCGGGGGTGGGGTGCCGGTCCGAGGGGCCGGGCGGGTGTTCGGACGGGTGTCCCGGCGGTCCCCTGAGGGGCGGTTCGGGGGTGGGATCCACCCGAGGACTCTGTCGGTGGCCGGACGCTGGGGCTACCTTCGCTTCGTGGCGATGTTTCGACTTCAAGGCAGCAAGGTGCTGGCCGTCGATGTGACCGGGGACGCCGTGAAGGCGAAGAACGGCTCGATGGTCGCGTACGACGGCCAGATGGCCTTCAAGAAGCTGAGCGGGGGCGGTGAGGGGGTCCGGGGAATGGTCACCCGACGCCTGACCGGTGAGCAGATGACGGTGATGGAGGTGAGGGGGCACGGGACGTGCTGGTTCGCGGACCGGGCCTCGGAGATCAATCTGGTGGGGCTTCAGGGGGACAAGCTGTATGTGGAGTCGAGCAATCTGCTGGTGACGGACGCAGGGCTGCGGACCGGGACGACGTTCACGGGTCTGCGGGGCGCGTCGCAGGGCAACGGGTTGTTCACGACGACGGTCGAGGGGCACGGCCAGGCGGCGATCATGTCGGACGGGCCGGCGGTGGTGCTGCGGGTGAGTGCGCAGTATCCGCTGACGGTGGACCCGGGGGCGTACATCGCGCATCAGGGGAACGTGCGGCAGTCCCTGCAGTCGGGTGTGACGTTCCGCACTCTGCTGGGAGAGGGCGGCGGCGAGGCGTTCCAGATGCGGTTCGAGGGCGACGGTCTCGTCTACGTCCAGCCCAGTGAGCGGAACACGATCGCGGGGGATGTGTGAGATGCCGTTCCGCGAGGTGAATTCGAAGGTGGTCGAGGCGACGGTGCTGCCGGGGCAGCGGCTGTTCAGTCAGCGGGGCGCGATGCTGGCGTACCGGGGCGAGGTGTCGTTCACGCCGAACGTCCAGGGCGGTCAGGGCGGTGTGATGTCGATGATCGGCCGCCGCCTGGCGAACGAGGCGACTCCGCTGATGACGGTGGAGGGGTCGGGGACGGTGCTGTTCGGGCACGGCGGTCACCACGTGCAGGTGATCGAGCTGTCCGGGGACACCTTGTACGTGGAGGCGGACCGGCTGCTGGCCTTCGACGGCGCGTTGCAGCAGGGGACGATGTTCCTGGGCTCGCAGGGCGGCGTGATGGGGATGGTCCGGGGCCAGGTGACGGGTCAGGGGCTCTTCACGACGACGCTGAAGGGGCACGGCGCGGTGGCGGTGATGGCGCACGGGGGTGTGTTCGAGGTGCCGATCACTCCGCAGCGTCCGGTGCATGTGGATCCGCAGGCGTACGTGGCGCACCACGGGGACGTGCGGAACAAGCTGTCGACGGCGCTGGGCTGGCGGGACATGGTGGGGCGCGGTTCGGGTGAGGCGTTCCAGCTGGAGCTGAGCGGCAACGGTTCGGTGTTCGTGCAGGCCTCGGAGGAGAAGCTGTGAGCGGGTACGGAGTCCCGGGCGGCCCGGTGATCCACGATCCGATGTCGCTGCCGGTCGACGACAACGTGAACAACTACACCTTCTGCGTGGAACTCAAGGGGAGCCAGTGGTTCCTGCAGAAGGGCAAGATGATCGCCTATTACGGATCGATGGAGTTCAACGGGATCGGGCACGGCCGTCTGGACCGTCTGGTGCGTACCTCGTTCCATTCGCCTCTGCACGCGAGCGACTGGGTCGTGGCGGAGGGTTCGGGCAAGATGCTGCTCGCCGACCGGGCCTTCGACGTGAATTCGTACGACCTGGACGACGGCAACCTGACCATTCGCTCTGGCAACTTGCTCGCTTTTCAGCCAAGTCTCGCGCTGAAGCAGTCGATCGTGCCGGGCTTTCTGACACTGATCGGAACGGGCAAGTTCGTGGCCGCGTCCAACGGTCCGGTGGTGTTCATGGAACCCCCGATCCGGGTGGACCCGCAGGCCCTTGTCGGGTGGGCCGACTGCCCGTCCCCGTGCCACCACTACGACCATGGGTACATGACGGGCGTGATGGGCGGTCTACGTGCGATGACGGGCCTCGGCGGGGCGTCCGGGGAGGAGCACCAGTTCGAGTTCGTGGGGGCGGGTACGGTGCTGCTCCAGTCGACCGAGATCCTGATGGCGGAGCAGGCGACGGGGGCGGTGCCGCAGCAGCCCGGAGTGCCGGGTGCGGGCGGGATGCCGGGTCAGCACGGGCAGCAGTCCGGGGCACCGCGCCTTCCCGGACAGCTGGGGGACCTCCAGCGTCGCTTCGGGCTGTGAGCGATAGTGTGCGGGGTGTGACTTCGAACGCGTGCGCACCGTCACACCACCCTCACTAGTTCGCCTTTCAACATTTTAGGTAGACTTCATCTATGGAGACCGAGACGGCCACACCCTGGCTGACCGATGCGGAGCAGTGCGCCTGGCGCACCCACCTGGAGGTCAACAGGCTGTTGACGTACCAGCTCGAAAGGGATCTTCAGCCGTTCGGGCTGACGATGAACGACTACGAGATTCTGGTGAACCTCTCCGAGTCGGAGGGCGACCGTATGCGGATGAGTGACCTGGCGTCCGCGACCCTCCAGTCCAAGAGCCGCCTGTCGCACCAGATCACGCGGATGGAGAGCGCCGACCTGGTGCGCCGCGAGAACTGCGAATCCGACCGGCGGGGGCTGTACGCGGTCCTGACCGAGCACGGCGCGGAGACCATGAAGAAGGTCTCTCCGCACCACGTCGCCTCGGTGCGCAGGCACTTCATCGACCTGCTGTCGCCCGAGGCGCTGGAGGACCTGCACAAGTCGCTGCGGCCGATCGCCGAGCACCTGCGCGGGCAGCGCGGCAAGCCGTAGTACCCCCTCGGGGGCAGGGAACCAGGGCCGCGGCGCACTCATCGCGAGTGCGCCGCGGCTTTTCCGTGCGGCACCCCGGAGAATCCGCGGGGCGCCGGGCCCTCAGGCAGCCGAGCGCGGGAGCCGGAGCACGAACAGCGCGCCGCCGGAGGGCGCCTCACCGAGGGTGAGGGTTCCGCCGTGCCGTACGGCGACGTCCCGGGCGATCGCCAGACCCAGACCGGCGCCGCCGTCGTCCCGGCTGCGGGCGTCGTCGAGGCGCACGAACCGTTCGAAGACCCGTTCACGCTGACCGGCGGGGACTCCGTCCCCGTCGTCGGCGACGGTCAGTTCCGCCCAGCGGCCGTCGGCACGCACCCGCACCTCGACGCGTTCACACGCGTGGCGCCGGGCGTTGTCCAGCAGGTTGGCCAGCACCCGCGCCACCTGCCCGCGGGACCCCGACACCTGGACCCCGTCCTCGGCCGTGACGGCGATCCCGGTCCTGCGTTCCGCTTCCTCGGCCGCGAGGGCGCCCAGGTCGAAGCGCCCGTCGGCCGGCCGCTCCCCCGCGTCCAGCCGCGCGAGCAGCAACAGGTCCGCGGCGAGCCGCTGCAGTCGTACGGTGTCCTCGACCGCGCCCGCCACGTCGAGCAGCTCCGGGTGGGCCGCGCCCACTTCGAGCTGGGTGCGCAGCGAGGCGATGGGGCTGCGCAGTTCGTGCGAGGCGTCGGCGACGAACCGGCGCTGCCGTTCCACCGACTCCTCCAGCGCGGACAGCGTCTCGTTGGTGGTCCGGGCGAGCCGGGCGACCTCGTCGTGCGAGTCCGGGACGGGGACGCGGCGTGCGAGGTCCTGGGAGGCGGTGATGGCGGCCATCTCGCCGCGGATGCCCTCGACGGGCCGCAGTGCGCGACGGGTCACCCGCCAGGTCACCGCGGCGACCGTCGCGAGGAGGAGCGGGAGGCCGATCAGCATGGAGGTCAGGGCGGTGCGGACGGCGCCCTGTTCGGCGGCGAGGGGCGCGCCGGCCCAGACGGTGAGGGTGACGTCCTGAGGGGTGGTGACCTCGACGGCCGCGAACCGGTGGTCCGTGGTGTCGCCGTCGACGGTGGCAGTGCCCTGGCTGGTGTGCACGTCCTCGGAGATCTCCCCGACGGCGGGATCGTCGTCCCCGCCGCTGTCGTCGCCGCTCCCCCTGTCCTTTCCGCTGTCGTCGCTCCCCTTGCCCTTCCCGCTGCCGCTGTCGCCGTCGTCGCTCCCGCTGCCCTTGCCGCCGCCCCGGCCCCGCCTGCCGTCGTCTCCGCCGCTGTCCCCTTCCCCGTCCTCGCCGTCGTCGTCCGTCGCGCTCGCGGACGGAGTGGGGGGCGCCAAGGACGCGGACGGGGTGGAGGACGCGGTGGGAGCCGGGACCGGCCGGACGGCGGTGACTCCCGTACCGCTGATCCTCTCCAGGTCGTCGCTCGCGGCGACGAGTCGTCCCTCCTCGTCGGCGACCTGGACGGGGTGTTCCTCGGCGTCGCCGAGTTCGAGGTCCTTGTAGGCGATGCCCGCGGCGAGCTGCGAGGCCACGTGGCGGGCCGCCGTGTCGGCCTGGGCGTCCGCCTGGCCGACGAGGTCCGCGCGCAGCGACAGGAGCACGGCGGTGCCCGCGAGGACGAGGACGACGGCGACGACCAGGGTGGCTCCGAGGGTCGCCTTGGCCCGGACGGAACCGAACAGCCGCCTCACCGCGCCTCCAGGCGGTATCCGGCGCCGCGTACGGTCCGGATGAGTTCGGCGCCGAGTTTGCGGCGCAGCGCGCTGACGTACACCTCGACGATGTTGGGGTCGCCGTCGTAGGCGAAGTCCCAGACGTGTTCGAGGATGTCGGCCTTGGAGACCACCTCGCCGGCCCGCAGGACGAGGTGCTCGAGGACGGAGAACTCCTTGGTGGTGAGGGCGACTTCGTCTCCGTCGCGCAGGACCCGGCGGGCGGCGGTGTCGACGCGGATCGGGCCGAGGACGTGCACGGGGGACGCTCCGGCCTGTCCGCGGCGGCGCAGCAGCGCCTTGATCCGGGCGACGAGGACCACGTAGGAGAACGGCTTCGTCAGGTAGTCGTCGGCGCCGGTGTCGAGTCCCTCGGCCTCGTCGTACTCGCCGTCCTTGGCGGTGAGCATCAGGATCGGGACGTCGTGTCCGCCGGCACGCAGTGCGGCGCACACGCGGTAGCCGTTCATGCCGGGCAGCATGATGTCGAGGACGACGAGGTCGTAGCCTCCCCCGGCGGCCCGGTGCAGTCCTTCGAGGCCGTCGTGCACGACGTCCACGGCGTAGCCCTCGGCCCGCAGGCCCCCGGCCAGCGACAGGGCGAGCCGCTTCTCGTCCTCCACGATCAACAGGCGCATGGAGACAGGGTCGCAAACCGAACCTGAAGACGGCTTCAGGTTCCTTCAGGCTGCCTTCAGCGTCCGTCCCGCAGATTGGTCCACGTCGTCCCGGCCGCACCGCTTGCGGCAAGACGTCCGGGGCGGGACAGCGTGAACCAGTGGACTTCGGGAGGGCTTTCCATGAAGCGCAACATCGTCATCGCCACGGTCGCGGCCGCGGCTCTGATCGCCGGGGGCACGGCGACGTCCCTCGCCGTCACGGGGGGCGGCACGGCGGCGCCGGCGACGCGGGCGAGCGGACAGCCGGGGGCGGACGACCGCAGGGACGACAGGACCGTCGACGGAACGAACCTGGCCGGCGGCAAGGCGGTGACGGCGCAGGACGCCATCGGCCGCGCCCTGGAGCACACGCCGGGTACCGCCGTCGGCGCGGAACTCGACGACGAGAACGGTTCGGTGGTCTGGGAGGTGGAGATCATCGGCGGCGACGGCACCTGGCACGAGGTCCGGGTCTCCCCCGCCGCCGGTACGGTGCTCGGTTCCCGGACCGGGCACGAGGACGACGCCGCCCGGGTGCGGGCCGCGCTGGACGGGACGTCCGTCTCGGCCGCCGAGGCCGCCCGGGCCGCCGCCGCCAAGGGCAGGGTCACGGAGATCGACGTCGACGAGGACAGCGGGACGCCCGCCTGGAAGGTGGAGACCCTGACGTCGGACGGCGTCGAGCAGGAGTGGCGCGTCGGCCTCGACACGGCACGGGTCACCGCGGACCACAGGTCGCACGACGGGGCGGACGACCGCGCCGACCACGATTCCGCCGACGACCGTACGGACCCCACGCACGCTCCGGACGACCGTACGGGGCGTGCGCGCGGCTCGGACGACGGGGCGGCCCGCGGCTCGGACGACGACGCCGGGCACACCGGGCGTCATGGGGCCGGGCACGGGTCGGACGACGGGACGGAGCACCACGCGCGGCACGGGTCGGACGACGACTCGGACGACGGCTCGGGGCACGGCTCCGGGCACGGGTCGGACGACGACTGACCGGACGGCCGGGGAACGACAGGGCCGGGCGCGGGCGATGCACACCGGCATCGCCCGCGCCCGGCCCCGCTGCCGTGGGCCCGGCCCCGCTCCCGACCGGTCAGACGCGGCTGGGTTCGGCGCCCTCCGGGGTGACTTCCGGCCCGGCCTCCCGCCCGGCCGCGGACGCCCCGGGTGCCGTGGGCGCCGTGCACAGGGAGACGAGCGCCGCCGTCAGGGACACCGCTCCCGAGATCGCGAAGCACCAGCTCAGGGGCACATGGCCCACCATCAGGCCCACTCCGGCCGCGCCGCCCGAACTGCCCGCGTTCACCGCGGTGTTGACCCAGGCGCCCGCCTGGGTACGGAAGTCCGACGGGGCGGCCGCGTCCGCGACCAGGTAGGACGTCGTGAGGGCCGGGGCGACGAAGAACCCCGCGCAGGCGACGGCCGCGGTCAGGGTGCCGAGGCCCGGGGCGAGGGCGGCGGCGAGGAGCGCGAGGCCCAGACCGCCGGCCGTCAGGGGCAGTCGCGCGCCCGGGGACAGGCGCCAGTCGACGGCGCCGTTGAGCAGGCCGCCCAGCGCGCTGCCCAGGGACAGGGCGGCGAGCACCCACGCCACGGTGTCGGTGCGGTGGTGATGCTGTTCGGCGAACGCCATGACCAGGAGGTCGACGGCGCCCAGGGACAGGCCGACGCCGAGCGCGACGACGACGGGCCGGGCGAGGGCGCGTACGCCCAGCCCGCGCGGCCCCGGGTGCGCCGCCTTCGCCGTGGCCGGACGGACCCCGGCGACGGCCGGGGACAGGACGAACGCCAGGGTTCCCGACCAGACCAGCAGGGCGCTCAGCGCGACCGCGGCGGCGGGCGGCGCCCACTGGACGACGGCTCCGACGAGCAACGGCCCGGAGACGAAGAGGATCTCCTCCAGGACGCCGTCGAGGCTGTACGCGCGCTGCAGCAGCTTCTCGTCGGGGACCATGCGGCTCCACACGGTGCGCATCGTTGGGCCGAGAGGCGGGGTGCAGGTGCCCGCGGCCACGGCCAGCGCGCCGATGGCGAGGGCCGGTGCGCCGGGCCGCCAGGCGACCGCCGCGAAAGCGGTGAGCAGACCCGCGTAGAGCGAGGCCATCGGGATCAGGGCACGGCGGGCGCCGTGCCGGTCGATCAGGGCCGCCCGGGCGGGCGACAGGAAGACGCTCGCCGCGCCGAACAGGGCCATGACGGTGCCGGCCACGGCGTACGAGCCGGTGGCGCGGGCGGTGGTGAGCATCATCGCCAGCGAGACGAGGCCGTACGAGAGGCGGCCGGTCAGGGCGGCGGCGAAGGTGCGGCGGGCGTGGGGGATGCGCAGGAGCGCGGCGTACGAAGGCCGCGGGGATGACCCGGACATGGCTGTGGTTCCTCAACTGCGAGGCGGGAAGGGGGACGCCGGAGTGCCGCGACGCCGCAGCCTCGGTGCTGAGGGTGCGTCGCGGGCCTGGGCGGGCCCTATGCCAGGAGGAGGAACATGCGGTCAACGTAACAGCAGGCGCGGGAAGTCGGCCAGGGGATTCCCGGCCGCGCCGCATCACGCGGGTACCGGCGCGGAGGCCTCGCGGCGGCCGGGGCCGGCATCGGCGCCGGGCATCCGCAGGGTGGGCGGCCGCCGGGCAGCCGCTCCTCGACCGCGGGAGGACGTCGGGGCAGGCCTGCCGACGTCACCACGCGGGCGCGGAAGGGGCGGCGTACTCCCATCACCTCCTGGACGCCGGAGGGGGCAGGCGTACTCGCGTCACCGCCGACGCCGGAGGGGGCAGCCGGACTCGCGTCGCCCGCGACGCGGGACGGGGCAGTCGGACTCGCGTCACCGCTCGGACGGCGGCATGCCGTCTCCGTGGTCACGTCCCGGCGCCGGTGCGGCCCGACTCGGTGCGGCTGCACATCCGTGCGGCCCGGCGTCCGTGCGACCCGGCGCCGGTGCTGCTCAACGCCAGTACGGCTCAACGTCCGTGCGGCCCGATGCCCGTGCAGCCCGACACCGTGCGGCCCGATGCCCGTGCAGCCCGACACCGTGCGGCCCGGCGTCGGTGCGGCCTGACGCGGTGCGGCTGCGCATCCGTGCGGCCCGATCTCCGCGCGACCCGACGCCGGTGCAGCCCGACATCGTGCGGCCCGGCGCCGGTGCCGCTCAACGCCAATACGGCTCAACGCCGGTGCGGTCTGACGCCCGTGCAGCCCGACACCGTGCGGCCCGGCGCCGGTGCGGCCTGACGCGGTGCGGCTGCGCATCCGTGCGGCCCGGCGTCCGTGCGACCCGGCGCCGGTGCTGCTCAACGCCAGTACGGCTCAACGCCAGTACGGCTCAACGTCCGTGCGGCCCGACGCGGTGCGGCTGCGCATCCGTGCGGCCCGATGCCCGTGCGACCCGACACCGTGCGACCCGGCGCCGGTGCTACTCAACGCCAATACGGCTCAACGTCGGGGCGGCCCGGCATCCGGCGCCGCCCGGCGTCGGTGCGCTTGCGCCTATCGCCGCGGGGCGAGGGGGCTCTCTCGCCCTGCGGGCGTGAACAGCCCGCTACGCGGGGGTCGTTCAGCTCTCCGTGAGGCCTTCGACGAGGGTGTCCGCCGCGCGGTAGGGGTCCAGCTCGCCGGCGACGATGCGTTCGGCGAGGGCGCTGAGGCGGCGGTCTCCGTGCAGGTCGCCGATGCGGCGGCGCAGGGTCGTCACGGCGATCGTCTCGACCTCCTGGGACGCCCGGGCGAGCCGCCGTTCGGCGAGCACGCCGTGCTCCTCCATCCACGCCCGGTGCTTCTCCAGCGCCTCGACCACCTCGTCGATGCCCTCGGAGCGGGCGGCGACCGTCTTGACGATCGGGGGGCGCCAGTCGCCCGGGCCGCGGGACTCGCCGAGCGCGAGCATGTGGTTCAGTTCGCGGACGGTCGCGTCGGCGCCGTCGCGGTCGGCCTTGTTGACGACGTACACGTCGCCGATCTCCAGGATTCCGGCCTTGGCGGCCTGGATGCCGTCGCCCATGCCGGGGGCCAGCAGGACGACCGAGGTGTCGGCCTGGCGCGCGATCTCGACCTCCGACTGGCCGACCCCGACGGTCTCCACGAGGATCACGTCGCAGCCCGCCGCGTCCAGGACCCGGATCGCCTGCGGGGCCGACCAGGCGAGTCCGCCGAGGTGGCCGCGGGTCGCCATGGAGCGGATGTAGACGCCCGGGTCGGAGGAGTGGTCGGACATCCGGACGCGGTCGCCGAGGAGCGCGCCGCCGGAGAACGGCGAGGACGGGTCGACGGCGAGGACGCCGACCCGCTTGCCCTGCCGCCGGTAGGCGGTCACCAGCGCCGACGTCGAGGTGGACTTGCCGACGCCGGGTGATCCGGTGAGCCCCACCACGTAGGCGTTGCCGGCCAGCGGGGCCAGGGCCGCCATGACCTCACGGAGCTGCGGTGCCGCCCCCTCCACCAGGGAGATCAGCCGGGCCACCGCCCGCGGTCGCCCTTCTCTGGCCTGGGACACCAGCGAGGAGACGTCCTGCATCACAGCTCCGTTCACGAGAGATCAGGGTGGAACGCGTGTCAGGCCTTGGCTACCCGCACGATCAGCGCGTCACCCTGGCCGCCGCCACCGCACAGGGCGGCCGCGCCGACGCCGCCGCCGCGCCGCTTCAGTTCGAGGGCGAGGTGGAGGACGAGGCGGGCGCCGGACATGCCGATCGGGTGGCCGAGGGCGATGGCTCCGCCGTTCACGTTCACCTTGTCCGTGGACACCCCGAGGTCCTTCATCGACTGGACCGCGACCGCCGCGAACGCTTCGTTGATCTCGATCAGGTCGAGGTCACCGGCCTCCAGGCCCTCCTTCTTCAGGGCGTGCAGGATCGCGTTCGAGGGCTGCGACTGGAGGGAGTTGTCCGGCCCCGCCACATTGCCGTGGGCGCCGATCTCGGCGATCCACTCAAGGCCCAGCTCCAGCGCCTTGGCCTTGCTCATCACGACCACGGCGGCGGCGCCGTCCGAGATCTGCGAGGCGCTGCCCGCGGTGATGGTGCCGTCCTTGGTGAAGGCGGGGCGCAGCCTGCCGAGGGACTCGGCGGTGGTCTCGGCGCGGATGCCCTCGTCCTTGCTGAAGACGACGGGCTCGCCCTTGCGCTGCGGGATCTCGACGGGAGTGATCTCCGCCTCGAAGATGCCGTTCTTCTGGGCGGCGGCGGCGCGCTGGTGGGAGAGGGCGGCGATCTCGTCCTGCGCGGGACGCTCGATGCCGAGGCGGGTGTTGTGCTTCTCGGTGGACTCGCCCATGGCGATGTTCTCGAAGGCGTCGGTCAGGCCGTCGTGGGCCATGGCGTCGAGCATCTCGATCGCACCGTACTTGTATCCCTCGCGGGACTTCGGGAGCAGGTGCGGGGCGTTGGTCATGGATTCCTGGCCGCCGGCGACGACGACGTCGAACTCGCCGGCGCGGATCAGCTGGTCCGCGAGGGCGATGGCGTCGAGGCCGGAGAGACACACCTTGTTGATGGTGAGAGCCGGGACGCTCATGGGGATGCCCGCCTTGACGGCGGCCTGGCGTGCCGGGATCTGCCCTGCCCCGGCCTGGAGCACCTGGCCCATGATCACGTACTGCACCTGGTCGCCGCCGATGCCCGCACGGTCGAGGGCGGCCTTGATCGCGAATCCGCCGAGGTCGGCCCCGGAGAAGGACTTCAGCGAGCCGAGCAACCGTCCCATGGGCGTCCGGGCGCCCGCGACGATCACCGAGGTCGTGCTGTTCGTTCCAGACATGAGGTGCGATCCCCTTACCGGCTTGCACAGCCGAGGAGTGAACGAGGGTTTACTGAGAATGTACTGAGCGGTAGGCCGTGCGTCATCCGGCCCGCAGTGTGATCGCGCGCACGTTGCGTAACCACGCCGGGAGCGCTGCACTGGCTTCATGCTGACGCGAATCGACCACATCGGGATCGCCTGTTTCGACCTCGACACGACTGTCGAGTTCTACCGTGCGACATACGGCTTCGAGGTGTTCCACACCGAGGTCAACGACGAGCAGGGCGTGCGGGAGGCCATGCTCAAGATCAACGAGACGTCCGACGGGGGTGCCTCCTACCTCCAGTTGCTGGAGCCGACCCGGCCGGATTCGGCCGTCGGGAAGTGGCTGGAGAAGAACGGCGAAGGGGTGCACCACATCGCTTTCGGCACCGCGGATGTCGACGGCGACGCGGCCGACATCCGGAACAAGGGCGTCCGAGTGCTGTACGACGAGCCCCGGACGGGGTCGATGGGGTCCCGGATCACCTTCCTCCACCCCAAGGATTGTCATGGAGTCCTGACAGAACTGGTCACTTCGGCGACGGTTGAGTCACCTGAGCACTGACCTCCGTATATCTGGGCCGGTAGGGTTGGGGGCGGCCGTCACCTTCACGGGGGACGGCCGGGGTCCTGTCCGTCCTCGGGCGTGCGGGACCAAGGGCCGGGGTCCAGGTTTCGGGGGGCGAGCGTCGGGGCAGCAGCCCGTGCTCCGCCGTTGATCTGACACCATTCCCCGGGGGCCCCGTTCAGCGGATGGACGGAGCTCGTTCGGAAAGACTTGCGACCAGGGGACGGATGGGACCGCGCAGTGCGGGGCTACGAACGCCAGGAGCGAGAGCCGGCGGCTGACGTCGACCACCTCTCTCGGTTCGAGGCCGAGATGGAACGGCTGAAGACCGAGCGGGAGAAGGCCGTCCAGCACGCCGAGGATCTCGGCTATCAGGTCGAGGTGCTGCGCGCCAAGTTGCACGAGGCGCGCCGCAGTCTGGCGACCCGTCCTGCCTACGACGGGGCGGACATCGGCTATCAGGCCGAACAGCTGCTCCGTAACGCCCAGATGCAGGCCGACCAGCTGCGCACCGACGCCGAGCGGGAGATCAGCCAGGCCCGCGCGCAGACCCAGCGCATCCTCCAGGAGCACGCCGAGCAGGCCGCCCGGCTGCAGGCGGAGCTGCACCAGGAGGCGGTCACCCGCCGTCAGCAGCTCGACCAGGAACTCGCCGAGCGCCGGCAGACCGTCGAGTCGCACGTCAACGAGAACGTGGCGTGGGCCGAGCAGTTGCGGGCCCGTTCCGAGTCGCAGGCCCGCCGGCTCCTCGAGGAGTCGCGCGCGGAGGCCGAGCAGGCGCTGGCCGCCGCCCGTGCCGAGGCCGAGCGGGTCGCAGCGGAGGCCCGTCAGCGGCTCACGACCGACGCCGAGGCCGCCCGGGCGGAGGCCGAGGCGCTGCTGCGCCGGGCCCGTACGGATTCCGAGCGGCTGCTGAACGCGGCGTCGACGCAGGCCCAGGAGGCCACCGACCACGCCGAGCAGCTGCGCAGTTCCACGGCGAGCGAGTCGGACACCGCCCGCCGGCAGGCCACCGAGCTGAGCCGTGCCGCCGAGCAGCGGATGAGCTCCGCCGAGACGCGGCTGCGGGAGGCGCAGGCCGAGGCCGACAAGGTGCTGTCCGAGGCCAAGGAGGCGGCCGCCAAGACGCTGGCCGCGGCCGAGTCGGCCAACGAGCAGCGCACGCGGACGGCGAAGGAGCAGGTCGCCCGGCTGGTCAGCGAGGCGACGAAGGAGGCCGAGACCACCAAGTCGGAGGCCGAGCAGCTCGTCGAGGACGCGCGGGCGAAGGCCGAGACGATCGTCGCGGAGGCCGAGGAGAGCGCGCGCAGCCTCACCGCCGAGGAGACCGCCTCGCAGCTCGCGAAGGCCGCCCGGACCGCCGAGGACGTCCTGAACAAGGCGTCCGAGGAGGCCAAGCGGACGACGAAGGCGGCGTCCGAGGAGGCCGAGCGGATCCGCACGGAGGCGGAGACCGAGGCCGACCGGCTGCGGGCAGAGGCGCACGACATCGCCGAGGGGCTCAAGGGCACGGCGAAGGACGACACCAAGGAGTACCGCGCCAAGACGGTCGAACTGCAGGAGGAGGCCCGGCGGCTGCGCGGTGACGCCGAGCAGCTGCGGTCGGACGCGGTCGCCGAGGGTGAGCGCATCCGTGCGGAGGCCCGGCGCGAGGCCGTCCAGCAGATCGAGGAGGCGGCGCGGACCGCCGAGGAACTGCTCGCCAAGGCGAAGGCCGACGCGGACGAGCTGCGGCACACCGCCACGGCGGACAGCGAGAAGGTCCGTACCGAGGCCATCGAGCGGGCGACCGGTCTGCGCCGGCAGGCCGAGGAGACGCTGGAGCGGACCCGCGCGGAGGCCGAACGGCACCGTGCGGAGGCCGTCGAGCAGGCCGAGACGATCGCCGCGGACGCGGAGCGCGCCGCCGAGCGGCAGCGCGAGGAGACGGAGCGGGCCATAGAGGCCCGTCAGGCGGAGGCCGCCGAGGGACTCGCGCGGCTGCACACGGAGACCGAGGAGCGGCTGACGGCCGCCGAGCAGGCGCTGACGGACGCGCGTGCGGAGGCCGAGCGGATCCGCCGGGAGGCGGTCGAGGAGACGGAGCGGCTGCGGTCGGAGGCCGCGGAGCGGGTCCGGACACTCCAGGCGCAGGCCGAGGCGGAGGCCGAGCGGCTGCGCGACGAGGCCGCGGCGGACGCGTCGGCGTCCCGCGCCGAGGGCGAGAACCTCGCCGTGCGGCTGCGGTCGGACGCGGCCGCGGAGGCCGAGCGGCTCAAATCGGAGGCGCAGGAGAGCGCGGACCGGGTACGGACCGAGGCGCAGGCCGCGGCCGAGCGGCTGGCCGTCGAGGGTGCCGAGACGCTGGCCGCCGCGCAGGAGGAGGCCGCACGGCGGCGCCGCGAGGCCGAGGAGACCCTCGGTTCGGCGCGCCAGGAGGCCGACCAGGAGCGTGAGCGGGCCCGCGAGCAGAGCGAGGAGCTGCTCGCCTCGGCGCGCAAGCGCGTCGAGGAGGCCCAGACCGAGGCCGTACGGCTGGTCGAGGAGGCCGACCGGCGGGCGACCGAGATGGTCTCCAGCGCCGAGCAGACCGCGCAGCAGGTGCGGGACGCGGTGGCGGGTCTGCACGAGCAGGCGCAGGAGGAGATCACCGGATTGCGGTCGGCCGCCGAGCACGTGGCGGAGCGCACACGCACGGAGGCGCAGGAGGAGGCGGACCGGGTCCGCGCCGACGCGTACGCCGAGCGGGAGCGTGCGTCGGAGGACGCGTCGCGGCTGCGGCGGGAGGCCGCCGAGGAGACGGAGGCGGCCACCTCGCTCGCGGAGCGCACGGTCGCGGAGGCGATCGCCGAGTCGGAGCGGCTGCGTTCGGACGCCTCGGAGCACGCTCAGCGGGTGCGTACGGAGGCGTCGGACGCCGTCGCCAACGCGGAGCAGGACGCCTCGCGGACGCGTGCGGACGCCCGGGAGGACGCGAACCGGATCCGTTCGGACGCGGCGACGCAGGCGGACACCCTCATCACCGAGGCGGCGTCGGAGGCCGAGCGGCTGCAGACGGAGACGGCGGCGGAGGCCGAGCGGGTCCGCACCGAGTCGGTCGCCAAGGCGGAGCGGCTCATCGAGGACGCGACCGGTGACGCGGAGCGGCTGCGAGCGGAGGCCGCGGAGACGGTCGGTTCCGCGCAGCAGCACGCCGAGCGGGTGCGTTCGGAGGCGGAGCGGGTCAGGGCGCGGGCGGCGGAGGAGGCCGAACGGGTCACGTCGTCGGCGCGCGAGGAGGCCGACCGGACCCTCGACGAAGCTCGTCAGGAGGCCAACAAGCGGCGCTCCGAGGCCGCCGAGCAGGTCGACACGCTCATCTCCGAGACGGCGTCCGAGGCGGACAAGCTGCTCGCGGAGGCCCAGCAGAGCGCGCAGAAGACGACGGCGGACGCCGAGTCGCAGGCCGACACGATGGTCGGTGTGGCGCGGGGCGAGGCGGAGCGGCTCGTCTCCGAGGCGACCGTCGGGGGCAACACCCTGGTGGAGCGGGCGCGTACGGACGCGGACGAGCTGCTGGTCGGCGCGCGCCGGGACGCCACCGCGATCCGGGAGCGCGCGGAGGAGCTGCGGGACCGGATCACCTCGGAGATCGAGGAGCTGCACGAGCGGGCCCGCCGTGAGTCGGCCGAGGCGATGAAGAACGCGGGCGACCGGTGCGACGCGCTCATCAAGGCCGCCGAGGACCAGCTCGCGGAGGCGGAGGCGAAGGCCAAGGACCTGGTGTCCGAGGCGAACTCCGAGGCCAGCAAGGTGCGCATCGCGGCGGTGCGGAAGGCGGAGGGTCTCCTGAAGGAGGCCGAGCAGAAGAAGGCGTCCGTCATCGGCGAGGCCGAGAAGATCAGGTCCGAGGCCATCCAGGAGGCCAAGGCGGCCGTCGAGGAGGGCAAGCGGGACCTGGAGGTGCTGGTGCGCCGGCGGGAGGACATCAACGCGGAGATCTCCCGTGTCCAGGATGTCCTGGAGGCGTTGGAGTCCTTCGAGGCGCCGGGCGGCAAGGACGGTGGCGTCAAGGCCGGCGCGACGGTGGGGGCGCCCCGATCGGGTGGCAAGTCGTCGGAGAGCTAGCCAGAACCGCCCATTCCGTGCTTTGGGCGGACCTTTGGTGCGGGGTCTGGCAAGCCATCCGGCAGCTAGCCACCCAAAAGGAGTGTCATTCTCCAGATCAAACACGTATCCGCTCGATGACACACCGCTTTGACCCCTAGGATTCCACCTATCACCTCACCGGTCTCATTCGACAGGAACCCCATGAGCGACACTTCCCCCTACGGCTTCGAGCTTGTGCGGCGTGGGTACGACCGCGCTCAGGTGGACGAACGCATTTCGAAGCTCGTCTCCGACCGTGACAGCGCTCTGGCCCGTATCACCGCCCTTGAAAAGCGCATCGAGGAGCTCCACCTCGAGACGCAGAACGCCCAGGCCCAGGTAAGCGACGCAGAGCCGTCGTACGCCGGTCTCGGCGCGCGTGTCGAGAAGATCCTCCGCCTCGCCGAGGAGGAGGCCAAGGACCTGCGCGAGGAGGCCCGTCGCGCGTCCGAGCAGCACCGCGAGCTCGCCGAGTCGGCGGCTCAGCAGGTGCGCAACGACGCAGAATCGTTCGCTGCGGACCGTAAGTCCAAGGCGGAGGACGAGGGCGTCCGGATCGTCGAGAAGGCCAAGAGCGACTCCTCGCAGCTGCGTTCCGAGGCGCAGAAGGACGCGCAGTCCAAGCGTGAGGAGGCGGACGCCCTCTTCGAGGAGACCCGCGCCAAGGCCGCTCAGGCCGCCGCGGACTTCGAGACGAACCTCGCCAAGCGCCGTGAGCAGTCCGAGCGTGACCTGGCGTCGCGTCAGGCCAAGGCCGAGAAGCGTCTCGCGGAGATCGAGCACCGCGCGGAGCAGCTCCGCCTGGAGGCCGAGAAGCTCCGTACGGACGCCGAGCGTCGCGCCCGTCAGACGGTGGAGACGGCCCAGCGTCAGGCCGAGGACATCGTCGCCGACGCGAACGCCAAGGCCGACCGCATCCGTTCGGAGTCCGAGCGCGAGCTGGCCGCCCTGACCAACCGCCGCGACTCGATCAACGCGCAGCTCACGAACGTCCGCGAGATGCTCGCGACGCTCACGGGCGCCGCGGTGGCCGCCGCGACCACGCCGGCCGAGGACGAGCCGATCTCGCGTGGGGTTCCGGCGCAGCAGTCCCGGTAGGCACACTGTTCGACACCAGGGCCCGCTCCCTCGTCGAGGGTGCGGGCCTTGTCGTACGGTCCGTCAGGTCGGTGCGGCGTGTGCGCCTCTCGGACGGCCGCCTTCTCGGGTGGCAGGCGCCGGGGGGCCGTCTTAGCGTGGCCGCATGATCGAGCTCGAGGGGCTGACCAAGCGGTACGGCGACAAGGTGGCGGTGAACAACCTGACCTTCGCCGTGAGACCGGGCATCGTGACCGGCTTCCTCGGACCCAACGGCGCGGGCAAGTCCACGACGATGCGGATGATGCTGGGGCTCGACCGGCCCACCACGGGCGACGTACGGATCGACGGGCAGCACTACGACCAGTTGAAGGACCCCCTGAAGTACATCGGGGCGCTGCTGGACGCGAAGGCCATGCACGGGGGCCGCAGTGCCTTCAACCACCTGCTCTGCCTCGCCCAGAGCAACGGCATCCCGACGGCGCGCGTCCACGAGGTCCTCGACACCGTGGGTCTCACCGGGGTCGCGAAGAAGAAGGCGAAGGGGTTCTCGCTGGGTATGGGCCAGCGCCTCGGCATCGCGGGCGCGCTCCTCGGCGACCCGCGGATCCTGATGTTCGACGAGCCGGTCAACGGTCTCGACCCCGAGGGCATCCACTGGATCCGCAACCTGATGAAGTCCCTCGCCACCCAGGGCCGTACGGTCTTCGTCTCCTCGCACCTGATGAGCGAGATGGCGCTGACCGCCGACCACCTCGTCGTCATCGGCCAGGGCAGGCTCCTCGCCGACACCTCGATGGCCGACTTCATCCGGCAGAACTCGCGCTCCTTCGTACGGATCCGCACCCCGCAGCGGGAGCGGCTGCTCGACGTGCTGCACCAGGCGGGTATCACCGTCGTCGAGACGGGCGGCGGTCCCCTGGAAGTGGACGGCGGACAGCCGGAGCAGATCGGTGAGCTGGCCGCGGGGCACCAGATCGTGCTGCACGAGCTGAGCCCGCAGCAGGCTTCTCTGGAGGAGGCGTTCATGCAGCTGACGGCGGAGTCGGTGGAGTACCACGCGCACTCCGGCGCACCCGAACCGCAGCACCCGCCGGGACCGGCCGACGGGTTCGGACCGCAGGACCCGCGGGAGCCGCAGGACCCGCGGGGCGTTCCGGCGCCGCCCGGTGCGCCGACGTCACCGGGCCCGCCCCCGGCCCCGCAGTGGGGCAGCGACTGGAAGAAGGGCTGACATGGCCGCCACCCAGGTCCTGAGGTCCGAGTGGACGAAGATCCGGTCCGTGTCGTCCACGGTGTGGACGCTGAGTCTCGCGGCGGTCGTCACGATCGCGCTGGGCATCCTCATCTCGCTGCTGTCGAAGAACGAGTTCGACAACCTGAGCACGCGGGACCAGCTGACCTTCGACCCGACCTTCATCAGCTTCGCGGGCATGACCCTCGGGCAGCTCGCGATGATCGTCTTCGGTGTGCTGGTGGTCGGCAACGAGTACAGCACCGGCATGATCCGCACCTCGCTCGCCGCGGTCCCGCAGCGGGGCACGTTCCTGTTCAGCAAGGTCGCGGTGGCGACCGGGCTGGCGCTCGCCGTCGGCATGGTCACCAGTTTCATCACCTTCTTCCTCGGCCAGGCCGCCCTCGGCTCGCACAAGGCGACGATCGGCGACCCGGGTGTGCTGCGCGCGGTGCTGGGCGGCGGGCTCTACATGACGCTCATCGCCATGTTCTCGATGGGCGTCGCGGCGATGCTGCGCAGCCCGATGCTCTCGCTCGGCATCCTGATGCCGTTCTTCTTCCTGATCTCCAACATCCTGGGCGCGGTGTCGGCGACGAAGAAGGTCGGCCGGTACCTCCCCGACCAGGCCGGCAGCAGGATCCTGCGGGTGGTCACCCCGATCGACGACACCCCCTACGGCCCCTGGGGCGGCCTCGGCATCATGGTGCTGTGGGTGGCCCTCGCGCTGATCGGCGGATACACGCTGCTCAAGAAGCGGGACGCGTAGAGCCGGCCACCGCTCGGGCCCGCGGGAGACGTGCGGTCCGCGCGGCGGGTCAGCGGCCGGACCTCTCGATCGCGGCGGGGGTGACCGGGGTGAAGAAGTTGACCAGGTTGCCGTCGGGGTCGCGGAACAGCAGCGAGCGGTTGCCCCACGGCATCGTGGTGGGCTCGTTGACGAAGTCGGTGACGAAGCCGGTCAGGTTCGCGTACACCCCGTCCACGTCGTCGACCAGGAACTCGATGATCACGCTGTGGTTGTCGGCGGGGCGGGAGGAGCCCGGCGCGAACAGCGGGACGGTGGCCGTGCCGGCGATGGCCAGGGTGGCGCCGGGGGTCGCCAGTTCGGCGAAGTGCTCGGTCGACCAGGTCGCCGACAGGCCGGTGGCCTTCTCGTAGAACGCGACGAGGCGGGCGACGTCGTCGGTGATGACGCGGAGCGATACGAGGTTCATGGCGTACTCCCTGGGGGTCGGTGTGCCTTGCTCCGCACGCTAGACCCGATACCGGACAGAATCGGTCCACTATTGACGCTAGGCTCGGAGCATGTCCCGACCCACCGGCCGCGTGCTCACCCTGCTGGAACTGCTCCAGTCGGGCGGCACCCGGACGATGGCCGAGCTCGCGGAGCGGCTGGGCGTCGACGGCCGCACCGTGCGGCGCTACGTGGACCACCTGATCGACCTGGACGTGCCGGTCGAGGCGGTGCGCGGCCGCTACGGCGGCTACCGGCTCGGCCCGGGTCACCGGCTGCCGCCGCTCATGCTCGGCGAGGACGAGGCCGTCGCCGTGCTGCTCGGTCTGATCGCCGGCCGGCGGACGGGGCTGACGACGGCGACCGCCACCGCGGGTGAGACCGCGGCGGCGAAGATCCGGCGGGTGCTGCCCCGCCACCTGGCCGACCGCGTCGACGCGGTCCTGGAGTCCCTCGCCTTCACGGAGCCGGCCGGCGAGTTCGCCGCCCCGGACGCGGGGGTCCTGCTCACCCTGGCCGACGCGGTGCGCCACCGCCGGCCGGTGGCGATCAGGTACACCGACCGTGCGGGACGGCGCGGGGACCGGACGCTGCACCCGCAGGGGGTCGTGGCGCACGCGGGCCGGTGGTACGTCACCGGCCGGGACCCCGGGATCGGTGAGGACCGGACCCTCCGGCTGGACCGTGTCGCCGACGCGCGCCTCCTGCCCGGGTCGTTCGAGGCGGTCGAGGGCCCCGATCCGGCGCAGCGGGTGCTGTCGGGGTTCGCCACGGCCGCGTACCGCCACGAGGTGACGCTGCGCGTCCGCGGGACGGCCGAGCAGATCCGCACCCGCCTCCCGGCGAGTGTCGCGAGCGTGACCACCCTCGCGGGCGGCGAGCCACCCCCACCCGCCCGGGAACCCGCCTCCGCCGCCGAAGCCGACGGTCCGCCCTGGCTGCGGGTCGAGTTGCGGGCCGAGCGGCTCGACTGGCTGCCGCCGGTGCTCGCCGCGCTCGACCTGCCGTTCGTCGTCGAGCGTCCCGACGAGCTCCGCGAGCTGGTCGTCGCGCTGGCGGACCGCTTCGCGCGCCGCGCACGGCAGGCCTGAAGCGCCGGCGGACGGCTCTTCTACGCGGATCCGGTCCTGTCGTCGTCGGGCCGGGAACCGGTGAGGCCGTCGAAGTCCGTCCAGCCCTCCCAGTGCCACACGTCCTTGTCGAGGTCGGGCTGGAGCGGCACGAACCGGCCGAGCTCGAAGTCGCCGCCCTCCAGGTCGAACCAGCGCTCGTCGGCGACCTCGGTGCCGAGGCCGACCGTCCGCGCGGTCAGCCGGACGAGGAGCTTCACCCCGTGGGAGCCCTCCAGGTCCTTGCCCTGGATCCGCCGGAACGGCAGCTCCCCCACCGGTGCCTCGACCGGTATCCACACCGTGAAGGGCGCCCCGCGTTCCACCGCGAGCCAGCTGCGCTCCTCGGCCGGCTCGCCCTGCGCGTCCAGGACCTTCAGCCACTGCTTGTAGATGACGAGGCTGCCGTCGTGCGGGGAGCGTTCGAGGTAGCGCAGGTGCGCGCGGGCCCGCAGGTCGACGACCGAGAGGTTGTCGAAGCGGTTGTAGAACCGGACGGCGATGATCGCGTCGTCGCTGGTGGCGTTGTTCCGCGAGTAGCCCGGGAAGTCGGCGGTCCAGGCGTGCGAGATGCTGGCCCGCCGCCGCCAGACGAAGGGCCGCAGCGCGAACATCTTGATCAGGACGATGCCGAGCAGAACGGCGGGCACCAGCGCGCCGGTGAGGGAGGCGACCGTGGCGAGCGTCTGGTGCGCGGTGCTGTCCGGTTCGGGTTCGAGGTTGTCGGTGCCGACGCAGGCGCGCAGCACGGTGAGGCTGAGGTCGAGGAGCGCCTCCTCGTTCGAGAACCGGTCCGCCATGGAGCGCGGGGAGTGCTCGGTGAGCGTCCACGCCGTCGCGATGAGCACGGAGAGCCCGGCCAGGGCGCCGAGTGTCATCAGGAGCAGCGCGTGGACGGTGCGGCCCGCGATCCACCAGCGAACGGACGTGCGATAGCGCGGATGCGTGCGGGTGTCGGCGGACCGTCCCGGCCACCGCACCTCGCGTCCCATGAGCCTCAACTTGCTTCCCCCATAACCGACTTCGGGTCCCCTCGTACAATGGGGACGGCATGATTCCCGGTGCCGGTTCTGACCAACCCCGCTTCGTCGGGGAGACCGGGCCCCGTCCCGGGTAGACATCGCGTGAAAGGCTGTGCCGGTATTCGCGCGACCACCCCCGAAGGGCGTCACCGTGACGACGAAGGACCGAAGCCTTGAGGCGCTGGGCCTGGACGACGTGCCCGCGAAGAAACCCCTCACCTATCCCGGCCGGCCCACCACCGAGCCGTCGCTGCTGACCGGCGGTGAGCTGCTGCAGCTGGACGTGCGGCCGCTGCGGCTCGGCGAGTGGTGGGTGGAGGAGCGACAGGAGCAGCAGCGCCTCGACGAGGCCCTCGCCGATCTGGGGCAGGTCGGCACCGGCCGGAGGCACCCGGTGATCGCGGTCGGGTCGAACGCCTCCCCCGGGCAGGTCGCGCACAAGCTGACCCGGCTCGGCATCCCGGCGACGGTGCCGATGGTGCCGGTGCGGGTGCGCGGCATCGGCGTCGGCTGCTCGGGGCACATCAGCCCGGCGGGCTATGTCGCGGGGACGCCGTACGTCGACCGGGCGGCCGAGACGACGCTCGTGGTGACCTGGCTGGACTCGACGCAGCTCAAGGCGGTCGACGACACCGAGTTCCCGGACTACCGGCGGGCGATACTCCCGGGCGACGCGTTCGCGATGACGATGCCCTCCGGGGAGCGCCTCGGCGGTGCGTACATCTACTTCAGCGCGCACGGTGTGCTCGCCGACCCGGAGAGCGGGCGGCCCCGGCCGGGCGGCGGCGACCAGTCCGCGCTGCTTGCCTCGCTGCTCTCCGCCTCGGCGCGGCTGCGCGATCTGCTCGGTCCGGACCCGGCGGCCTGGGTGCGCGGCGCGGGTGCCGACCGGTCGCTGCGCGAGCGCGGCACGCTGATCTTCGGCGAGGAGGGCTGGGTGCTGCCGCAGACCGACTTCCTCCCGTACGTGGACGATTCGGCCGAGCTGCGGCTCTACGACGACCTGCCTCCGATGGAGGACTCGCTGCCGCCGGGCCCCTGACGATCCGGCCACCGGCCAGGAAGCGCCGGTTCCCTTTTCCCGGCCGACCAGGGACGGCGGGTACCTGACAGGACAGCCGTGCGAAATCGGCGTCCCTACTGGATCTTTGCCCTTCCGACCAGCACGGTTTTACTCTCTCTTGAGTGGAACCGTCAGGGCCCGGATATCCTCCTAAGCCTTACGGGGGCGTGCGCCCCGCCGTCCTGAACCTTTCGATGGGTGCGGAGCATGATCGAGGCAGTCGGCCTGACGAAGCGCTATGGCGCCAAGACGGCCGTGTACAACCTTTCCTTCCAGGTGCGGCCGGGTGCCGTCACCGGCTTCCTCGGGCCCAACGGCTCCGGCAAGTCGACGACGATGCGGATGATCCTCGGTCTCGACAACCCCAGCTCCGGGCAGGTGACGATCGGCGGCTTCCCCTACCGCAAGCTGCCGAACGCCCCCCGCCAGGTAGGCGCGCTCCTCGACGCCAAGGCCGTGCACGGCGGCCGGCACGCCCGCAACCACCTGCTGTGCCTGGCTCAGCTGTCGGGCATCCCGGCCCGCCGGGTGGACGAGGTGCTCGGCGTCGTCGGTCTGCAGGACGTGGCCAGGAAGCGCTCCAAGGGGTTCTCGCTCGGCATGGGCCAGCGCCTCGGCATCGCCGCCGCGCTCCTCGGCGACCCCCAGGTGCTGCTCTTCGACGAGCCGGTCAACGGACTGGACCCCGAGGGCATCCTCTGGGTGCGCAACCTGATGAAGTCCCTCGCGGCGGAGGGCCGTACGGTCTTCGTCTCCTCGCACCTGATGAGCGAGATGGCGCTGACCGCCGACCACCTCATCGTGATCGGCCGCGGCCAGCTGCTCGCCGACCAGAACATCAAGGACTTCATCTCCCACAACTCGGCCGACTTCGCCCGGGTGCGCACCCCGGACACCGAGCCGCAGCAGCGCGAGAAGCTGACCGCCGCGCTGACCGAGGCCGGCGGCCAGGTGCTGCCCGAGCAGGACGGCGCGCTGCGCATCACCGGCCTGCCGCTCGCCCGCATCAGCGACCTGGCGCACTCCTCCGACGTCCGGTTGTGGGAGCTGTCGCCGCACCAGGCCTCGCTGGAGGAGGCGTACATGCGGATGACGCAGGGCGCCGTCGACTACCGCTCGACCATCGACCAGAAGGCCGGGCTCCAGCAGCAGCTCCCGCCGGGCGCCGTGCCGCAGCCGCACCTGCCGGTGGCGGGCCAGGGCCAGCCCGGCTGGTACGCCCCGCCGCCGCCCCAGCACGGCGGGCAGCCGCCCTTCGCGATGCCCCAGGGTCAGCCCCAGGCCGGCCCGTACGCCGCTCCCGTCGCCCACGGCGCCCCCGGCGCGGGCCACGGTCCGTACGGCGCCCCGGCCGCCCCGGGCGCCGCGGACGTCAACCCGTACGCCGCTCCGCAGGCCCCTGCGGGGACCCCGGCGCCCGCCGCCGCCCCGGCCCCCGCGCCCGCCGCCGACCTGACCAAGCCCGAGGACGCCCGATGAGCACGCCCCAGCCCCCGATGCCGCAGCAGAGCGCCGCTGCCCCCGCATGGCAGCCGGCGCCCGGCACGTCGTACACCTCGCCGATCCCCGTCACCCGCACCCACCTCGGGCACGCGCTCAACTCCGAGTGGACGAAGATCAAGTCGGTGCGCTCCACCCTGTGGACGCTCGGGATCTTCCTGCTGCTGGTGGTCGGCATCGGCTTCCTGGTCGCCGCGCAGACCACGAACGAGGACTTCGGCGACGTGCCGTACACGATCCCGGCGTTCTTCGGCCTGATGCTCGGACAGATCTGCCTGATCACGCTGGGCGTGCTGGTCGTCTCGTCCGAGTACGGCACCGGCATGATCCGCACGACGTTCACCGCCTCGCCGCAGCGCCACCGGGTGTTCGCCGCGAAGCTGATCATCTTCTTCGCGGTGGCCTTCGTCGTCTCGGCCTTCGCGATCGGGCTGGTCGGCCTGTTCACCGAGGGGATGCACAGCGGACCGTCCGCGGTGCCGTGGGGCGGCACCGTCGTGATGGGCGCGCTGTACGTGTCGCTGCTCGGCGTCCTGGCGCTCGCCGTGGGCTCGATGCTGCGTCACTCGGCGGGCGCGATCACCACGATGCTCGGCGTCGTGCTGGTCCCCGCGATCATGCCGGCGTTCCTGATGATGTCCGAGAGCATGCGGACGCTCGGCGAGAAGATGCAGGAGTACAACGCCCCGAACGCCCTCGCCCGGATCTTCCAGATCGACCGGGAGAGCGGCCACGGCGGCGCGCAGCTCGGCCTGCTCGCCGGAGTGACGGCGGCCGCCATCGTCGGCGCCTTCGTCCTGCTGGACCGCCGGGACGTGTGACGCCCCGAGCCCCCACGGGAACCTGAAGTCGCCTAGAACCTGGGCGCGTTACGGGACCGCTGCACCCGCGAGGTGCGGCGGTCCTTCGCGTTCCAGCAGGCCTTGTGCCAGTGCCGCCGCTCGTCGACGCCCGAGTGCTCCGGCCAGGCCACCACGTGCGGCATCCCGGAGGGGATCAGCTGGTCGCAGCCGGGACAGCGGTAGGTCTTGCCCTGCGCGCTCGCGCCCGCCACATGGCGCACGCTCCACTCCTCGCCCTGCCAGCTCTCCGTGGACTGCCAGCCGCCGTAGCGGTCCGACGGGTCCGCCTCGGCGCTGCCGCCGGACGAGCCGGCGTCCTTCGGACGGTTGCGACGCGGGGACAAGGGACACCTCACGGAGCTATACAGGGAGCAGGGGCCACGTCCAGCCTACGCGGCGCACCCAGGGGTACGCGTACAGCGCCAACCCGCACAGATGCCCCATCGGACGGCCCATTTCCCAGACAATCCGCAAATCTCTCCGCCAGGCCGTGACTTCGGCACGTGTCAGGAGGTTATGCCGGGTGGGGGAGCTCCCTGTCGGAGCCGAGGAAGCAGGAAAGTTCGATGCACGTAGGAAGTTTTGTACTCGCCGCCCAGTTCCCGGGACAGGGCCAGGGAGAGGCCCTGCATCGCGCGGTGCGGTCGGCCGAGGTCGCCGAGGAGGCCGGTCTCGACACGGTCTGGCTGGCCGAACACCACTTCGTGCCGTACGGCACGTGCCCGTCGGCCGTCACGCTCGCCGCGTATCTGCTGGGCCGCACCAGCCGCATCCGGGTCGGCACCGCCGTCAGCGTGCTGCCCACGGCGCACCCCGTGGCGCTCGGCGAACAGGCCGCGCTGCTGCACCTGACGTCTGGCGGGCGGTTCTCGCTGGGCGTCGGCCGCGGCGGCCCCTGGGTCGACCTGGAGGTGTTCGGAGCGGGCCTGGAGGCGTACGAACAGGGGTTCCCGGAGTCTCTCGATCTGCTGATGCGCTGGCTGCGCGAGCCGTCCGTGGCGAGCGCCTCCGAGCGGTTCCCCTTCCGTGAAGTCCCCGTCGTACCGCGCCCGTCGGAGGCGCTGTGCGAGGCCGCGGGGCCCGAGGTCGTGGTGGCCTGCACCTCACCGGCGAGCGTGCGGCTCGCCGCCGAGCGTGGGCTGCCGATGCTTCTCGGCATGCACGTCGGGGACGAGGAGAAGGCCGAAATGGTCGGGCTGTGGAGGAGGCACGCGCGCGCCGCGGGCCGCTCCGGGGACGAGATCCACACCGCCGCCCATGTGTCCGCCGGCGTCTGCCAGATCGCCGACCGCCGTACGGACGCCGTGGAGACACTCGTGAAGGCGATGCCGGGCTGGCTGAAGCAGGGGCTGGACGCCCATGTGACGATCGACGGCCGCGCCCGCTCGATGCGCGATCCGGTGGCGTACACCGAACTGCTCTGCGGGCTGCACCCGGTGGGCACACCCCGGCTGTGCGCGGACCGCCTCGCGGCCACCTCGGAGCGGACCGGCATCTCGCGGTTCGCCCTTCTCGTCGAGGGCTCGGGCGACCTGGCGGCGACCGAGGAGAACGTACGCCGACTCGGGGCCGAGGTCCTCCCGAACCTCGGATGACCGGTCGGCGGCCGGTCCGAGGGACCGGCCACACGGTGAGCTTGCCGCTCCGGTACCAGAGCACCTCCCGCGGACGGAGCGGCAAGCCAAGCGGTGTCACCGCATCAGCAGTCCCGGAACTCCGGGGACTGATTGAGCAGTTGACTGCGAACCGAGGTGAAGCGTGCCAGCGTGTCGTCCACTGCGTCGTCCAGCGGGAACACCGCCACCCGGTGGCAGTTCTGGAAGGCCAGCCGCACCCCGAAGTGCCGCTGCAGCGCGCCGCGTATCGCGTCACTCGCGAGCGCACGCAGCAGCTGGCCACGTGCCTGCTCGTCCGGCGGGGGCGTCTGGTTGTCGGCGAAGTTGCCGCCGTCGACCTTCAGCTGGGCCACCAGGGAGCTGATCATCTCCCACGCATAGGGCAGGGAGGTCCGGACGCAGTCGACGAAGTCAGCTTCGTCGACCTCGCCTCGCTCGGCCTGTTGGAGTAGGGCCGGTGAGACGTCGAGCGACATGGGTTCTCCTCTCGCACCCCCAGACCTCGGGGGTTGCCGGACAGGGATGGGGAGTTCGCGATGTCAGACACGCTGAGTACACGCGTCACGACCTCCCGCTTATACGGTAAGCAACGCCAGGTGACGGCACCAGGAGAATGGGCACATAGCGAACCACCAGTAGGCCGACAATCAGCCACCCCCGAACACGGAATCTTCAGGATCAATGGGATGGCCCACCCGCGCCCGCCCGGCCTGAACCCGGCGACCGCGGGAACAAAAGGAACCAACCACGCTTTCCGGGATGATCGATGGTGCGAGTGGGGCGGGAGAATCGCGTGCACCACCACCGGTCGAGTAGCGTTGCCGACCATGCGTCTCGTCATTGCCCGCTGTTCCGTGGACTACGCGGGCCGGCTCACGGCCCACCTCCCGTCGGCCCCGCGCCTCATCCTCGTGAAGGCGGACGGAAGCGTCTCGATCCACGCGGACGACCGGGCCTACAAGCCCCTCAACTGGATGTCTCCGCCCTGCACGCTGAAGGAGGGCTCCGGCGACGAGGAAGGCACCTGGACCGTCGTCAACAAGGCGGGCGAGAAGCTCATCATCACGATGGAGGAGGTCCTCCACGACTCCTCACACGAACTCGGTGTGGACCCCGGCCTGATCAAGGACGGCGTGGAAGCACACCTCCAGGAGCTGCTCGCCGACCGCATCGAGACGCTCGGCGAGGGCTACTCCCTCATCCGCCGCGAGTACATGACGGCCATCGGCCCGGTCGACATCCTGTGCCGGGACGCCGACGGCGCGACGGTCGCCGTGGAGATCAAGCGGCGCGGTGAGATCGACGGCGTCGAGCAACTCACGCGCTATCTCGATCTGTTGAACCGCGACCCGCACCTCGCGCCGGTCCGCGGCATCTTCGCCGCCCAGGAGATCAAGCCGCAGGCCCGCGTCCTCGCCACCGACCGCGGCATCGGCTGCACGGTCCTGGACTACAACGCCCTGCGGGGCATCGAGGACGACAAGCTGCGCCTGTTCTGACCCGCACGCCGGCTCGCGGTCCGCACCCCGCGCCCCTGCCGTACGCACGACGAGGGAGGGCCGGGTCCGTCACAGGACCCGGCCCTCCCTCATGTCGTACGGCCCGCGGTCAGATCACCGCGCCGCTCGGCGATCCCGCCACGCCGCTCGCCGGACCACTGCTCTCCGGCACTCCGGCCGACGTGCTCGCGGGCGCACCGGTCGTCACGGGGCCGCTCGCGGAGTCGGAGGTGGACGGCTCGGTCGATTCCGTCGCCGAGGGAGACGGGGAGCCGCTGTCCGAAGGCGACGGAGACGTACTGGTCGACGGCTTCGGGGAGGACGACGGCTTGGTCGACTTCGACGGCGACTTGGACGGAGTCGGCGACTTCGACGGCTTGCCCGACGTGTGGGTGCCGGTCGGGTCGTCGGAGGGCCCGCGCGTGGCCGTGGCGGTGGGCGTCGGATCGTCCGTCGTGCCGTACGTGCCGTCGGGCCCGGGGTCGGTGGGCGCGGCCGGGGTGCCGGCGGTGGGACTGGAGTCGCCGGCCTTCTTCGCCTTGTCGGCGCCGAGGCTGTCGTCCTCGCTGCCCTGACTGGCCGACGGGTTGACGCCGACCTTCTCGGACGGGGTGTCGCTGTCGTGGTTCGAGGTCGCGCCGAGGGTGACCACCGTGCCGAGGACGGCGACGAGGAGCGCGCCGGCGCCCGCGGCGACCAGGTTGCGCCGGGTGCCGGTGACGAGGCGCCCGGTGACGCTCTGCCGCTTCTCGGCGGGGAAGTCCCCGGCGGGGTGGGCGAGCACCGTCACGGCGCCGCCCGAGGTGTCGACGACCGTCGGGAAGGGCGCCGGGACGCCGCCGGGCGGCGACATCGACTCCTCGTGCCGCGCGTCCGGCACCTCCTCCGCCGCGGTGCGTCCGCCGATGGCGTACGGGGTTCCCGAGCGGTCGGCGACCAGGGCGAGGGCGCGGCGGCCCGCGGTGGTGCCGCGCTTGTCGGCCAGGGCGCCGCGCAGGCCTATGGACGCCTCCAGCTCGGCACGGGCCCGGTCCAGCTGGCCGCCGCAGAGCGCGAGAATGCCCAACTCGTGGTGGAAGTAGGCCTGTTCCCCGACCTCGCCGGAGAGCCGGGACGCCTCGGCGCCGGAGCGCAGGGCGCGTTCCCAGGCGCTCCAGTGCAGCCCGGCGGCGAAAGCGGGTCCGGCCGTGCGGGCCAGCCGGACGGCGGGGCTCTCGTCCTCGTCGTCGAGCGGGGCGGTGGTGCCGGGCACGAGAGCGGTGAGCGCGGCGAGCACGGCGTCGGCCTCGGCGCAGACCCGCTCCGGGGTGACCGAGGGGTGTCCGGCCCACCAGGTGTAGTGCTGGGCGGCGGCGCGGGCCTGCTCGTCCAGGGCGTCCGCGTAGCCGGAGGCCTCCAGCTGCGCCTGCACGCCGGCGGCGAGCCGGTAGCGGGAGCCGACCGGGGAGATCAGCGCGCAGCCGGCCAGTTCGGCGAGCGCGGCATCGGCGTGGGTGTCGCCCACGAGGGCGGGCAGGTGCGCCTGGTGGGGCACCTCGCCGCCGAGCGCGACGGCGAAGCGCAGTGTGGCGCGCGCAGACTCACTGAGCCGGGACGCGAGCAGCGCTGCGGGTGCGGCGCCTTCGGCGAGGGAGGGCAGCGGCACGTCGTGGCCGTCGACGGCCTCGAGGGGCGCGTCGTCCGGGACCTGCTGGAAGACCCCGTACTCGTCGAGGGCGTCCTCGCCGGCCTGCAGCCGGTCGCGCTGCCGCAGCAGGGCGCCGGCCTGCATGAAGCGCAGGGGCAGTCCCTCGGACTCGAACCAGAGGTCACCCGCCCAGTTCGACTCCTCCTCGGTCAGCACGCGTCCGACGGAGCGTTCGAGGAGTTCGAGGCCGCCACTGCGGTCGAGTCCGCCGAGGACGACCTCTTCGAGGAGTGCCTCGCCGGAGGGTGCCGGCACGTCGGGGGTGGCGGCGACGACGAAGGCGCACTCGGGGGTGGCGTCGAGGAGTTCGTCGAGGGCGCTGCCGCCGATCTCGATGTCGTCGATGACGACGACGGCGCCGACGTCGCGGACGAGGCGGAGCAGTTCGTCGCGGTCGGGGCGGTGCAGCGGGGCGTCGTGGACGGCCGCGAAGAGGTCGTGGAGCAGGTCGGCCGCGGTGCGCCGGTAGCCGCAGAGGCGGACGACGCCGTCGGGGGCGAGGTCCGCGCAGTCGTCGGCGACGGCGTCGAGGAGGACGGTACGGCCGGATCCGGAGGGTCCGGTCAGCCGTATGGAACGGCCGCGGGCGAGGAGGCGTACGAGCCGCTCGCGTTCTTCCTGGCGTTCCAGGAGGGGCAGCCGGGGCTGCGCGGGGCCGGGCGGTACGGGCGGGCGGGCCGCGCGGGCCAGTTCGGCGCGTGCGGCGGCGCCGTGCTTCACGGGCGGCTGCGGTCGCTCGTGCGGCGGGCAGTTCTCGATCTCGCTGCCGTCGACGGGGTTGACCGTGAGCAGGAAGTCGCCCGAGACGAGCTGGACCGTGCGGACGAGCGCGGGTGCGTGCTGGCCCAGGTCGGTGGCGAGCGGGTCGCGCGGCGGGCGCGGGCGAGGCGCCTGGCCGTCGTCGTCATGGCCGTACTCTTCGGGTCCCCGGTTGGTCGGGTCCATGTTCCAAGCCCCCCAAAAGCGTCGTGTGCCAAGCCCTCCCGGCCGTGCTGCACACCGCGCTGTCGCTTCTGGTCCGGTGCCCGCTCGTAGGGTTTCAGGCGGCGGGCAGCCGAACCCTAAACCTTCGCACAGTATCTACGAACAGGCGGGGTACCGCGCCGTCCGAACCGTCACAGCTTCGTGAGGATTGTGCACGTGGTGCGTTTCCCGCGCCGGTCAGGGCGCGGACGCGGTCGCTTACGCGGCGCGGTGAGGTGCTCGCACGGGTCAGACGCGGGGCAGGGACTCGACCCCGATACCGCCCTCGATCGCCAGGATGCGGTGCAGCCGGGTGGCCACCAGCAGGCGCTGCATCTGCGGTGGGACACCGCGCAGCACGAGCCGTCTGCCGCACCGCCCGGCGCGTCGGTGGGCCCCCATGATGACACCGAGGCCGGTGGCGTCCCAGGAGTCCAGCTCGGACAGGTCCAGCACGAGGTCGCCGGCTCCGTCGTCGACGGCCGAGTGCAGGACCGTGCGGGCGTCCGCCGCGCTGCGTACGTCGAGGCGGCCCCCGACGACCAGCTCGGCGTGGTCGCCCCTGATGTACATATGCGCTCCCCGAGAATGCGTCTCGAAACTCCGCGTGTGTCTGTTACCGCGTCTTCACGTCTGTATCTTGTGCACCGTCTGACTGCCTGAGGGCCGCAGAGGTTGCCGTCTGTAAGCGAACCGATACCGAATTCACCTCATGGGGTGACACCCGAGAGGCGCGTGCGGTTTCCGTGCCGAACGCGGCGACGGGGTCGTCCGTCGCCGCGGTGATCGTTCAGTGCTTGTAGAAGCCCTGCCCGCTCTTGCGCCCGATGTCACCGGCGTCAACCATCCGGCGCATCAGCTCGGGCGGCGCGAACTTCTCGTCCTGGGTCTCGGTGTAGATGTTGCCGGTGGCGTGCAGCAGGATGTCGACGCCGGTGAGGTCGGCGGTGGCGAGGGGTCCCATCGCGTGGCCGAAGCCCAGCCGGCAGGCGAGGTCGATGTCCTCGGCGGTGGCCACGCCGGACTCGTACAGCTTGGTCGCCTCGACGACGAGGGCCGAGATGAGACGGGTGGTCACGAAGCCGGCGACGTCGCGGTTGACGACGATGCAGGTCTTGCCGACGGACTCGCTGAACTCCCGTGCGGTGGCGAGCGTTTCGTCGCTCGTCTTGTAGCCGCGGACCAGTTCGACGAGCTGCATCATCGGCACGGGCGAGAAGAAGTGCACGCCGACGACGCGCTCCGGGCGCTCGGTGGCCGCCGCGATCTTGGTGATCGGGATCGCGGAGGTGTTCGAGGCGAGCACGGTGTCGGGGCGCACGATCTTGTCGAGGGCCCGGAAGATCTCGTGCTTGACCTCGAGCTTCTCGAAGACGGCCTCGACGACGATGTCCGCGTCGGACGCCGCCTCCAGGTCGGTGGTCGCGGTGATGCGCGCGAGCGCCGCCTCGGCGTCGGCCGCCTCCAGCTTGCCCTTGCCGACGAACTTGTCGTACGAGGTCTTGATCCCGTCGAGGCCACGGCCGAGCGCCTCGTCGGTGACATCGCGCAGGACCACGTCCCAGCCCGCCTGCGCGGAGACCTGAGCGATGCCGGACCCCATGAGTCCGGCTCCGATGACGGCGAGCTTCCGTGCCACTCCGACTCCCTTAACACGCTGAATGAGTTGCTCTCCGGCGGACCCTAGCGTCCGTGTGCGCCTGTGTGACCGGTAAGTAACGCGCGTCACGTCTCATCTGACGGACATCACACCGGCACGGCTCATTCGACCGCCCGTACGGCGTAGTTGAGCACCTTGGGGCTCAACAGGTCCTCCATGTCGTCGAGGAGCAGAAGCACCTCGCGTGACACTTCGTCCGGATTGCGGCCGGCCATCATCTCCCGGCCGATGACCGACATGACGGTCTGGTGCACCCAGTTGATCTGGCCCGCGACGAGGCCCGGCAGCGGATCCCCGGGGGGCGCGGCCACTTCCTCGCGCAGCGCCTCCTCCAGGTTGACGAGGATCTCCTGGCCGATGGCCCACAGTCGCGAGCGGAGCGCGGCCGCGTCCTGGATGACCTCCATGAAACGGGCGTACCCGGTCATCAGACCGAGCCGCGGGGAGACCGCCTGGACCTCGTCGCGCAGTTCACGCAGGACCGCGGCGGCGGCCGACTCACCCTTCGCCCGGCCGCGCACCCAGCCGGCGAGGCGGTCGACGACGCCCCGCGAGCGGTCGAGGAAGAGGTCCTCCTTGGCCGGGAAGTAGTTGTAGACGGTGTTCACGGAGACGTCCGCGGCGTCCGCGATCTCCGCGACGGTCACCGCGTCGAAGCCCCGTTCCAGGAACAGGCCCGTGGCGACATCGGAGATGTACTGCCGCGTCTGCCGTTTCTTGCGCTCCCTGAGCCCTTCCGCCATGTCCGCATCCTAACTTTCGCTGGTTCCGCTGAAATTTTGGAGTCATTGCAAAATTTGAGGGACTCTGTTTTTCTGATGGCATGGCAATCATCAGTACGGCCGGACTGGCCCGCACCTTCGCGACCAAACGGGGGCCGGTGGAGGCGGTGCGCGGCATCGACCTCACCGTGCGGCCCGGCGAGATCCTCGGCCTCCTCGGACCCAACGGCGCCGGCAAGACCACCACGCTCCGGATGCTCACCACCCTGCTCGCCCCCACCGGCGGCGCGGCGACCGTCGCGGGCTGCGACCTCGCCGGCGACCCGGCGGGCGTGCGCCGCGCCTGCGGCTACGTGGCCCAGTCGGGCGGCGTCGACCCGCACGTCACCGTGCGGGAGGAGCTGGTCACCCAGGGGCGGCTGTACCGGCTGCCCAGGGCGCGGGCGGTCGAGCGCGCCGACGAACTGGCCCACGAACTCGGCCTCACCGGTCTCATGGACCGCCGCGTCGGCACGCTCTCCGGCGGCCGGCGACGCCGTCTGGACATCGCGCTCGGCCTCACCCACCGGCCCGTGGTGCTCTTCCTCGACGAACCGACGACCGGGCTCGACCCCGGCAGCCGCGCCGACCTCTGGGACCTCGTGCGCCGGCTGCGCGACACCCACGGCACCACGGTCTTCCTCACCACCCACTACCTCGACGAGGCGGACGCGCTCGCCGACCGACTGGTGATCGTCGACCGGGGCGTGGTGGTCGCCGACGGCACGCCCGGCGCGCTGAAGCGGGCGCACGGCGGCTCCCCCGACGCGACCCTCCAGGACACGTTCCTCGCCATCACCGGACGCGGCCCCGAACCGGCCGACACCGCACCCGTGGCCGTCTGACACCGCCCCGCAGCCGACCGACCCGTCGAAAGGGACCGAGGACCGATGCTTCTCCAGGACACCGCGCTGATCTTCGGGCGCTACGCCCGCCAGACCCTGCGCTCCCGCTTCGCGATGCTCTTCGGCGCCCTGATGCCGTTGCTGTACCTGCTCTTCTTCGGACCGCTCCTGACTGGCCTGCCCCTCGCCTCCCGAGGCACCTCCTGGCAGGTTCTCGTCCCCGGCCTGCTGCTCCAACTCGGACTGTTCGGCGCCGCGTTCGCCGGTTTCACGATCATCATCGAGAAGAACCTGGGCATCGTGGAACGGATGCGGGTCACCCCCGTGAGCCGTCTCGCGCTGCTGCTCGGCCGGGTGCTGCGCGACGCCGCCGTCTTCGTCCTCCAGGCGGTGCTGCTGGTCCTGGCGGCCCTGGTGATGGGACTGCGCGCCCCGCTCGCCGGCATCCTGATCGGCTTCGCCTTCGTCGCCCTGCTGACCGTCTCGCTCGCCTCACTGTCGTACGCCCTCGCCCTGAAGGTCAGCACGCCGCAGGAGTTCGGACCCGCCGTGAACGCGCTGACCATGCCGTCCATGCTGCTGTCCGGCCTGATGCTGCCGATGGCCCTCGCCCCCGGCTGGCTGGACGTGCTCTCGCACTTCATGCCGTTCCGCTATCTGGTCGACGCGGTCCGGGACGCGTACGTCAGCTCCTACGCCACGGCGCACATGCTGTACGGCGTCCTGGTGGCCCTGGGCTTCGCCGCTCTCGCCGTGACAGTGGGCACACGCGTCTTCCGCAGGGCGGGGGCATAACTAGGCTGGCCTCATGGTCAATCTGACGCGCATCTACACCCGGACCGGCGACCAGGGCACCACCGCCCTCGGTGACATGAGCAGGGTTGCCAAGACCGACCTGCGGATCTCGGCGTACGCCGACGCCAACGAGGCGAACGCGGTGATCGGCACGGCCATCGCACTGGGCGGCCTGGAGACGGAGGTCGTCGAGGTCCTCACCCGCGTCCAGAACGACCTGTTCGACGTGGGCGCGGACCTCTCGACGCCGGTGGTCGAGGACCCGCAGTTCCCGCCGCTGCGCGTGGAGCAGTTCTACGTCGACAAGCTGGAGGCGGACTGCGACCGCTTCAACGAGCGGCTGGAGAAGCTCCGCTCCTTCATCCTGCCCGGCGGCACCGCGGGCGCCGCCCTCCTGCACCAGGCGTGCACGGTCGTCCGCCGCGCCGAGCGTTCCACCTGGTCGGCGCTGGAGGTCCACGGCGAGGCGATGAACCCGCTCACCGCCACGTACCTCAACCGCCTCTCCGACCTCCTGTTCATCCTGGCGCGCACGGCCAACAAGGACACCGGTGACGTCCTGTGGGTGCCGGGCGGGGAGCGCTAGAACCCGCAGCCGGTCCGCGCAGCACCCCTCGCCCACAAGGACGGCGAGGGGCCGTCGGCGACCCCCGACGCAGAGCCGCCCGGAGTTTTTTGCCGGCCGAGGGCAGGCCCGCGGCGCCCGCGCGTCGCGGCACCGCCCGGCGGCCCCGGACGGCCGAGCGTGCACGTCAGCCCGCCTGCCGGGCCCACCGGATGCCGGAGCCGGGTCCAAGCGGCCGCCCTTTCAAGGGAGTTGAGTGATCACCCCCGCCACATTGCACTGGTCCAGACCTATTGACCCGTGGTCCAGACCTTTCTATTCTCGCCGCACTGCGCTTAGCCATGCCCACGACACCCCCGGCCGAGGGGGCGCGAGGGCGGCGGGAGCGCGAGCGCGCGCACGCCCACCGGGCTGAGCACGGTCGCGGTCCCCCCGCTCGTCACGGCGCCCCGGAGGCACCAGACGAAAGAGGAGAGGCATCATGCGCTTCCGGCAGAGAGCCAGACACAGAACCGTGGCGGGGCTCACCACCCTGCTCCTCCCCCTCGCCGCACTCGTCGGCCTCGCGGGTCCCGCACAGGCGGCCACCAGCGCCACCGCGACGTACACCAAGACCCAGGACTGGGGTACGGGGTTCGGCGGCCAGTGGACCGTCAAGAACACCGGCACCGCGGCCATCAGTTCGTGGGCCATCGAGTGGGACTTCCCCACCGGCACGTCCGTCACCTCGGCGTGGGACGCGGACGTCACCCACTCCGGCAACCACTGGACCGCCAAGAACAAGTCCTACAACGGCACCCTCGCCGCGGGCGCGTCCCTCTCCTTCGGCTTCAACGGCGCCGGCTCCGGTTCCCCCACCAACTGCACGCTCAACGGCGGCAGTTGTGACGGCGGCACCACGGTCCCCGGCGACAGCGCGCCCTCCGCGCCCGGCACACCCACCTCGTCGGGCGTCACCGACACCTCGGTGAAGCTCTCCTGGAGCGCGGCCACCGACGACAAGGGCGTCAAGAACTACGACGTCCTGCGCGGCGGCACCAAGGTCGCGACCGTGACGACCACCTCGTACACGGACACCGGCCTCACCGCCGGCACCGACTACTCGTACACGGTCCAGGCCCGTGACACCGCCGACCAGACCGGTCCGGTCAGCGGCGCGGTCTCCGTGCGCACCACCGGCGGCGGCACCACTCCCCCGCCCACCGGCAACGCCGTCAAGCTCGGCTACTTCACCGAGTGGGGCATCTACGGCCGCAACTACAACGTCAAGAACCTGGTGACGTCCGGCTCGGCCGCGAAGATCACGCACATCAACTACGCCTTCGGCAACGTCACCGGCGGCAAGTGCGCGATCGGCGACTCCTACGCCGACTACGACAAGGCCTTCACCGCCGACCAGTCGGTCAGCGGCGTCGCCGACACCTGGGACCAACCGCTGCGTGGCAACTTCAACCAGCTGCGTGAGCTGAAGGCCAAGTACCCGAACCTCAAGGTGCTGTGGTCCTTCGGCGGCTGGACCTGGTCCGGCGGCTTCGGTGAGGCGGCCAAGAACCCGGCGGCCTTCGCGCAGTCCTGCTACGACCTGGTCGAGGACCCGCGCTGGGCCGATGTCTTCGACGGCATCGACATCGACTGGGAGTACCCGAACGCCTGTGGCCTGACCTGCGACACCAGCGGTGCCGCGGCGTACAAGAACGTCATGCAGGCGCTGCGCGCCAAGTTCGGCACGAACAACCTGGTCACCGCCGCCACCACGGCCGACGGCACCTCGGGCGGAAAGGTCGACGCCGCCGACTACGCGGGCGCCGCGCAGTACGTCGACTGGTACAACGTGATGACGTACGACTTCTTCGGCGCGTTCGACGCGGACGGCCCGACCGCCCCGCACTCCCCGCTCACCTCGTACAGCGGCATCCCGCAGGCCGGGTTCACCACCGCCGACGCGATCGCCAAGTTCAAGTCCAAGGGGGTGCCGGCGAGCAAGCTGCTGATCGGCATCGGCTTCTACGGGCGCGGCTGGACCGGTGTCACCCAGGACGCCCCCGGCGGCACCGCCACCGGACCCGCACCGGGCACGTACGAGCCGGGCAACGAGGACTACAAGGTCCTCAAGACGTCCTGCCCCGTCACCGGCACCATCGCCGGCACGGCGTACGCCCACTGCGGCAGCAACTGGTGGTCGTACGACACCCCGTCCACCATCGCCGGCAAGATGTCGTGGGCCAAGACCCAGGGTCTGGGCGGCGCCTTCTTCTGGGAGTTCAGCGGCGACACCAGCAACGGTGAACTCGTCAGCGCCATCAACAGCGGCCTGAGCTGACCTTCCGCACCACCACGCACGAATGCCGCGGGCAGACCTCCGGGTCTGTCCGCGGCTCTTTTTCTCGGCCCCGAGCGGCCGGCCGGGTACGGGTCAGGCCACGTTCACGCGCTGGCCGGGCGGGGCCGCCTCCAGCCACGCGAGGAAACCGGTGAGCGCGTCCTCGGTCATCGCCAGTTCGAGACGCGTACCGCGATGGAGACAGGTCAGGATGATCGCGTCGGAGAGCAGCGCGAGTTCCTCCTCGCCCTCGGCGGCACGGCGGCCGGCCACCTCGATCGCCGAGCGTTCGAGAACGCGGCGCGGCCGGGGGGCGTAGGAGAAGACGCGGTACCACTCGACGCGGTCGCCGTTGTAGCGGGCGACTCCGTAGCTCCAGCCCTTGCCGCCGGCGTCGCCCTTCTCGGGGACGTCCCAGCGCAGGCTGCAGTCGAACGTTCCGCCGGAACGCTGGATCAGCCGGCGGCGGAGGCCGAAGACGAACAGCCCCACCACGACAAGCGCCACTACCAATCCGCACACAGTCAGAGCGAGGACCATCGACACCGACCTCCTCGTCTCCTAGGTAACGGAAAAGAAAAAACTTCCGGATTCGCCTCAGCCGCGGCCAGGGCCGGAGTGATCCGGTCCCAGCCGCGGCTGAGGCAAAGCTTCACACAGTGCGGCCCCAGCGCCTAAGGGCCTGGGGTCGCACGGTCGTCAGCGCGTCGACACCGCACGCAGGCGGACATCCGCGCGACGCTCGGCGGACGCGTCGGCGTCCGACTTCGCGCGCTCGAGCGCCCGCTCCGCACGCTGGACATCGATCTCGTCCGACAGCTCGGCGATCTCGGCCAGCAGCGACAGCTTGTTGTCGGCGAACGAGATGAAACCCCCGTGCACCGCGGCGATGACCGTTCCGCCATCGCTCGTACGAATGGTCACCGGGCCCGACTCCAGCACACCGAGAAGCGGCTGGTGACCGGGCATGACGCCGATGTCGCCGGACGCGGTACGCGCGACGACCAGGGTGGCCTCGCCGGACCAGACACTACGGTCCGCGGCGACGAGCTCGACGTGCAGCTCAGCAGCCAAGGTGGGCTCCTCGGGTCACCACCCGGCGTTGCTGCCGGGTGTTGGGTCAAAGTCTAGTAGGCGAACAAGGGGGGACGGACCGCACCCCGCGAGGCGCGGCCACGCCCCCCTCATTCAGAACGCGAGGTTCAGGAGACGCCGAGTTCCTTGGCGTTGGCCTTGAGGTCCTCGATGCCACCGCACAGGAAGAACGCCTGCTCCGGGAAGTGGTCGTACTCGCCGTCGATGATCGCGTTGAAGGCCGTGATCGACTCGTCCAGCGGGACGTCCGACCCGTCGACGCCGGTGAACTGCTTGGCGACGTGGGTGTTCTGGGACAGGAAGCGCTCCACGCGACGGGCACGGTGGACGGTGAGCTTGTCCTCTTCGCCCAGCTCGTCGATACCGAGGATCGCGATGATGTCCTGGAGGTCCTTGTACTTCTGGAGGACCGACTTCACCCGCATGGCGGCGGCGTAGTGGTCCGCCGCGATGTAGCGCGGGTCCAGGATGCGGGACGTGGAGTCCAGCGGGTCCACGGCCGGGTAGATGCCCTTCTCGGAGATCGGACGGGAGAGAACCGTCGTCGCGTCGAGGTGGGCGAACGTGGTGGCCGGGGCCGGGTCGGTCAGGTCGTCCGCGGGGACGTAGATCGCCTGCATCGAGGTGATCGAGTGACCACGCGTCGAGGTGATGCGCTCCTGGAGGAGGCCCATCTCGTCGGCCAGGTTCGGCTGGTAGCCCACCGCGGAGGGCATACGGCCGAGCAGGGTCGAGACCTCGGAACCGGCCTGCGTGAAGCGGAAGATGTTGTCGATGAAGAACAGCACGTCCTGCTTCTGCACATCGCGGAAGTACTCCGCCATGGTCAGACCCGCGAGGGCCACGCGCAGACGGGTGCCCGGGGGCTCGTCCATCTGACCGAAGACAAGCGCGGTCTTGTCGATGACGCCCGACTCGGACATCTCCTCGATGAGGTCGTTGCCCTCACGGGTGCGCTCGCCGACACCGGCGAACACGGAGACACCGTCGTGGTTGTTGGCGACGCGGTAGATCATCTCCTGGATGAGCACCGTCTTGCCGACACCGGCACCACCGAACAGACCGATCTTTCCACCCTTGACGTACGGGGTGAGAAGGTCGATGACCTTGACGCCGGTCTCGAACATCTCGGTCTTCGACTCGAGCTCGTCGAAGCGCGGGGCCTTGCGGTGGATGGACCAGCGCTCGCCCGAGTACGTCTCGTCGGAGTTCAGCACCTCACCGAGGGTGTTGAACACCTTGCCCTTGGTGAAGTCACCGACCGGGACGGTGATGCCCGCTCCGGTGTCGGTGACCGCGGCCTGGCGGACCAGACCGTCGGTGGGCTGCATGGAGATCGTGCGGACCAGGCCGTCACCCAGGTGCTGGGCGACTTCCAGGGTCAGCGTCTTCTTCTCGCCGGCGTTGGCCGGGTCGGCCACCTCGACGTGAAGGGCGTTGTAGATGTCCGGCATCGCGTCGACGGGGAACTCCACGTCGACGACCGGGCCGATGACCCGGGCGACGCGGCCCGTGGCAACGGCCGTCTCAGAAGTCGTCGTCATTACTTGTCACTCCCCGCGGTCGCGTCGGCAAGGGCTGCGGAGCCACCGACGATCTCGCTGATTTCCTGGGTGATTTCGGCCTGGCGGGCCGCATTGGCAAGTCGGGAGAGCGTGGTGATCAGGTCTCCCGCGTTGTCGGTCGCCGACTTCATCGCGCGGCGCGTGGCGGCATGCTTGGAAGCAGCCGACTGGAGCAGCGCGTTGTAGATACGGCTCTCGACGTAGCGCGGCAGCAGGGCGTCGAGGACGTCCTCCGCCGACGGTTCGAACTCGAACAGCGGGAGGATCTCGCCCTTCGGCGCTTCCTCCGCGACCTCTTCGAGGCGAAGCGGCAACAGGCGGCCGTCGATGGCCGACTGCGTCATCATCGAGACGAACTCGGTGTAGACGATGTGGAGTTCGTCCACGCCGCCGTCCGCCGTCTCCTTCTCGATGGCCTCGATGAGCGGACCCGCAACCTTCTTCGCGTCCGCGTACGTGGGCTCATCGGTGAATCCCGACCACGACTCCACGACCTTGCGCTCGCGGAAGTTGTAGTGGGCCAGACCGCGGCGGCCGACGATGAACGTGTCGACCTCCTTGCCCTCGGCCTCGAGGCGCGCCGTCAACTGCTCGGCGGCCTTGATGGCGTTGGCGTTGAAGGCGCCGGCCAGTCCGCGGTCGCTCGTGAGGAGCAGCACCGCGGCACGGGTCGCCGTCTCCGCCTCGGTGGTCAGCGGGTGCTTGGTGTTCGAACCGGTACCGACCGCCGTGACCGCGCGGGTGAGCTCGGTCGCGTACGGCGCGGAGGCCGCCACCTTGCGCTGCGCCTTGACGACACGCGAGGCGGCGATCATCTCCATCGCCTTGGTGATCTTCTTGGTCGCGGTGACGGATCGGATGCGACGCTTGTAGACCCGGAGCTGGGCTCCCATGAGTCAGGTCCCTTCCTTACGTCACTTGGCCGCGGCCGGAGCGTCCTCGCCGAGAAGCTTCCCGTCCGAGGTCTCGAACTGCTTCTTGAAGTCCGCGATGGAGTCAGCGACGGCGGTGAGGGTGTCGTCCGACATCTTGCCGCCCTCCTTGATGGAGGTCATGAGGCCCTGCTCCTTGCGGTGCAGGTACTCCAGGAGCTCCTTCTCGAAGCGGCGGACGTCGACGACCGGCACGTCGTCCATCTTGCCGGTGGTACCGGCCCAGACGGAGACGACCTGGTCCTCGGTCGGCATCGGCTGGTACTGAGCCTGCTTGAGCAGCTCGACCAGACGCTGACCGCGCTCCAGCTGCGACTTCGACGCGGCGTCCAGGTCGGAACCGAAGGCGGCGAACGCCTCCAGCTCGCGGTACTGGGCCAGGTCGAGGCGAAGCCGGCCGGAGACCTGCTTCATCGCCTTGTGCTGGGCGGAGCCACCGACGCGGGAGACCGAGATACCGACGTTCAGGGCCGGACGCTGGCCGGCGTTGAACAGGTCGGACTCCAGGAAGCACTGGCCGTCGGTGATGGAGATGACGTTGGTCGGGATGAACGCCGACACGTCGTTCGCCTTGGTCTCGACGATCGGCAGACCCGTCATCGAACCGGCGCCCAGGTCGTCGGAGAGCTTCGCGCAGCGCTCCAGCAGACGGGAGTGCAGGTAGAAGACGTCACCGGGGTAGGCCTCGCGCCCCGGCGGGCGGCGGAGCAGCAGGGACACGGCGCGGTAGGCGTCGGCCTGCTTCGAGAGGTCGTCGAAGATGATGAGGACGTGCTTGCCCTCGTACATCCACTGCTGACCGATGGCCGAACCGGTGTACGGCGCCAGGTACTTGAAGCCGGCCGGGTCGGACGCCGGGGCGGCGACGATGGTCGTGTACTCCAGGGCGCCGGCCTCTTCGAGCGCACCACGCACGGAGGCGATGGTGGAACCCTTCTGACCGATGGCGACGTAGATGCAGCGGACCTGCTTCTTCGTGTCGCCCGAGCGCCAGTTGTCGCGCTGGTTGATGATCGTGTCGACAGCCAGCGCGGTCTTGCCGGTCTGACGGTCACCGATGATCAGCTGACGCTGGCCACGGCCGATCGGGGTCATCGCGTCGACGGCCTTGTAGCCCGTCTCCATCGGCTCGTGGACCGACTTGCGGATCATGACGCCCGGGGCCTGCAGCTCGAGGGCGCGGCGGCCGGTGGTCTCGATGTCGCCGAGGCCGTCGATCGGGTTGCCGAGCGGGTCGACGACGCGGCCGAGGTAACCCTCGCCCACGGCGACGGACAGCACCTCACCGGTGCGCTGCACCGGCTGGCCCTCCTCGATACCGCTGAACTCGCCGAGGACGACCGCACCGATCTCGCGCTCTTCCAGGTTCAGCGCGAGACCGAGGGTTCCGTCCTCGAACTTCAGCAGCTCGTTCGCCATGGCCGAGGGAAGACCCTCGATCTTGGCGATACCGTCGCCGGCAACGGTGACCGTACCGACCTCCTCGCGCGAGGCCGCGTCCGGCTTGTACGACTGGACAAAGTTCTCCAGCGCATCCCGGATCTCCTCCGGCCGGATCGTGAGCTCCGCCATCTGGGTTCCCTGCTCTCCTTGTTGGGCCCGAAGTTTCACTTTGGGGGGATGGGGACTCCCCCCTATGAGAGGTGAATCCTCTGCACGGCCCAACATGGGCCGTCCTTGCGTTCTGCTGATGGGCTTGCTAGCTCGCCATGCGGCGAGTGGCGTCCTCGAGACGGTCCGCGATCGAACCGTTGATGACCTCGTCACCGACCTGCACCCGGATCCCGCCGAGGACATCGGGGTCCACGTCGAGGTTCAGGTGCATCGGGCGGCCGTAGAGCTTCGCCAGCGCGGCGCCGAGGCGCTGCTTCTGGCCGTCACTCAGCGGCACCGCCGAGGTGACCACGGCGACCATGCGGTTGCGGCGCTCGGCGGCGAGCTTGGACAGGGACTCGAGTCCCGCTTCCAGGCTACGTCCGCGCGGCGCGGTCACAAGGCGCGTCACGAGACGCTCGGTCGTCACGTTGGCCCGGCCGCCGAGCAGGCTGCGCAGCAGCTGGCTCTTGGCCGCCGTGGTGGCGGCGCGGTCGGTCAGCGCGGCGCGCAGCTCGGTGTTCGAGGAGACGATCCGGCCGAAGCGGAACAGTTCGTCCTCGACATCGTCGAGCGCACCCGCACGCTGGGCCGCCGTGAGGTCGGCGGTCGCGGCGATCTCCTCGAGCGCGTCCACCAGGTCGCGGGGCTGCGACCAGCGGGAACGCACCATGCCGGTGACCAGGTCCGCGGTCGTACCGCTCACCTGGGCGCCGAGCAGGCGCTGGACCAGCTCGGCCTTGGCCTCGCCGGGCTGCGCCGGGTCGGTGAGGACCCGACGCAGCGACACCTCGCGGTGGAGCAGCGCGGTGACCGCGGCCAGCTCGTCGGCGAGCTGCGCCGCGTCCACGGACGTGGAGTCCGTCAGCGCGTCGAGACGCTCACGTGCGGCTGCGGTTGCCTCGCGGCTCGCTCCGTGCGCAGTCATCGAGCCGCCTCGGCCTTCTCCTCAAGCTCGGAGAGGAAACGGTCGATGACGCGGCTCTGGCGGGCGTGGTCCTCGAGGGACTCGCCGACCAGCTTGCCGGCCAGGTCGGTGGCCAGGTGGCCGACGTCCTGACGCAGCGCCTGAGACGCGGCCTTGCGGTCGGCCTCGATCTGCGTGTGACCGGCGGCGATGATCTCTTCGCGCTGCCGCTGGCCTTCCGCGCGCATCTCGGTGATGAGCGTGGCGCCCTGCTCCTGTGCCTCCTGGCGCAGGCGCGCGGCCTCGTGACGGGCCTCGGCGAGCTGAGCCTTGTACTGCTCAAGAACGCTCTGGGCCTCGGTCTGAGCGGCCTCGGCCTTTTCGATACCGCCCTCGATGGCCTCACGACGCTGCTCCAGAACCTTGTTGATGTTCGGGAGAAGCTTCCAGGCCAGGAAGCCGAAGACGATGACGAAGGCGAGCAGGCCGATGACAAGCTCGGGGATCGGCGGGACGAGGGGGTTTTCCGTCTCCTCGGCCGCCAGAATGAGCAGCTGGCTCATGTCAGTGCCTTTCGTCTAGTGGGCTGTCGTGGATCCGAAGATCACTTGCCGTAGACGAACGGCATGACCAGACCGATGAGGGCGAGCGCCTCACAGAAGGCGAAGCCGAGGATCTGGTTGGCGCGGATCAGACCGGCGGCCTCAGGCTGACGGGCGAGGGCCTGGGTGCCGTTACCGAAGATGATGCCGACGCCGACGCCGGGGCCGATGGCCGCGAGGCCGTAACCGATCGAGCCGAGCGAGCCGGAGACAGCGGCAAGGGTCTGGGACATGCCAGTTCTTCCTTTTCTTTACGGACCGGTGGGGGTTGGCCACCGGACGACTGCGGGGTCGAGAGGGGAGGCGCTCAGTGGTTCTCGGCCAGTGCGCCCTGGATGTAGGTGCAGGTCAGCAGCACGAAGACGTAGGCCTGCAGGGCCTGGATGAACAGCTCGAACGCGGTCATGACGAGCGTCATGATGAACGAGACGCCCGCGTACGCGATGCCGATGCCGTTGAGCAGGTACCAGCTGGCGATCGTGAACAGCAGCAGCAGCGTATGGCCCGCGAACATGTTCGCGAACAGTCGCACCGCGTGCGTGAACGGACGGACGAGCAGGTTCGAGAAGAACTCGATGACCATGGCGAGCGGCAGAACCGGGCCGAGCGACTTGTCGTATCCGGTGACGTTCTTGAAGAAGCCCACGAAGCCGTGCCGCTTGAAGGTCAGCGAGACCCACAGGACATAGACGATCAGGGCCAGCACCAGCGGGTACGAGATGATCGCGGTGACCGGGAACTGGGCGAGCGGGATGATCGACCAGAGGTTCATCATCCAGACGAAGAAGAACAGCGAGACGATCAGAGGAACGTACTTCTCGCCTTCCTTCTTGCCGATCGTCTCGTAGACGACGCCACGACGGACGAAGTCGTAGCCCGCCTCGGCGATCATCTGCAGCTTGCCCGGGACGACCTTCGGCTTACGGAAGGCGGCCCAGAAGAAGCCGACGATGACGATCGAACCGAGCAGCGCCAGGAGCATCGTCTTGTTGAAGTAGACGTTGCTGTCACCGTCGCCCCAGAGGGGCTCGAACAGGAACGAGTGCAGGCCGGGAGCCGGGAATCCACAGCCGTCGAAGATGTGGCAGTCGGTCTCGAAGGCGAGCACCTGCGTCGGGTCAGCACTCACCGCGGGCTCCTTCAGCGTGGCGCATAGGTACGGCAACCTCGTTGTGTCGGCGCGGCGCACAGCCGCGGTTCGGCACTGGACTGGTGTTACGGATGTGGGGGCGGCTGTGGGGCATCAAGCCTCGCGATTGAGCAGGCGTCAGCTCAGATGCCCGCGCCCGCGATGCCGCAGTTGGCACCGGACGATAGCAGGATCTCCTACGCGCACTTATCCCGGCCCTACCCCTCACGACGAGTGCCCTGTCTTCTCGGGCTTGTCGCCCTTCGAGGACTCGGGTTCGACGTAGAGGATCTTGGCCTTCATCTGGGCACGCGCCTGTGCGCCGATCCACGCGAGCGTGGTGGCGACCAGGGCGATGGCGAAGGCCTTGGGGTTGAACAGCGACGTGTCCTTGAAAACAGCGACGAAGATGAACAGCAGAAGAATCTGCGTCGTGTAGAGCAGGAGACCCATCGCCTGGAACAGGTGCGGAAGCGATTTGGCGGTGCGCTGCAGAACGTAGAGCCCGAGCCCCATGAAGAGGATCACGACCAGCGTCGCGACGACCGCCCCGATCGCTCCCTTGCCGCCGGCGACCACACCACTGACCGCGGCGGCAATCGCGCCGACGGCAGCTGTGGGTACAGCGGCTTGAAGGAGAATCCGGGCGTCATTGGACGGCATGGCGGCAACTCCGCTTGCTCAGGGGGGCAGGGTGTCGTCATGGACGAGCGTAGTCCCGGGTGGAGAGGGAACCTCACGCCAAGGGACCGTCGTACGACGGTCTTTCGGCTCTGCCCCGGGTTCTCGTGAACCGTATCACAAACTATTTGATGAGGTCTTTACCTGGTTGGTGTGCTCGCTGTCACACATGAGAGTGACAGTGCGCGTCTGCGCGCCCAAGGGGTCAACTTGTCTGGTATTGGGACTCTTTGCTACCCCACGACTTGGTCACGCGTTAGTCAGATTCTTACCTTCACGTCAGCGCGACGACTCGGCCTCACGCCGGTCCAGAAGTCGCGAACGGGTACCAATTGCCGTTGCCCCGTTGACTCCTGAGACTCCGGCGACCGCCCCGGCACGGTGTTCGCGCGCCTCGTCCGGCCCTTCCGTGACAGCCGTCTCGTGCGTGACCGGCACCCCCGCCACGGCGGCCGCGGCGGCGGCCCTGCGACGGCGGTAGCGCGGCGGCAGGAGGTGCTCCGCCCAGCGCGGGGCACGCGGCGTGAAGCGCGGCAGCAGGAGCAGCACCAGACCGACGGCGCTGAGTGCCGCGATGGCCAGCACACTCCACATCGCGCCGGAGTTGACCGAGTAGGCGAGAGCGCCGAACGAGATCAGCGCCGACCAGAAGTACATGATCAGCACGGCCCGGCTGTGCGAGTGGCCGACCTCCAGGAGGCGGTGGTGCAGGTGCCCGCGGTCCGCCGCGAACGGCGACTGTCCGCGCCAGGTGCGCCGCACGATGGCGAGCACGAGGTCGGCGGCCGGAATCGCGATGATCGTCAGCGGCAGCAGCAGCGGAATGAACACGGGCACCGTCTGGTGCACGGTGTTGCGCTCGGAACCCGAGAAGAGGTTCATCACGTCGGGGTCGATCTGCCCCGTGATGGAGATCGCGCCGGCGGCCAGCACCAGGCCGATGAGCATCGACCCGGAGTCGCCCATGAAGATCCGCGCCGGGTGCATGTTGTGCGGCAGGAAGCCCAGGCACATGCCCATCAGGATCGCCGCGAACAGCGTCGCCGGGGCGGCCGCCTCGATGCCGTACGAGTACCAGATGCGGTAGGCGTACAGGAAGAACGCGGCGGACGCGATGCACACCACACCGGCGGCCAGTCCGTCGAGGCCGTCCACGAAGTTGACCGCGTTGATCGTGATGACGACGAGCGCCACCGTCAGCAGCGTGCCCTGCCACTGGGTCAGCGCGACCAGTCCGACGCCCGGGATCGGCAGCCACAGGATCGTCAGACCCTGCACCACCATCACGCCGGCGGCGATCATCTGGCCGCCCAGCTTGATCAGGGCGTCGATCTCGAACTTGTCGTCCAGCACGCCGATCAGCCAGATCAGCGCGGCTCCGGAGAGCAGGGCACGCGGTTCGTTCGAGTTGGCGAAGACCTCGTTGAGGTTCGTCAGGTGGTCCGCGACCAGCAGACCGGCGCACAGGCCGAAGAACATCGCGATGCCGCCGAGCCGCGGCGTGGGTTCACGGTGCACGTCGCGCGCACGGATTTCCGGCATGGCTCCGGCCACGATCGCGAACTTACGTACCGGCCCTGTCAGCAGATACGTCACCGCGGCCGTGATGCAGAGCGTCAGCAGGTATTCACGCACGGGCTTCCCCACAGGTCTCGCTGGCCATCACAGCCCCACACCCTAGCGATGCACGCATATGGTTGGGGACTTCCGGGTAGCGACGATGGTTGCACGAGTAGCTGTGCACCTGTGCACACGTACCCGCGGTCAGTCCGGGTATGGGGGAAATCTTCCGGTCAGCTCCCGCACTTCTTCACGGGCCCGCTTGGCCTCGATCTCGTCCCGCAGCACCCCAGCGAACAGCGCCGCGACCCGTGCGGCCTCGGCCTGGCCCATGCCCTGCGTGGTCAGCGCCGGGGTGCCCAGCCGCAGACCACGGGCGTCGCCATGGGGCAGCGCACACGTGTCGAGGACCATACCGGCGGCGGCGAGCCGGCCACGCGCGGTACGCCCGTCGACACCGAGCGGCGCCGGATCCACGGTGACGAGATGGGTGTCGGTGCCGCCGGTGGTGACGTCGAGCCCCTCCGCGTCCAGTCCCGCGGCCAGCACGCGCGCGTTCGCGATCACCTGATGGGCGTACGCGGTGAACGCCGGGGTTGCCGCCTCGCCGAACGCGACGGCCTTCGCCGCGATGGTGTGCATCTGCGCGCCGCCCTGGGTGAACGGGAAGACCGCCCGGTCCACGCGCTCGGCCAGCTCGCTCCCGCACAGGATCATGCCGCCGCGCGGCCCCCGGAGCACCTTGTGGGTCGTGGCGCACACCACGTCGGCGTACGGCACCGGGCTGGGGGCCGCTCCCCCGGCGACGAGCCCGATGGGATGGGCGGCGTCCGCGATCAGATAGGCGCCGGCCTCGTCGGCGACCTCCCGGAAGAAGGCGTAGTCGATGTGCCGGGGGTAGGAGATCGATCCGCAGACGACGGCCTTGGGGCGGTGGGCACGGGCCAGTGCGCGCACCTGCTCGTGGTCGATGAGCCCGGTCTCCGCCTCCACCCCGTATCCGACGAAGTCGAACCAGCGGCCGGAGAAGTTCGCGGGCGATCCGTGGGTCAGGTGACCGCCGGAGGGCAGGCCCATCGCCAGCACGGTGTCGCCGGGGCGCAGCAGGGCGGCGTACGCGGCGAGGACGGCCGAACTCCCCGAGTGGGACTGGACGTTGGCATGGTCGGCGCCGAACAGGGCCTTGGCGCGGTCGACCGCGACGCGCTCCGCGACGTCCACGAGTTCGCAGCCGCCGTGGTGGCGGGCGCCGGGGTATCCCTCGGCGTACTTGTTCGCCATCGGGGAGCCGAGCGCGGCCAGCACGGCGGGCGAGGTGAAGTTCTCGGCGGCGATCAGCTGGAGGGTCGTCGACTGCCGGTCCAGCTCACTCCGCAGGATCTCCGCCATCTCGGGATCCTGGCGCAGGAGGACATCCGCTTCGGGCATCTGGGTGACCGGCATGGTGGACTCCGGGCTCGGCGGGTACGCGCGCTACGTCCAATGTAGAACCGCGGGCCCTGCGACGCCTGGTGTCGGGCGCCCCGTGCCGCCGGGTGTCAGGTCCGGGCGCGTACCCCCGTCAGCGCGGTGACGACCGGGTCGAGCGCCTCGTTGATCTCGTCGCCGATGGACCGGAAGAACGGCAGCGGCGCCCCGTAGGGGTCGAACACCTCGTCCGCCTCCGCCGTCGGGGCCAGCAGCCAGCCGCGCAGCGCGGCGGCGGCGCGGACCAGGGCGACGGCACGCTCGATGACGCCCTGTTCCAGGGGCGGCAGGGTCGCCGGGTCTATGGCGCGGACGAGGCGGGTGAACTCCTTCAGGGTGAAGGTGCGCAGACCCGCCGAGTGCCCCATGGAGATGACCTGGGCGCGGTGGTCGCGGGTGGCCGTCAGGACGAGGTCGGCGCGGATGACGTGGTCGTCGAGCAGTTCGCGCCCGACGAAGCCGGAGGGGTCCGCGCCGAAGTCGGCGAGGACGGTCGCGGCGTTGGCCTCCATGGGAGCGCCCTCGTGGCCCCAGGTGCCGGCGCTCTCCACGATGAGGCCGCCCCACCGGGGGTCGCCGAGCCGGTCCGCGAGGGCATGCCGGGTCAGCCGCTCGGTGATGGGCGAGCGGCACACGTTGCCGGTGCTGACGTGGAGGATGCGGAAGGACTCCCTGGGGGACCCGTCGGTCCCCGTGATCCCCGTGCCTATGCCACGCATGGGGGTGCCCCCTGGTCGAGCGGAGCGGGGGGCCGGGAGGAGTCAGGGGCTGTCAATTCGCCACCTCGAGGTCGGGTACGACCTTGCGGAGCTCCTCCGCCGACAGGGCGCCCGCGCGCAGCAGCACGGGGACCTTGCCGGTCACGTCGACGATCGAGGAGGGCACGTTGCCCGGGGTGGGGCCGCCGTCCAGGTAGACCGAGATGGAGTCCCCGAGCATGTCCTGCGCGGCGTCACAGGTCTCCGGTGAGGGGTGGCCCGTGAGGTTGGCGGAGGAGACGGCCATCGGGCCGACCTCGGTGAGGAGCTCGATGGCGACGGGGTGCAACGGCATGCGGATCGCCACGGTGCCGCGGGTGTCGCCGAGGTCCCACTGGAGGGACGGCTGGTGCTTGGCGACGAGCGTGAGGGCGCCGGGCCAGAACGCGTCGACGAGTTCCCAGGCCATCTCGGAGAAGTCCGTGACGAGGCCGTGCAGGGTGTTAGGGGAGCCGATGAGGACGGGGGTGGGCATGTTGCGGCCCCGGCCCTTGGCGTCGAGCAGGTCGGCCACGGCCTCGGAGGTGAACGCGTCGGCGCCGACGCCGTAGACGGTGTCCGTCGGGAGGACCACCAGTTCGCCACGGCGGACGGCGGACGCTGCCTCGCGCAGACCGGTGGTGCGGTCGGTCGCGTCGTTGGTGTCGTATCGCCGTGCCATTTAGCGGGCCTCCTCGTACACGTACTGCTGCTGGGGAAACGGGGGGAACACGTTGCGTGCGCGCGCCCTGTCGCCGGGCGCCGGGACGCGGGGGGCCGGGCTCACGGCATCGCCTTGCGGGCGGTCGCGAAGCGGGGCCGGTTGTTGAGGTCGGGGTGGTCGGCCGCGTCGGCCCAGCCCCGCTCCTCGGTGAAGATCCACGGAACCTGTCCGCCCTGGGTGTCGGCGTGCTCGATGACGACGACACCGCCGGGACGCAGCAGCCGGTGCGCGGTGCGCTCGATGCCGCGGATGAGGTCGAGTCCGTCCTCCCCCGAGAACAGGGCGAGTTCGGGGTCGTGGTCGCGGGCCTCCGGCTGCACGTACTCCCACTCGGTGAGCGGGATGTACGGAGGGTTGGAGATCACCAGGTCCACCTGGCCGTCGAGGTCCGGGAAGGCCTCCAGGGCGTCTCCCTGGCGCAGGTCGACCCTGGACCCCTCGACGTTCTTGCGCGTCCACCTGAGGGCGTCCTCGGACAGTTCCACGGCGTGCACACGGGAGCGCGGGACCTCCTGCGCGAGGGCGAGCGCGATGGCGCCGGAGCCGGTGCACAGGTCGACGATCAGCGGTTCGACGACGTCCATCGCGCGGACGGCGTCTATGGCCCAGCCCACGACCGACTCCGTCTCCGGCCGGGGCACGAACACGCCCGGCCCCACCTGGAGTTCGAGGTAGCGGAAGTAGGCGCGCCCGGTGATGTGCTGGAGCGGTTCGCGGGCCTCGCGGCGCGCGGTGACCTCCCAGTAACGGGCGTCGAAGTCGGAGTCCTTGACGGTGTGCAGCTCGCCCCGCTTCACCTCGTGCACGAACGCGGCGAGCTCCTCCGCGTCGTTGCGCGGCGAGGGCACGCCGGCGTCGGCCAGCCGCTGGGTGGCCTGGGCGACTTCCGCGAGCAGCACGCTGCGGGAGTTCGGGGGTCGACCCCCAAAATGTTGCTGCACGCTGGTCCTCCGGGGCTGAGCTGTTGTCGTGAGCTTCTTACGCGGCGGCGAGCTTGGCTGCCGAGTCCGCGTCGACGCAGGCCTGGATCATCGTGTCGAGGTCGCCGTCCAGGACCTGGTCCAAGTTGTACGCCTTGAAGCCGACGCGGTGGTCCGAGATGCGATTCTCCGGGAAGTTGTACGTACGGATCTTCTCGGAACGGTCGACGGTACGGACCTGACTGCGGCGGACGTCCGCGGCCTCCCGTTCCGCTTCTTCCTGGGCCGCCGCGAGGAGCCTGGAGCGCAGGATACGCATCGCCTGCTCCTTGTTCTGCAGCTGGCTCTTCTCGTTCTGGCAGGAAGCGACGACTCCGGTCGGAATGTGCGTGATGCGCACGGCGGAGTCGGTGGTGTTGACGGACTGGCCGCCGGGGCCGGAGGAGCGGTAGACGTCGATCCGCAGGTCGTTCGCGTGGATCTCGACGTCGACCTCCTCGGCCTCGGGCGTGACGAGCACGCCGGCGGCGGAGGTGTGGATGCGGCCCTGCGACTCGGTGGAGGGCACGCGCTGCACGCGGTGCACGCCGCCCTCGTACTTGAGGCGGGCCCAGACGCCCTGGCCGGGCTCGGTGGCACCCTGGCCGCCCTTGGTCTTCACGGCGACCTGGACGTCCTTGTAGCCGCCGAGCTCGGACTCGGTGGAGTCGATGATCTCGGTCTTCCAGCCGACGCGCTCGGCGTAGCGCAGGTACATGCGCAGGAGGTCACCGGCGAACAGGGCGGACTCGTCGCCGCCGGCGCCCGCCTTGATCTCCAGGATGACGTCCTTGTCGTCGCTCGGGTCACGCGGGACCAGCAGCAGGCGGAGCTTCTCGGTGAGCTGCTCGCGCTGCTTCTCCAGGTCCTTGACCTCGGCGGCGAAGTCGGGGTCGTCGGCGGCGAACTCCTTCGCCGTGCCGATGTCGTCCCCGGTCTGCTTCCAGGAGCGGTACGTCGCGACGATCGGGGTCAGCTCGGCGTAGCGCTTGTTGAGCTTGCGCGCGTTGGCCTGGTCGGCGTGGACCGACGGGTCAGCGAGCTTCTTCTCCAGATCGGCGTGCTCACCGATCAGTTCCTCGACCGCCTCGAACATCTCCGGCTCCAATGGACTGTCCCCGTCATGGGCTCGGGGACGTGGGGTACGGCATGGGGGCCCCTGGTTCCGGCGTCGCCGGAGCCCGGGGAAAGGGCTGCACCGCAAAGCGCCGGTCCCGGCGCCCCCGTGCCGGGGACGCCGAAGACCGGCGCTGTGGGCTCGCTACTTGTTGGCAGCGGCAGCCTTGCCGAAGCGGGCCTCGAAGCGGGCCACGCGGCCACCGGTGTCGAGGATCTTCTGCTTGCCCGTGTAGAACGGGTGGCACTCGGAGCAGACCTCGGCACGGATGGTGCCGGAGTCGATGGTGCTCCGCGTGGTGAACGACGCGCCACAGGTGCAGCTGACCTGGGTGTCGACGTACTCGGGGTGGATGTCGCGCTTCAAGGTGTCTCCTAGTTTCGGGAGGGCTCCGGGTCGCCGCCGCGGGATGCGGGTGCGTGAACCGGGGCCGACGTACCAGTCTGCCAGCACTGGCCGTATCCCCCAAAACGGGGGGAGGCGATGATCTATTCCCCGGGCGCCGGCAGGCCGGCCCGGGCCCCCGCGAGCAGGGGGGCCGGGGCCGGAGGGCGCCCTGTGGGGGCTCAGCCGGAGCTGACGACGTTCTTCGCGGAGCCGGTGGCGGTGCCGTCGGTGGCCGCCTTCGGGATCGGCTGGTCGCTCTTGAGCGCCTTCCAGACCAGCGCCGCCTTGTCCTTGTCGACCAGGACGCGGTTGGCGTCGGCGCTGTCGTACTGGACCGGCATCGTCACCATGTTCATGTGCGACGAGCTGATGCCCTTGAGGCCGTTGGCGAAGGACGCGAGGTCGGTGACCCTGCCGAGGTCGGAGTCGGTGGTGACCGTCTTGGTGGCGGTGTCGGCGAGGTCGTACAGCTTCTTCGGGTTGGACAGCACCCCGAGGTGCTTGATCCGGTCGACGAGCGCCTTGATGAAGGCCTGCTGGAGCTGGATGCGGCCGAGGTCGGAGCCGTCGCCGACGCCGTGCCGGGTGCGCACCAGACCGAGCGCCTGCTCACCGTCGAGGGTGTGCGTGCCGGCCTTCAGGTTCAGGTGGCTGTCGGGGTCCTTGATGCTCTTGGTCGTGGTGACCGAGACGCCGCCGAGGTCGTCGATCAGCTTCTGGAAGCCGGTGAAGTCGACCTCGACGTAGTGGTCCATGCGGATGCCGGTGACGGACTCGACGGTCTTCACCGCGCAGGTGGCGCCGCCGGTGGAGTAGGCGGAGTTGAACATCACGCCGGAGGCCGCGTCGTGGGTGGTGCCGTGCGTGTCGGTGCAGGACGGCCGGTCGACCAGGGTGTCGCGCGGGATGGAGACCACGCTGGCCTTCTTGTGGCCCTTGTACACGTGGATGATCATCGCGGTGTCGGAGCGGGCGCTGCCGTCGTCGGTGCCGCCGCCCAGCTTCTTGTTGCCGCCGGCACGGGTGTCCGAGCCGAGGACCAGGATGTTCTCGGAGCCGTTGTCGACCTTCGTGGGCCGGTCGGTGCCGAGCGCCTGGTTGATGTCGACGCTCTTGATGTTGCCGTTGAGCTTGAAGTACAGGTAGCCGGCTCCGGTGCCGCCGAGCACGAGGATGCCCGCGGCGCTCCAGGCCGTGATGAGCAGGGCCCTGCTCCGTGTGCTGCGCGCCTTGCGGCGGCGGCCCTTCGCGCCACGGCGCGGGCCGCTCTTGCCCGGTTCTCCCGGTATCTCGGGCTCCGGTGTGCTCTCGGCAGGCATGTGCTCCTCAGTCCCTTTGCGGTCGGTTACCCCCTGCTTTCAGGGCTAGGCCCATCTGGTCGTGACGAGGCGTACCGCTCCATGGTCACTCCGTACGGTCAGACGGGGAAACTCGGGAAAGGGTTGCACAACGCTCTGTGCCCACCATGTGGCTCGATGGGCACAGAGCGTCACCGGTGAGGCCGGGTGAAAACCCGCTCACCTGCGATTTCAGCCGAAGATGTCGTACTGATCGAAACCGGTACCGACCGAGACCCTTGTGGCAAAGATCTCGCTGGTGGCCTTTCCGGTCCCCGGGTACAGGTAGAGCGTGCCGCCGGAGGTGCGGGCCAGGAAGTCGGCCTTGCCGTCGCCGGTCACGTCACCGACGGCGTCGAAGGCGTTGTAGCTGCTCCAGGTGCGCACCTTGATGCGGCTGGAGAAGGCACCGCTGCCCGTCTTGCCGGTCCCCTTGTAGAGGTAGACGTACGAGCCGGACTTGCTGCGCGCGATCAGGTCGGCCTTGCCGTCACCGGTGAAGTCCCCATGTCCGCGTACGGAGTTGTACTGGTCCCAGCCGGTGCCGACCTGGACTCGCGAGGGGAAGGTGCCCTTGCCGTTGCCGGGGTACTCCCAGAGCTTTCCGGAGGAGTCGACGGAGAGGATGTCGGGCATGCCGTCGCCGGTGAGGTCGCCGGGGGCGATGACGCGCAGGCGGGTTCCCCAGGAGCTGAAGATCTTGTCGGTGGCCCACTTGCCGGTCGCCGGGAGGAAGTGGGACCAGTAGACGTCGCCGCTGTGGCTGTCGCGGACCACGAGGTCCTGGTAGCCGTCCCGGTTCAGGTCGCTCTGGAGCACGACGTTGACGCCGTCCCAGTCGCCCCAGGACGCGCGTGTGGCGAACGAGGTGCCGTTCGAGTCCTTCTGGTACCCGGTCTTGCTGGACGCGCTGCGCAGCCACAGGTCGGCCCTGCTGTCGCCGCTGAGGTTGGTGTCCTCGACGCGCGGCCAGGCGGCACCGACGTAGGTGCTGACCTTGGAGAAGACGCTGTACGCGCCCTTCGCGACGCAGTCCTTGACGCCCCAGGAGACGACACCCACGATGCGGCTGTTGACGATCAGCGGACCGCCGGAGTCGCCGTTGCAGGCCGTGGTGGTGCCGGTGTCGGTGCCCGTCGCCTTGGTGCCCGCGCAGACCATGTGGCCCGCCACGAACTCGCTGCCGTAGGCGCTCTTGCAGGTGGTGTCCGAGTTGACCGGCAGCGTGGCCGTCTTCAGCGTCTCGGAGATGTCCTCGGTGGTGGAGGTGGTGCGGCCCCAGCCGTAGAGCGTCGCCTTGGTGCCGGAGGCGTAGGAGGCGGTGTCGCCGGACGTCGTCATGCGGATCGGCTTGGCGGAGACGGGGTTCGCCAGCGTGATGACCGCGATGTCGTTGTCGATGGTCGTCGAGTTGTACGACGGGTGGTTCCACTGGCGCCAGGGAGCGCTGACCGTGGCTCCTTGCGGCAGGGTGCTGCCGCTCGCCAGCTGGGAGGTCCCGGTGACGACGGCGCCGTTGGCCTTCCAGTCGTATCCCTTGACGCAGTGCGCGGCGGTGAGGATCTTCGTCGGCGACACGACGGAACCGCCGCAGAAGAAGCCGAGGTCGTCGCTCGTGGTGCTGGTGCCCTTGTCGTCGAAGTACCAGAGCTGCGCCATCCACGGGGCCGTGGAGATGGTGGTCGTGGTACCGCCGATGATCTTCGGGTCGATCTGCGTCGCGGTCGTACCGGCGCTCAGCGAGGTCTTGGCGCTCGCCTGGCCCGCGGTGTCGTCACCGGCGACGGCGCCCGCGACGCGCTGCTTCAGGACCGCCTGGGACGGCCCGGCGACCGCGGCGGCGGGGCGCACCGTCGGGGTGGGCGGCGTCGAGGTGCCGGACGCGTTCGCCGACGACATCAGGAGCGCGCCCGCGACGGCGGCGGCGAGGCCGGCCGCGGCGACCGGGACGGCTATCCGTATGCGGCGTCTGTGACGACCGCCTCCAGACATGGGTGTGTCCACTCAAGTCCCCCCTCAGAGTCAAGAGTTCAGATCTGCTTCAGCAGACGTTCAAGGGCGCGATCGTACATGTGTCCCCATCAGCGCAAAGGGCCGCCCCCGTCACTCGCGTGACGGGGGCGGCCCTGGTGCTACTGGCCCGGAGGACCTCAGTCGTTGCCGTTGCCCGGCGACGGCGTGGTCTTCTGGATCTGGAGCAGGAACTCCGCGTTCGACTTCGTCTGCTTCATTTTGTCGAGCAGCAGCTCGATCGCCTGCTGCTGGTCGAGCGCGTGGAGCACGCGGCGCAGCTTCCAGGTGATGGCGAGCTCGTCGCTGCCGAGCAGGATCTCTTCCTTACGGGTACCGGACGCGTCGACGTCCACCGCGGGGAAGATGCGCTTGTCGGCGAGCTTGCGGTCGAGCTTGAGCTCGGCGTTGCCGGTGCCCTTGAACTCCTCGAAGATGACCTCGTCCATGCGCGAGCCGGTGTCGACCAGCGCGGTGGCCAGGATCGTCAGCGAGCCGCCGTCCTCGATGTTGCGCGCCGCACCGAAGAACCGCTTCGGCGGGTAGAGCGCGGTCGAGTCGACACCACCGGACAGGATGCGGCCGGAGGCCGGCGCCGCCAGGTTGTACGCACGGCCCAGACGGGTGATCGAGTCGAGCAGCACGACGACGTCGTGGCCCAGCTCCACCAGACGCTTAGCACGCTCGATGGCGAGCTCGGCGACCGTGGTGTGGTCCTCGGCGGGACGGTCGAAGGTCGAGGAGATGACCTCGCCCTTCACCGACCGCTGCATGTCGGTGACCTCTTCCGGACGCTCGTCGACCAGGACGACCATCAGGTGGCACTCGGGGTTGTTGATGGTGATCGCGTTGGCGATCGCCTGCAGGATCATGGTCTTGCCGGTCTTCGGCGGGGCCACGATCAGACCGCGCTGTCCCTTGCCGATCGGTGCGACGAGGTCGATGATCCGCGTCGTCAGCACGCCCGGGTCCGTCTCCAGACGGAGGCGGTCCTGCGGGTAGAGCGGCGTCAGCTTGTTGAACTCCGGGCGCCCGCGGCCGGATTCGGCCGCCATGCCGTTCGCGGAGTCGAGGCGGACCAGCGCGTTGAACTTCTCGCGGCGCTCGCCGTCCTTGGGCTGACGGACGGCGCCGGTGACGTGGTCACCCTTGCGCAGGCCGTTCTTGCGGACCTGGGCGAGGGAGACGTACACGTCGTTGGGGCCGGGCAGGTAGCCCGACGTCCGGATGAACGCGTAGTTGTCGAGGATGTCGAGGATGCCCGCGACGGGGATCAGCACGTCGTCGTCGGCGACCTGCGGCTCGGCGATCTCGTCACGCCCACGACGCCCACGGCGGTCGCGGTAGCGTCCGCGCCGGCCGCGGCGTCCGCCCTCGAAGTCGTCGTCGTCCTGCGGGCCGTTGTCACGCGGTCCGTTGTCACGCGGCTGCTGACGGTCCTGGCGGTCCTGCCGGTCCTGGCGCTGTCCGCCGCCCTGCTGACGGTCCTGCCGGTCCTGGCGCTGTCCGCCACCCTGCTGCTGACGGTCCTGGCCGCCCTGACCACCCTGGCCGCCCTGCTGCTCGTCACCCTTGCCGCCGCGGCGGTCGCGGTCACGGCCGCCCCGGTCGCGGTCACGGCGGTCACGGCGCTCGCGGCGACCCTCGGCGCCGTCGGTGTCGAGGGTCTGCGTGTCGCCCTTCGCCTCGGCGACGACGGTCTCGGGGCTGCCCGCGTCGGCGGTGGCACGGCGACGGCGGCGCTCGGCGGGGGCGTCGTCGCCCGCACGCTCGGTGTCGCCCGAACGGGCGGGGCCGCCGGCCGGCTGGCCGGGAATCTCGATCTGCTGCTGGGCCACGGCCTTCTCGGCGGCGACCTTCTCTGCCTTCTTCTCGGCCGGAGCGTCGGCCTCGTCACCCGTACGCGCCTTCGAGGTGGTGCGGCGCTTCGGCTTGGTTTCCGTGGCCGCGTCGGCGGACGCCGCCTTGGCCGGAGCACCGCCTCCCGCCTGCGCCTCCTTGATGACCTCGATCAGCTGGCTCTTGCGCATACGCGCCGTGCCCCTGATCCCGAGGCCGGATGCGACCTGCTGCAGCTCGGCCAGCACCATGCCGTCGAGGCCGGTACCGCGGCGTCGCCTGGAGCCGGCACCGGTGGCAGGCGCGGAGGCGTCCGTGGCGGGCGCGGCAGCGGTCTCCTCGACACGTGCGCCCATCAGATCGGTGGTGTCGCTCACGAAGGGTCCTTCCCTGGAGCGGACGTCGGCCTGTCTGGCTCGGCGACCGGTTGTGCTGTCCGGCTTTGGTCCTTGCTGTGTGGACCGTGCCGGGGCGGTGGTCCGCCAAAGCGGCGGAAGACATATCTGGTGATGACGATTCCGGAGCCGAGGCACTGAATTGCGGTGTCATCGGCATGGTCTCGCCGGTTCCGGAGCGTGCTCAGCACTGCTCAGCGCATAGCACCCAATGCAAGGCACAAAGCAGTTTGGGAGGCTCCCGGAAGAATGGGTGTCCCGGACGGGGACGCGAAGCACCTCGCCATGGTGGGGTCGGGTGCAGACTTGAGGTTAACACTACCGGATCCAACAAACATTCCCCCTCTCGAAATCCCGCAACCGTGCGTCGTCAACTGACGCCGACAGGTGCGAGCGGCAGCACGCACGCCCCCTGCGCGTCGAGGTCCAGTCGGTTCGCAGCCCACCCCTGACCTGCGAGATCAGCGACCTTGTCGGCCGAGGCGCGGTCCGCGAGAGCGAGCACCGTGGGGCCCGCTCCGGAGATCACCGCGGGGATGCCGTCGGCGCGCAGACGGTCCACGAGCGCCGCGCTCTCCGGCATCGCGGGTGCCCGGTAATCCTGGTGCAGCCGGTCCTCGGTCGCGGGCAGCAGCAACTCCGGACGCCGGGTCAGGGCCTCGACGAGCAGTGCCGCGCGGCCCGCGTTCGCGGCGGCGTCGACATGCGGAACGGTGCGCGGCAGCAGACCCCGCGCGGTCTCCGTGAGGACGGGCTTTCCGGGTACGAAAACCACCGGAACGATGGAATCGGTGGGCTCCATCCTGATCGCCCGGGCAGCGCCGGACTCCATCCAGGAGAGCGTGAAACCGCCGAGCAGACAGGCGGCGACGTTGTCGGGGTGTCCCTCGATCTCGGTCGCGAGCTCGAGGAGCGCGGTGTCGTCGAGCCGGGAGTCCCCGCCTATCGTCACCGCGCGGGCGGCGACGATGCCGGCGCAGATGGCGGCGGAGGAGGAGCCGAGACCGCGGCCGTGCGGGATGCGGTTGGCGCAGACGATCTCCAGTCCGCGCGGCTGGCCGCCCAGCAGGTCGAAGGCGGTGCGCAGGGAACGTACGAGGAGATGACTCTCGTCGCGCGGCAGCGTCTCACTGCCCTCACCTGCGATGTCGATGTGCAACCCGGAGTCCGCCACCCGGACGACCACGTCGTCGTAGAGCCCCAGTGACAGGCCGAAGGCGTCGAAGCCCGGGCCGAGGTTGGCACTGGTGGCGGGGACGCGCACCCGGACGGCGGCGGCACGGAACGCTGGACCGGCCATCGCTCGATGACTCTCCTTGAGCTGCGTGATGTACGAGGTTTTCGATGAACTGCGGGAGGAACTGCGGCAGACGGGCACGGGGACCCGGAGGCCGCGGGGACGTCACGGCGCCGCGGCATATGCGGCGGGCGGGTTAGGTACAGCCTATCGAAGGAAGGTTCCGCGGCGACATAGGGCGCACGGGAGGCGCACGATGCGTGTCGTAAGCCCCCTGTGCACCCCCCGTCGGGTCACCGCCCGAACGGCCCTCGAAGCGGTCCGTCGAGCGGCCGGTTTTCGTCGGCTTCTGACGGTTTTCCGCCTGCTTCCCCCGAGCTCTACACCCCGAAGGGCGTGGTCGGCGGGGTCGCGGGGCCCCGCCTGGCGGGTTTGTGCCTGGCGGCTTTACGCCAGACGGGATCGCCCGCGCTACGCCAGACCGAGCCGCTCCGCCGCCGTCGCCGCGTCCACGGGGACGGTGACCGGCTGCGGAGCACCCGCGACCGCCCAGTCGGGGTCCTTCAGGCCGTTGCCCGTGACGGTGCAGACGATGCGCTGACCCGGGTCGACCTTGCCCTGTTCAGCCGCCTTCAGCAGACCGGCGACGGACGCGGCCGACGCGGGCTCGACGAAGACACCCTCCTGAGCGGCCAACAGCCGGTAGGCGCGCAGGATCTCACGGTCCGTCACCTCGTCGATGAAGCCGCCCGACTCGTCCCGCGCGGCGAGCGCGAACTTCCACGAGGCCGGGTTGCCGATCCGGATCGCGGTGGCGATCGTCGACGGGTCCTTGACGACCTCGCCGCGCACGATGGGCGCGGAGCCGGACGCCTGGAACCCCCACATGCGCGGGGTGCGCCGGGCGATGCCGTCGGTGGCGTACTCGGTGTACCCCTTCCAGTACGCGGTGATGTTGCCCGCGTTGCCCACCGGAAGGACGTGGATGTCGGGCGCGTCGCCGAGCATGTCGACGATCTCGAAGGCGGCCGTCTTCTGACCCTCGATGCGCACCGGGTTGACCGAATTGACCAGCGCCACCGGGTAGTTGTCGGACAGCGAGCGCGCCAGCGTCAGGCAGTCGTCGAAGTTGCCGTCGACCTGGAGGATCTTGGCGCCGTGCACGAGGGCCTGGCCCATCTTGCCGAGCGCGATCTTGCCCTGGGGTACGAGGACGGCACAGACCATCCCGGCGCGCACGGCGTAGGCGGCGGCGCTCGCCGACGTGTTGCCGGTGGAGGCGCAGATGACCGCCTTCGCGCCCTCCTCCTTCGCCCGTGTGATCGCCATGGTCATCCCGCGGTCCTTGAAGGAACCGGTCGGGTTGGCACCCTCCACCTTGAGGTGGACCTCGCAGCCGGTGCGCTCGGAGAGCACCTGCGCGGGCACGAGCGGCGTACCGCCCTCGCGGAGCGACACGACCTCCGTGCTGTCGGATACCGGCAGCCGGTCCCGGTACTCCTCGATGATTCCGCGCCACTGGTGGGTCATTGCTGGTTACTCTCCTTCAACCCGCATGATGCTGGCGACGCCCCGCACGGTGTCGAGGCCGCGCAACGCCTCGACGGTCCCGTCGAGGGACGCGTCGGACGCACGATGGGTGACGACGACGAGGGAGGCCTCGCCGTCCTTGCCGGACTGGCGCACGGTGTCGATGGACACCCCGTGCTCGGCGAAGACGGTGGCCACCTGGGCGAGGACACCCGGCTTGTCGGCCACGTCCAGGCTGATGTGGTAGCGCGTGACGACCTCGCCCATGGGCGAGACGGGCAGCTGCGTGTACGCCGAGTCGCCGGGCCCGGTCGCACCGCCGAGCCGGTTGCGGCAGACGGCCACCAGGTCGCCGAGGACCGCGGAGGCGGTCGGGGCGCCGCCCGCGCCGGGCCCGTAGAACATCAGCTGGCCGGCGGCCTCGGCCTCGACGAACACGGCGTTGTACGCGCCGCGCACGGAGGCGAGCGGGTGGGTCAGCGGGATCATCGCGGGATGCACGCGCGCCGTCACGGACCCGCCGTCCGCGGCCCGCTCGCAGATGGCGAGCAGCTTGATGGTGCAGCCCATCCCCCGCGCCGAGGCGAAGTCGGAGGCGGTGACCTCGGTCATGCCCTCGCGGTAGACGTCGTCGAGGCGCACGCGCGTGTGGAAGGCGATCCCGGCGAGGATGGCGGCCTTCGCAGCGGCGTCGAAGCCCTCGACGTCGGCGGTCGGGTCGGCCTCGGCGTACCCGAGGGCGGTGGCCTCGTCCAGGGCCTCCTGGTAGCCGGCCCCGGTCGAGTCCATCTTGTCGAGGATGAAGTTGGTCGTGCCGTTGACGATGCCCATCACCCGGTTGATCTTGTCGCCGGCGAGGGACTCGCGCAGCGGACGGATCAGCGGGATGGCACCGGCGACGGCGGCCTCGTAGTAGAGGTCCCGGCCGTTCTGCTCCGCGGCCGCGTGCAGCGCCGCGCCGTCCTGGGCGAGCAGCGCCTTGTTCGCGGAGACGACGGAGGCGCCGTGCTCGAACGCGGTGGTGATGAGCGTACGGGCGGGCTCGATACCGCCGATGACCTCGACGACCACGTCGATGTCGCCGCGTTTGACGAGGGCGGTCGCGTCGGTGGTGACCAGGCCGGGGTCGATGCCCTCGCGCACCTTGGAGGGGCGGCGGACGGCCACGCCCGCCAGCTCGACGGGGGCGCCGATGCGGGCGGCGAGGTCGTCGGCGTGCGTCGTCATGATGCGCGCCACCTCTGAGCCGACAACCCCGCAGCCCAGCAGCGCCACCTTCAGCGGACGCGTACGCATCATCCGACCTCGTTTCCTCATACCGTCTTCGGTTGGACCAGTCTCACTCACCGGACGGGAGTTTCTACCCTTCGTCCGGATCGTGAGACGTCTATTTCATTTTTCTGGTAGGTGGCGACAGGAGATCTTCCACCCGGTTCATCCGGTCAGCCGACGTCGAGGCGCAGCAGGTCGTCCTCCGTCTCGCGGCGCACAATCACCTTGGCAGCGCCGTCCTTCACGGCGACGACGGGCGGGCGCAGCGCGTGGTTGTAGTTGCTGGCCATGGACCGGCAGTACGCGCCGGTCGCCGGCACCGCGATGAGGTCGCCCGGCGCCAGGTCGGCGGGCAGGAACGCGTCCTTCACGACGATGTCCCCGCTCTCGCAGTGCTTGCCGACCACGCGCGCGAGCATCGGCTCGGCGTCCGAGGTGCGCGAGACGAGCGCGACGCTGTACTCGGCGTCGTAGAGCGCGGTCCGGATGTTGTCGGACATCCCGCCGTCGACGGAGACGTAGGTCCGCAGCCCTTCGAGCGGCTTGATCGTGCCGACCTCGTACAGCGTGAACGCGGTGGGCCCGACGATGGCCCGCCCGGGCTCGACGGAGATACGCGGCGTGGCGAGCCGGGCCGCCTCGCACTCCCGCGTGACGATCTCGCCGAGCGCCTTGGCGATCTCGTGCGGCTCACGGGGGTCGTCGTCGCTGGTGTACGCGATGCCGAGGCCGCCGCCGAGGTCGATCTCGGGCAGTTCGATGCCGTGCTCGTCGCGGACGGCGGCCAGCAGCCCGACGACCCGCCGCGCGGCGACCTCGAAGCCGGCCATGTCGAAGATCTGCGAGCCGATGTGCGAGTGGATCCCGACGAGTTCGAGGCCGTCGAGCGTCAGCGCCCGGCGTACCGCCTCGGCCGCCTGGCCGTCGGCGAGCGCGATGCCGAACTTCTGGTCCTCGTGCGCGGTCGCGATGAACTCGTGCGTGTGCGCCTCGACGCCGACGGTGACCCGGATCTGCACCCGTTGCCGCCTGCCCAGCGACTGCGCGATGTGCGCGACCCGCACGATCTCCTGGAAGGAGTCGAGCACGATCCGCCCGACCCCGGCCTCGACGGCCGCGTGGATCTCCGCGGTCGACTTGTTGTTGCCGTGGAAGGCGATGCGGTCGGCGGGCATCCCGGCGGACAGCGCGGTCGCCAGCTCACCCCCGGAGCAGACGTCCAGGTTGAGCCCCTCCTCGTGCAGCCACCGCACGACAGCCCGCGACAGGAAGGCCTTGCCCGCGTAGAACACGTCGGCTTCCTGCCCGAACGCGGTACGCCATGCCCGCGCCCGCTCCCGGAAGTCCGCCTCGTCGACGAAGTACGCCGGTGTGCCGAACTCCTCGGCGAGCGCGGTGACTTCGAGCCCGCCGACGGTCACGACCCCGTCGTCCGTACGAGAGACGGTGTGCGACCACACCTTCGGGTCGAGGACGTTGAGGTCGGCCGGCGGGGCGCTGTAGTGGCCCTCGGTGAAGACGTCGGCGTGACGGGGCCCGGCGGGGTGTGCGGAACGGCTCATGTCGGTAGGGCTTTCTGCTTCAGAGATATTCGGGTGCGCTGATGCCGAGCAGGGACAGGCCGCCGGCGAGCACCGTCCCGGCGGCTTCGGCGAGCGCGAGCCGGGCGCGGTGGGCGGCCGAGGGTTTCTCGTCCCCGAGCGGCAGCACGAGGTGCTGGAACAGCAGAAGAGCGTCGGCGACGACGACGAGCTGCCGAGCCAGCCGATCGGGCGCCCGGTGCGTGGCGGCGAGACGAAGGGCGTGGGGGTACTCGGCGAGCGCGGAGAGGAGGTCGGTTCCGCCATGTACGTCATGGCCGGGGCGGCCGACGATTCCGAGGGCGGCGGCGTTCCTGCGCAGGGCCCGCGTGCGGGCGTGGGCGTAACGGACCCGGAAGAGGGGATTGCTCTCGCGCTGGAGAAGGTGGTCGGCGCTGATCCGGGGCCGGTCGTGGGACGCCGGGCACAGCAGCGCCCAGCGAGAGGCGTCAGCACCGAGCGGGGCGGGATCCTCCGGGGCGGGAACGGGCCGCAGGTTCACCGGCTCGGCGTGCCGCACCTCGGCCCGTCCACCCTGGGTGGCGACGATCCGTACGAGGGTGTCGGCGACGACCTCCGCACGCGTGTCATAGGGGACGCGCAGCTCGACGACCTGTCCGGCGAGAGTGTCGCCGTACCCGTACCGCGCGCCCTGCGTCAGCACCTCGTCCACCAGAGCGGCGGCTGCTCCACCCCCGAGGGTGATGTTGAGGAAACCGGGTCCGGTGACGGTCACGTCGGCGACACCGGGATCGTCCCCGATGTGCGGCCTCAGGATCTCGGCGACTTCGAGCGCCGGCAGACCGGCGGGCCCCGCGAGCCGCAGAGCGACGCTGGTCGCATAGTCCCCGCACCCCCCGGGCCCGGGCGGACTCACCCCGACACTGACCGGCACGGAAACGCTCAGCTCCCCCACATCGACAGCACGACGCACCGCGCGCAGCACGGTACGGGAGAGCTCGACGGGGGTCACGGGACAAGCCTAGGGGAGAAGGGGGGTGGGAATGCGACCCGGTTTGGGGGATCGTCCGGGATGTGGACGGGGGCTTGAGGGGGAGGGTGCGGGGGTGGGGGTTCCGGGGGCCCGGGGGGGGGGCGGCCGAGGTTGCCGATGGGGAGGACGCGACGACGGCTGTAGAGAAAGGGGACGCGGTGGGTAGAGGGGAGGGGGTGATGACGGGATGACTGGATGACGGGGGGCCTTGAGTTCGGACGTCGCCGTCGCCGTCGGGGAGACGCGTCGATGGAGAGCCCGGGGAAAGCCGTGGGGAGGGCATGCGGGGCAGCGGGGGCCATAGGGGCCATGGGGCTTGCCGGAGTACGCGGCTCAGGGGACCGGGGGGTGGCTGATGCGGACGCCGGGGGCTGGGCCGACAGTGCGTGTCCGGCCGAGGCGCTCGACCGGACGGACGACGTCTCCATCTACACCCACATCTACGCGAGGGCGTCCTGATCTACGCGAGGGCGTCCTGCGCAGGGCGGATGCTGACCTCGAGGGCTGGGCCGTCAGTGCCCGGTCCCGCCGACGCGAGCTCGGCCCGGTCGACATCGACATCTGCATCGACGTCTACATCTGCATCGACATCTACGCGAAGCTGCCCTGCGCAAGGCGGATGCTGACCTCGAGGGCTGGGGCCGTCAGTGCCCGGTCCGGCCGGCGCGCTCGGCCCGGTCGACATCCTCGCCGGCGACACCACCGAGCCCGTCGCCGTCATTGCCGATCGCCTGCCCGCGCTCCACCAACTGCTTGACGAGCCGCACGAGTTCGGAGGGTTCGAAGGGCTTGGCGAGGAACGCGTCGACGCCGACATCGAGACCGCTCTCGACCTCGTACTGAGTACAGGCGCTGACGATGGCGAGCGGAAGGTTCCGCGTGCGGGGGTCGGCGCGGAGGCGGGCGGCGGTGCGCAGTCCGTCGAGGCGGGGCATCACGACGTCGAGGGTGACGACATCGGGCCGAACCTGGTGGACGACGTCCAGACATTCGGCACCGTCAGCGGCGGTCACGACCTCGAGACCCTCCAGTTCGAGGTTGACCCTGATCAGCTGCCGGATGACCTTGTTGTCGTCCACAACAAGCACCCGGCCGGACGCGCCTGGCACAACTCGAGAGTAGGTCCGGGGGAGGCGCCGCGTCCGGGTTTTCCCCACTTCCACCCCGTGCGGTCTCGACCACCCTCCGCGAACGGGCACCCCTCCCCCACGCCTCCCGACGCGCCCCGGCCGGGCACCAAAACCGGTGGCGATCACCCCGGAAAGAGCTGGTAAGGTTCAACCCGTCGCCGCACAAAGCGCCCGACACGCCCCCGTAGCTCAGGGGATAGAGCAACGGCCTCCGGAGCCGTGTGCGCAGGTTCGAATCCTGCCGGGGGCACTTCGCCTCAACCAGCACGATGATGCGGTTGACCAGCGTAGATGCCAAGCATGAAGAGCGGGACCCAGTCTCACTGGGTCCCGCTCTTTGTCGTTGGTGCGCACTGATCGCGATAGACCTGCGATAGAGCTTGCTCTCACGTGGGCCCGCAGCGCCAGCGTGTGGAGTATGGGACAAAACCAGGAGCGCGTCCCTGTAGGCCGGCGTACCGTTCCCGCATGACAATTCCTGTGAGCGATCAGGCCAACGAGGAGACCGCGCCAACGCCAGGTCTCGGCAAGCGGTGGGAGTTCGGCAAGGACGTGTCGTCCTGGCCACTGTTGAAATTGGCTCACGCCGCTCAGCACAGGGCAGAGCTTGAATCCCGAATCGCACTCTGGATCGCAGGCCGCCCTGTCAGCACCGATAATTCACTTTCTGCCGATCGCCTCAAATTCGAGATGCGCCTTCGCCTACATACACCGCCACCAACCCAGGAATGGTCTCTCATCCTGGGCGACCTTCTCTACGGGCTCCGCAGCGCTCTTGATGCATGTGTCTGGGAATTTGCACATGTCGACGGAGCGCAACCGCCGAAGCCTAAGCAGCTTCAGTTTCCGGTTGTACGGGATAGGGACGAATGGGAGCGGACCCGCCGAGAGCGGCTACAAACAGTTCCCAACGAAATCGCGGAACGAATCGAGATGCTCCAGCCGTTCAATCGACCACCCGGCGAAGTCGATAAGGATCCGCTAATTTGCCTGACCGAACTCAACAATTTGGACAAACATCGGTCCAGCATTGACGTGTCGGTAGACCCTCATGGAGTTCAGCAAAACTTCAGCGTTAGCTGGGAGACGGAAGAGGCTACCAACCGAAACGTGCCACCAAGCGCGACTTATCGATTCCCTGATTTCACCGACGGGGCACTAGTGGTAGAAGTCCCTTTCCTGGATCCAGTACAGGAACTCAAAGGAGGATTCACCATGGCCATGCAGGTCAGGGTAGACACCTCTATCGGAAAACAACCTCTCTCACTCGTGACAAATGGACTGCTGGAAAATATTCAACAGGTTCTGAACTTTATTGCCGTGGGTCCAGCGTCACCCGAGGAAATCCAAGCTATGGAGGCAGCACAAGAGGGCGGCTGGATTGACATGGAGATGAGGGAGGATGAGACGGGCAGGGCATTTCATACCGGCCCGCTCACCAATGGGTCCCCTCAGCCGTAGCTCACTGTTGCGCCCTCCTCTAACCTATAAATGGCAGGTCACACAGGCCAGGACAACTCCTGTTCGATCTTCCTGTTCATGGCTTCCTCTTGGCCGTAGATACACCCTTCGTAGACGCGATGAATCACCTCGGGTGAGTTGCCGACGCGCCGGGCGACCTCGGCCACGGGCACGCCGGCGTTCAGCCACGTCGTAATACAGGTGTGCCGGAGGTCGTACGGCCGCCCCCCGAGGATGGACACCTGAAGGTCCGGCGAGAGCGCGTACTCCCGAGCGTCCCGCCACACGCGCCAGTAGGTACTGCTGCCCACCAGGCCGCCCCGCTCATTCGTGAAGAGCCGCCCGTCCCTGGCCGTGCCGAACTCCGTCAAGTGGGCGCGGAGCATGGCCACGAGCGGTGGGGGGATCGGGACCGGTCGGTCTTCCTTGGCCTCCCTCGACTTCAGGCCGCGCTTGTCGTGGCGCTCTCCGCTGTCTGTCCACTGCTTGCCCGACACAGGGTGCGTGTCACGAAGCGTCAGCACACCCCACCCCTTCTCCGGGAGGAAGCAATCAGCTTTCCTGAGCCCCACAGCCTCGCTTGGGCGGAGCCCCCCGAAGTACATGACTGCGTAGAAGCCCACCAGGCGCCGGCCCTTCTTGCGGTCCCATGTCCCGACGTACGAGACCGCGGCGAGGAGTTGAGCAGCCTGCGTCTTGTTCACGAGAACGCGGGGGTCCACACGGTCCGATGAAGCACTCTTTACCCTCTTGATGGCAGTGAGTGGGTTCTCCGTCAGGAGCTTGCGTTCGATGGCGTATTCAACTGCCGTGTTAAGTGCGCGCCGGCGACGACGGGAGGTCTCCCCCGCCGCAGGGGCGCCGTCCAGTTTGAAGGAGATCCGATACTGGACATCGCGAAGAATCTTCGGGTCTTCCAGCGAGGAGACGCGCAGCGATTTCTTGGAGATCCACCTATAGGCGTCTTCAATTTCCTCCGGCGGGTCAAGGTCGGCGTTCTTGGGAATGACCGCCCACCGGAAGGCGAGACGCAGCTCTTCCGGTGACGGCATTCTCTGTTCCTGCTCCACCAGGGCCAGCGTCACCGCGGCGAGCCCGTCGGCGATACCCTCACGGGTCTTGGCGGCGGCGGTCGGCCAGCGCATCGCCATGTACTCGCGACAGAACGCAAACCAGGGCAGTTCCTCGCGGGCTTGCTCCGCATTGGCCTCGGCTCGTACCTCGGATTCAGGCAGGCCGTCCGTGATGCGGAATGCCTCGCCACGGCGCATTGCCTGCCACAGTTCAGATCTGCGGCTCTCTGCGAGAGCCACTGTGGCAAAGGTGGCACTACTGACCCTCCCTCCGACCTTCCAACGGAGTTGGTGGGGACGGGTCTTGCTCTGGGCCTTGGATACCTTCCACAGGCGGACATCGAGCGAAAACCCCTCCGGGGCCAGGCGGTTGTTCTGCTCGGCCCCGTTGTCGATGCCCTTCGTCACGCGCTCTCCTCCAGCGTCTGGAGCCACCGGCTCAGTTCGGACCGCCGGATTCGCACCGCGCCGTTCGGGAGTTTGATGGCCTTCGGGCCCTTCTTGTACTGCCGCCAGCGGTAGAACGTCGCTCGCGGTACTCCGATCTCTTCGATGACTTGGGGGATGGACAACATCTCGTCGCGCGGCTGGGCCACGACGCCTCCTTGGGCGAGAGAGCAAGGCAGGTGGGGAGCGGAGCGTCTGAGGGCCGCCACAGAAACCACGGAATACGCAGAAAGCCGAGTTCGGCCGTTTGACCTGCGGTTACGTGGCTTGGTGGACGGCTGAGCGGGCTGCCACAGAAAGGGTTGGAAGTCCCACAGAAATAGGGCGGGGGTATTTGTGTGGGACTTCCGGTTGTTTCTGTGGCAGCGGCTCGGAACCCCTGTTCGGGGGTTCCGGTGCTGGTCAGGGGCTTGCTGTCAGGTTTTTGTGTATTGCGTGGTTTCTGTGGCGCGGTCCGGGCTGGTCAGCCGGTGGCCGCGCCGTGCAGCCGGGGGTGAATGAGGTAGCGGGGGGAAGGGGGCCGTCCTCGTCCGCCGGTGCGCTGGACGGGTTGGATGCGGACCCAGCCGTGGTCTTCGAGGAGACCGAGGGCGGGTTCGAGGTCGGCGACGGTGGCGAACCCGGAGCGCGAGAGTTTCATCAGCAGGTCGCGTTTGCTGATGTCCGCCCCGTCGTGCTGGCGCAGGGTCTCCAGGACGGTGGTGGCGCGGGCTACGGTGGGATCGGCCCCCATCCGGTCGAAGACGGCCAGCGCATGGGTGGCGAAGTACTCGCCTAGTTCGATGGCCGCGCTCACGGTTTCCGCGGTGACGGGTCGGGTGTGCGCGTCCGTGGCGTGTTCGGCCAGATGTAGCAACCCAGCGATACGGGCGGTCGCTCCGACGAGCTTTCCTGCCCAGTCGCTGATGTGTCCGAACGCCCCTCCCCTCGCGGCGAGTTTGGGTTCCACGCGGTCCTGGAAGGCCAACAGGGCTGCGTCCGCGTCAGGGGTGAGCTGAAGTACCGCCGGGTCCGTCCAGTCCGCCAGGAACAGCGTCAGGTCGATGATCCGCTGTGTGTACATCTCGCGGGCGCCGGCGGGGATCGGGGCGGGTGCGGACTTACGGCGCCCGACCATGGATTCGGGCAGCGAGTACAGGAAGCGTCCCAACAGGCCGCGACCACGACCGCCCTTGATACGGCCGATGTCGTCGAGGACTTGCGGTTGCACGCACAGGCCCATGGTCAGGGCGGGATGGTCGATGTACTCCTTGCGAGTCTGCCGGTCCACCCGCAACCGGTCCCCGGCATGGCCCTTGAGGAAGGGGCCCATGTTGGGGGTGCCTGAGTAGCGTCCGGCGATGATGTCGAAAATCTCGCCCTCGGCGCTCATGACGGAGATGCGTCCACCCTGCTCTGCCATGCGGGAGATGACGGTTTCAGCGGTGGCGTCGTCCGCGAGCAACTGTGGTTCTACGGGGATGGCGACCGCTTCGGCGGTCTGCGCCATATCGACGGCCGTCTGTACGAGCGCGTCCCGCTGTCCGGCATCGGCGGATGCGGCCTTGGCCGCGGCGCGCTCGGCTGCTTCCTTGGCGATACGCGCGGTCATCTGCGCTTCTGCGATGGCCGGGGCGGTCGCGGTCTTGAGCTGCTTCTCGGCCTCGAAGATGGGGCCGGTGAGCAGATCGAAGACAGCGGACTTCCGGTTGGCCGGCGGAAGCGCGGTGACGGTGAACAGGTTGGTCGGCTCACGCCAGTTCCCCCGGATGTGGACAACCGCCCTCCCGCCGGCCGCCGTGGCCAGGACCGACAGGGCGACGCATCCGGCGAGGTCCACCGGAGTCTGTGTCTCCTCGGCGACCGCCTCAACGAACTCCCTCACCCAGGACGGGAAGGTGTGCGAGGGGAAGTCGCGCAGCACCCGGTTGCCGGTGAGCGGTACGGGCTCGTCCCACACCGGCAGCACCGCGTCATCCATTTCGGGGGGCGGCGATGCGTCGTCCCACAGGTCGGCGCTCATGCCGCACTCGCCTCCAGTGCGCCGCCGCGGACGAGTCCGGAGCGGATCGCGGTCCGGCACTCTCCAGCGGGCAGGCCGATGGACTCCCCTGCGCTCGTCAGCTCGCTGGTGACGGCTGCCTCGGTGAGATCGCCGTTGCGGATCATCCGTGCGAGGGCGTACGCGGCGAAGTACACAGCACGATTACGACCGCCCTGACGGGCGGACAGCACCTTTTCCAGCTCCCCGCGCAGCGCTGCGGTGCTGTAGGCGGTGGCGTTGCGCATCCGGGCGGACAACTCTGCAAGCGGCATCGGGTCCGGTGCGGGTGCGGGGGTGAGCAGGTCACCCAGCCACGCAGGGAGGGGGGCCGGGGGTGCGTCGTGAATGATCTCGTACGAGGTGCCACCGACCGCACTGCCGGCCGCAACCACGTACCCGCCCCAGGCCCGGGTGTCGACCTTCCACCCCAGGGTGCCCCCCGTGCTGCGTAGCGTCTTTCCCTCCGGGGCGGTGAAGTACAGGTGCTGTCCGCCGCGGCGGGTGCGCACCGTGTAAGTCTCCGTGGGCAGCCGCTCCCCCGCCCGTTCGCACAGCACGGCGAACACGTCGAGACCATCGGCCAGGCCCGCCCATTCGGGCGGCGCGGTGTCGTTGTCGTCCTTGGGGAGGTCGAGGTCGATGACCACGAGGTTGGCGGGGCCGGTGGCGATGCCGACGTTGTAGGGGGCTTGCTGCCAGCACGCGCGGATGTTCTCAGCGGCGCGGGTGGCGCGCTGCTCGGGGATGCGGTGGCCGTCCGCGCACCGGCCGGTGCGGGGGCAGTTCTGCTCGGGGTGCCCGGCGGGCCGCTTGTCTCCGGGGCGGAGGGGGAAGACGGGCCAGCCGCGCTCAGCGGCGGCCAAGGCGGCGCACAGCAGCGCCGGGACGGAGGTTGGTGTCATGCTGGGGGTTCTCCTGTTTCTGCGAAGGGACAGAGGAACCGGGGCGGTCGCGGTCTTTGGCGAGAGGCGACCGCCCCGGGCACGCTTAGGCGATGTCGAGGGTGAGCTGAGTCGTGGCTTCGGGGGCTGAGCCGGCGGCCAGAAGCGTGCGGTAGGCGAGCGCGGCCTGATGGATGACGACGCCGTTGCCGAGGATCTTGAGCTGGTCGGAGCGGGACAGGCCCAGGTCAGGGCCGGTGACCCAGCCGGGATCGGCGCCCATCATCCATTCCACGAACGCCGGGGACAGCCGGCGGTTCCCTTTGGTCCCGGGCTCGGTCGGCTCGGGCGCAGGGCGTCCCAGGACTTGCTCCCAGCGGCGGATGGCGGGTCCGTAGTCGGTGCCGTTGGTGGCCACCCACTGACCGTCGTGGCGGACGGCCTGGCCGGGCAGGTAGCAGTTCCCGGCGGTGTCGCGCTGGTTGGGGCCGCCGTGCGGTCCGTCGGATGCCTTGGGGGTGGGCAGCAGGTTCACCACTACCTCGTTCAGCGGGCGGGAGTTGACGCCGATCAGGTGGGAGGCGCCGGACTTCCAGTCCCGTGCCGCGGGGGTGGGCAGCAGGGTGACGGCGGTGCGCAGGTTCATCCCGCCCCGCCGCTTGGGAGAGGTACCGGGTCCGCCGGTGCCGTCGGCGGCGGCTGGGGTGGGCAGCAGGGTCAGCCGTGCGTCGGGGGAAGCAAGAACACCACTTCGTCCTCCAGCGTGGGCCCGTGCCCGCCCGCCCGGCGCTTGTCCGGGTGCTGCGGTCCCCCGTTCCTGCCGAGTTGTGAGGTTGGGGTCTTCAGCAGCGGGATACGCGACGGCGAACCAGCGGTCCCGGCGGTGGCAGGCTCCGACTTCGGGATCTCCAGCGCGTAGGCACATCCACCGCGCGTCGTACCCGACCGCGGCCAGGTCGGCGGCGACGACGTCGAGTCCCCGAGAGCGGATGGCGGCGACGTTCTCCAGGAACACGACACGGGGTCGAAGGTGGCGAATGGCGTGGGCGACGGTTTTCCAGAGTCCTGAGCGGTCACCGGCGATCCCTCCCCGAGGTCCGGCGTTGGAGATGTCCTGGCAAGGGAAGCCGGCGGTCAGTGCCGCCGGGCGGGGCGTGGTAGCGGCGAGTTCGGCGAAGTCGACCGCGGTGATGTCCCCGAGGTTGCGGGCGTGGGGCAGGCGGGCGGCCAGCAGCCGGGAGGCGGCCGGGTCTTTCTCGCCGACCAGGACGGTGGGCAGGCCGGTGACGGCTTTCACGGCCTGGTCCAGCGCGCCAGAACCGGTGCAGAAGCTGACGTTGCCGCCCTCTAGGGGCGCGGTGGTGGGACTGGTCATGCTGAGGGTCTCCTGTTTTACGCGAAGGGACGGAGAACCGGGGCGGTCGCGGTCTTTGGCGAGAGGCGACCGCCCCGGGCACAGCTACTGGTGCTCGGTGTTGGCGGGCAGTTCGGGCAGGCCCGCATCGGTGAGTGCCTGCGGGCTGAAGCCGGGCAGGGCGGCGCGGGTGATGAGTGCGGTGGCGAGCTGTTCGGCGTAGGCGGCGCCGGTGCGGGCCACCTCGATCTGTGCTCCGGCGCGCAGCGCTTCCACTCGTTCGACGTGCGCGTGGGTCTCGCGGCGGTCGATGGTGTGTCGCTCGTGTGCGATGTGTTCGCGGCGGTCGGTGCGCCAGTAGCGGGCGGCGAGTCCGTAGGCGACGGCGGTAGCCAGGGCCCACAGCAGGAGCGGCAGTGAGATGCCGTCCGCGTATCCGGCGACACCGGCCAGGGCGAGTCCGCCCGAGGCGGCGAACGCGGTTCCGGCGATCAGGCGGTCTCCGGCGCGACCGGCTGACGCGAAAGCGCCGGCCGTCGCGGCCCCGGTGGCGAGCACGACCATCAACGCGGCGTTGCCGACGCTGTGTTCGGCGCCGTTGGCGTTCCAGATCCTGCCGAGGGTGAGCACGGTCGAAGTGGCGATGGCAGGGGCTGCCTTGGGTGCGACGATGGCGAGCCAGTGTCGGGCAATGATCGGTTCGTTCATGGCCAGCTCCTCTACAGGTTGCCGATGGCGTTGACGACGGCGGTGGTGAGGTCGTTCATCGGCTGGGAGGCGCCGGTGGAGGCGAGGTAGAAGCCGAACATGATGGCGATGAACGCGGAGCCGTAGCCGAGGGTCTTGGAGCGGAGCAGGAAGAACAGGACGAGCCCGAACAGGGCGACCAGCGAGACGGTGATGGCCATCGGGGTCATCCCTTCGCGGCGGGCTTGAACGCGGGCTTCTTGGCGGGGGTGTCGGTGCCGTCGCGGTAGAGGCGCAGCCACAGGTTGTAGAGGTGGCGTCCGACGCGTATGCGCTTGCCGTGGCCCTTACAGCGGCGGCACGGCTTGCCGCGCTTGACGCGGCCTTTGCGGTCGGACTTCATCGCGAAGCCGAAGCCGCGGCACTTACGGCAGTCGCCGTACGGGCTGCCCACACACAGGACGATGTAACCGAGAGTGACGATGAGCAGGCAGGCGCCAGCAAGGAGGATGAGGGTCATGGAGTGCCTTCCAGGCGGGGTTTCCGGCGTTTTCGCAGGTGGGATGCTAGATGCGAGATCGCTGATGAGGGCCGGTTTGAGCTGCTAGTAGAGGTGCTAGACCTAGCAGCGGCGGTTGCTAGGTCTAGCAACGGTTCGCGTCAGCCCTCGGACCGCTTCCCATCACGTACGGTGACAGCCGCGGTGACGTCGGCGCGGGCGATGCCGCGGCGGGTGGTGCCCTTGCCCTTGTCGGTGGAGCCCCATACGTCCTGCGCGGTGACGCCGTGCGGCTTGAGGTTCGAGGTGACCGTCTCGGCCTTCCAGCCGTCGTAGACCTCCGGGCGCAGGGTGGCCAGGCGTGCGGCGACCTTCTCGTTCCACACCTTGTCCTCGTCGGCCGGCACGACCCTGAGGATGTCGGCCAGCAGGTCGAAGGCGGCCTCACCGCTCTCGGGTTCCTGGCCGATGGCGTGGCCGGTGACGTTGCCGTACTCCTCGCGCATCTTGCGGGCCCGCACGACGACTTGTTCGGCTCCGAGCGCGTCCACGAACGCGGACGCGACGATGCGCGGATCGTCGCCCTCACCGGCCATCCAGCAGATGCCGCGGTCGGTGCGGGAGAACATCGTGGCCCGGTATCCGGCCTTGTACATCGACGTGCCGAGGACCATGTCGTTGGCGGGCTGGCCCATGACCTTGAGGCAGAACCGCAGGACCGCGTTCGCACTGATGCCGGTGGGCAGCGACTTCGCGTCGGGCCGCTGGGTGCCGAACAGGGTCACCATGCCGAGCGCGGGACCGCGTTTGCACAGGTCGGTTGCGATCTCTTCGAGTTCCTTGCCGTACTTCTCGTGCTCGAAGGGGACCTGGCACTCGTCGAATCCGGCGACGATCGGGTGCAGCCCGAGGGACTTGTCGTTCGCCAGGGCCGGGGTGACCTTCGACTCCGGGCAGCGAGAGCGCGGCAGGGACTTGATGACCTTGGCCCGGCGGCGCAGCTCGGTGCGCAGCTCTCGCAGCGATTCCAGGACGTAGAGGATGTCTTCGTCCTCGTCACCGGCCCGGTAGCGGTGGCAGACCGGTTCCAGGGCGCCGAAGTCGCCGGTGCCCTTGAAGTCGAACGCGTACAGCTCCGCCCGCGGGTCGAGTGCGGCGATGAGCAGGAACAGGCGCATCAGGAACGTCTTGCCCATGCGCGGGATGGACCCGACGACTACCGAGGCGAACATCATGGTCACGGCCACGTCGCCCATGCGCTGGTCGTTGCCGAACACGACCGGCTTGAACAGGTCCACCTGCCCGGACTTCAGCAGCGGCCAGGCGGGCTTGGTCGTCTCGTTCATGGGCTTGTCGCCCACCCACAGGATCAGCCGGCCCTCGTGCTCGGTCGGGTCGGCCGAGGGCCAAACACAGCCGACCTTGCGGCGCAGCCCGGACGCGAGCGGCTTACGGGCTTCCATGATGTCCTCCGGGGTGACACCCCAGGGAAGGTCCAGGTCAGCGCGGTAGCCGGGGCCGTCGCGGGTGATCTCGCTGGTGAAGCGCATCCCGTTCATGTCGGCGCCCTTCTTGAGGGCAGCCGACAGCTTCGCGTTGCCGATGTTGTCCAAGGCGCGCAGCACGATCGAACCGGTGAGCTTCTGGATCTCGGTCTTGAGCACCGCGGGCCCGATGACGGGATGGTCCTGAGGGGAGCCCCAGAAACCGGCGACCAGCACCGCAGCCGAGGCCAGGACCGCGAGCCAGCCCGGGGCCATGACGTACATGGTCAGCGCGAACCCCGTACCGAAGATCAGGCTGACCGCTGTGACCAGCACCCGCAGCCGCACCCGGCTGTCGCGCTGGCGCGAGAGCTTGAGGTACTCGGCGGTGTTCTCCTTGTAGACCTCGTAGGCGCGCAGCGGGGCAGCCTCGGCGTCCCACATCCACCGGTTGGTGTCGCGGACGAGCCGGGCGGTGCCGCGCGGGGCGTTCAGCCCGAGTTGCAGCGCGTACCAGGGGGTGCGGATGCCGTGGAAGACGGTGGAGTAGAACGCGTTGCTGGCCGCGCGCTGGGTGGTGGAGACGAACCCCGGCTTGGACGTCAGCCAACTCGGCAGGATCGGCAGCCGCTTGTAGTTCGTGATGCCCGGGGCGGGCAGGTCGGGTGAGTCGACCGGACGCAGTCGGGGCGACTCGTCTTCGTCGTCGTCCGCTTCGGCCGGCGCGGCGGGAACGGGCACCTCGGCCGGTCCGGGAGCCGGGGTGGCGATGGGTTGTTTGGTGGTGATGTTGAAGACTTCGGCGTCCGGGCGCTCTTGCTCTTCGCCCTGGCCGGTGACGGTGTTCTCAGACACGGTGAGCCTGCTCCCTCTGGTCGAGTGAGTGAGGTGGAAGGGGGGTGGGACGGCACCGCAGCGGGCGGGCCGTCCGGGGTTTCGCTGGACGGGTCAGGCAGCGAGCCGCGGGGCATCCGCGCAGCTCACGCACATGCCGAGGGTGGGCGGGATCACGTATCCGGCATCGCGTCGACACTGTGGGCAGGTACGGCGGGCACGCATCATCGCCTCGTGTGCGCGCCACCTGCCCGGAGTCATCGGGCGGACGGGCCGGGCGAGGTCGAGCCGGTAGAGGTAGGCGGTCAGGGGCACGCGCTTGCGGCGAGGCCGCAGGATCTGCGCTGCCACGTCTTGGCCGCCCGGGCGCAGTCCGCGGATGCGGAGCTGACGGCGGGTGGCCAAGCCCAACTCATCGGGGACATGGCGCCATGGGTAGGTGGGGATGCCGAACCGTTCGCCGGTCGGGTCGAAGCAGTCGGCAAGCCGTAGCCGCGTCACGGGGCCGTACTGCGTGCGGTGGCACGCTCAGCGAGGAGTGTGTCCCGCAGTAGTCGTGCGTTGGCCGGTGAGGTGTGGACCTCCCGGCGGATGCCCTCAGCGGTGATCTGCCTATCCGACCATCCGGCCGTAACCGACCGTGCTTCGGTGAGCAGTTGATCGGCCGTCCGCCTGGGCCGCGGCGATCGGGCGGATTGCGGAACGCGTCCCGTCGCTGAACGCGGTCGATTCGATTCCGCCGGAAGCGTCCGACCGACCGGTGCCACAACCGGTGCCGGGATCGGGGCAGGGGCCGCGATCGCCCGCACGGGCTTGAGCGGAAGAATCGACTTCCCCAGGTCGACCGCCACCGGTTCCGGCACTGGCAATCGAGTCAGCGAGACCGCCGGATCCGGGGTCGATTCAGGCAGGTCAGCCGTAGACCGATTCCTCATGGTGTCGGCCGATTCCTGTGCATTCTCGATCGGTGCGGGCGCCGGGTCGGTTCCGCCGAACATCGAGGCGAGCGCGGCATCCGCCCCGCCTGTAATCCGCTTGCGCTGGACGTCCAGCAGCCTCGATCCAAGTGCCACGTCCCCGACCCCAACTTTGCGTGCGAGCCGCCACGACTTGCGCTCCGACCACTTCCTGACCCGGTCACTGGGGTGGCTGACGGCGCGGGCCCGGTGGTAGGCGAGGGCTTGTACGACGTCGGCGATGCGGCGTTCGTTCTCCGCGTCGCGGCCGTCCGTGTGCACCACGATCCGCCGGGCGAGAAACGCCATGCCCTCAGCCGAAACGGACATGCCCATCGGGGTCAACGCGTAGATGACCGTGCGGCCCGGGTCGGATGCCGCCATGGCGCCCATGCACGCAGCAGCGGCGGGAAGCGCCCACAGCCCCGACCGGACGACGCGCGGCGAGGACTGGCCCAGCATGGTCAGCCCGAGCAAGACCAGGGCCAGGACGGCGGTCGCGCCTTCACCGGCACCGAGCGCACCCAGTGCGGTCCCCTTACCGTAGGCGTGGCCGATATTGCTGTACGTGCCGATCCCGCCGACAACACCCGTGGCCAGCATGGGCACGAACGCGGCCGTCAGAACACTGATCTGAACCCTCGTCAGCGGCTTGCGCGTACTCATTACGATGCCTCCTTGCCGGTGGTGCCCCGCCGGCCGATACGGCGGCCGTGGACGGTGGCCAGCGTGGGAGCGATCTCGTGTGCCGGAGCAATGCTCGCGCCCCCGCCCTCCCGCTTGATCCGGTACATGTGCTCATCCGCCAGCCGGAGCAGGGTGGACAGCTCAGGGGCGCAGTGCCAGTGCCGGACGACACCGACCGATACGTGCACGTCGATGTCGCAGTCTTCGAACGGCACCGGCCGCTCAAGGCTGCCGATCAGCTCAAGCACCCTGGCATTCACGTTGGCGTGATGAACGTCGACCTCGCCGGACACCTCGATGACAGCGGCGAACTCGTCCCCGCCCAGCCGTCCGGCCACGCCCCGGTATCCGGCCGCCCACGCCCCGAGTCGCCTGCCGGTGGCGCGGATCACCGCGTCCCCGGCCGCATGCCCGTGGGTGTCGTTGATCTCCTTGAACCAGTTCAGGTCCAACACGAGCACCGCGCGATGTGACCCGTGCGCGAGACTGTTGCGGGCCCGCTCCTCGAATGCGTCCCGCGTCCACAGTCCGGTCAGCGGGTCGCGACGCGCAGCTTCGATCCTGCGGCGCATCCACAGGCTGTGGATGGACCAGCCGGACGCGAGCGGTAAGGCTGCGGCCAGGGCCGCAAGGCTCTGGCTCATGCCGCGTTCTCCGTCCCAGCCGAACGGCCGGCGGCACGGGCGGCACGCAGGAACGGAACGGTGCGGGTCAGCGCGTCGGCATACAGCGCATCCCACGCGGCGACCTCGTCACCGCCCTCACCCTGAGCGGCCAGGTCCGCGATGACCTCACGGGCCACGTCCAGCCGGGCCGCCCGCTCCTCGGCCGACTCCGCACCGAGCGGACCGCGGAACAGGTCACGGTCGATACCCAGGGGCAGGATGTCGAAGCCGAGCGCCAGCTCTTCGAACTCAGCCGCGTTCACGGCCTGGTGGTTACCGATGTACTCACGCATGTGGATCTCTCCTGACGGAGCGAAGGGAGCCGGGGCGGCCTCGGTCTTTGGCGAGAGGCGGCCACCCCGGCGAGGAAAGAGGGGCTGTGTTCAGCGGGGCGGTAGCGCTGTGGCAGGTCAGTTCGCGCGCTTGCGCTTGCCGTCCTGGCCGTAGGCGGCGTCCAGTTCAGAGCGGACGTCCTTGCACTGGCCGGAGGCGATCCGGTCGTAGACCTTCTGACCGCGAGCAACGGCCTCCGGGGTGGTCAGGTCGGGGTTCTCGCTCTGCGACTTCTTGCCGGACATTCGAACTCCTGGCATAGGCGGTGAAGGTACGGACCCCGACCGGGTGGTCGCGGTCCTTTCCGGGCGACGACCGCCCCGGAGAGGTCCCGGGCCGCGGAGACGGCGCGGTGGTGGAGCGCTGATGGATCTGTGCTCGGCTCCCCTCAGCCCCGCTCGTACGAGACGAGCAGGGGAGGCAACCGGCCGCAGATAGATGCGGCAGATGGGTGGTCTCTTTCGGGGACGCGGCTGCCGGATCAAGGAACAGCTCGCTAGGGCCCCGTCGTAGGCAGAGACCTGACCTTTCGGTCTGCCATCCGGACTGCCAAGGGATCGCCTAAAACAGACGACTGTCCGGTGCCCTCCCCCCGTCCAACGCGGGGCTCCTGGTCGTGCGCTCGCTCGGTTCGCTGACGCGATCCATGCGAGAGGAACATGTATTACGTGTTCCTCATCTTGCAGAGGAGGGTTCGCTCCGTCAAGCCCTTCGACTGTTGGAGGTCTGCGAGCCCCTCGTGCTCGATGTACCTACAGACTGGCGTCAGCAGCGACGACGATCGACTTCGCCGATGTACGGCTCAGGTCGTTCTTAGCTACCGTGAAGTCGAACCAAGTCGTCCCAGGAAGTCGGAGGTTGGCCGTGGCGAACGAGCGACTGCGCGGCGCGATAGTGGACTTGGGCCTCACGCTCGATGAGGTCGCCGAACGGCTCGGGGTCGCAGCGAAGACAGTCGAACGGTGGATCAACGAACCTGAGCGCAAGCCATACCGGCGCTTCCAGTTCGCAACAGCGTCGCTCTTGAAGTGCGAGGTGTCGTACCTGTGGCCGGACGAACGCACGTCAGCTGAAGTCGCGGCCGCCGGCAACGCGGAGTTGGTCAGGCTCTATCCGCACCGGTCCGTCGTGATGCAGACCCTTTGGACAAGCCTCTACTCCAAGGCGACCCGTCAGTTCGACCTGCTGGTGTACTCCGGGTTCTGGCTCACAGAAGACGCGTCGTTCCATCGCATCGTGAAAGAGAAGTCAGCCGACGGAGTACCCATCCGCTTCATCCTGGGAGAGCCCACGTCGCCGGCCGTAGCGGTGCGCGGCGAGGACGAAGGGATCGGCGCGGCGATGGCTGGCAAGATCCGGAACGCCCTCATCAACTACGGACCGCTCTTCGTCCTGCCCGGAGTGGAGTTCCGCTTGCACGGGACTACCCTCTACAACTCCATCTACCGGGCCGACGACGAGATGCTGGCAAACGGCCACCTATACGGCGTCGGTGCTTACATGGCTCCGGTGCTGCACCTGCAACGCGTGCCCGGCGGTGAGCTCTTCGACGCCTACGCTGAGAGCGTTGAGAAGGTCTGGGAATCGGCCCGTCCGATCTCTTCACCTGCCGATTGGGAGGGCACTGCCTGATGAGCCGCATCGACTACTTCCGCGATCCGAACGCGCCTCAAGCTAACTCGGTGGTGCCCTCGGTCACCGCGGTCGTCCAAGACGACTCGGGGCGGTTGCTGCTCATCCACAAGACGGACAACGATCTATGGGCACTGCCCGGCGGTGGCCACGACATCGGCGAGCGCATCGGTGACACGGTCGTCCGCGAGGTCGCGGAAGAGACTGGCATTGACGTTGAGGTAGACAGCATCGTGGGGCTCTACACCGACCCTGAGCACGTGCTGGCGTACGACGACGGGGAGGTCCGGCAGCAGTTCTCCATCTGCTTCCGAGCCCACCCTATCGGCGGTTCCCTGCGTACGAGCAGCGAGTCAAAAGAGGTCCGCTGGGTTGACCCAACGGACCTTGACGGATTGGACATTCATCCGTCGATGATGCTGCGCATCCGCCACGGTCTCGACGACACGCGCCGAGAGCCCTACATCGGCTGACTGTCGGCAGAGACCTGCGTCAACCGGCCCTCAACACGCTTCGCCGCCGCGTGGATCTCGGGGGCCGCGCGCTGGATGAATCGCCCGACGATCGTGTCCGGACCGTACCGGTGCACGATCTCATCCAGCCGCTCGGTCGAGGTGGTCGGCGTCCCATCGGGCGTCGTCGTCATGTCGCAGTACAGCAAAGCGTCGACCAGGTCCGGACGCTCTAGCTCAAACTCTCCCTCAAGCTCTTGCCTCAGCCCGCGCTCCTCGGCTTCCAGCAAGGCGCAGGAGTGATGGGCCACAAGGCGAACAACCCGCTCGTCTGCCTTTTCCTGATCTCGGAGGAACCGCGCGCCGTCCAGGGGGTGAAAGCCGGTCGTGGCGATGGCCGGCGAGTACCCGATGTCATGCAGCACCGCAGCAGCTTCCAGCAACTCCGCATCATCACCCATGATCGGGCCCAGGGAGCGAGCGCGCTTGGCGACCCCCAGGGAGTGCGCCCACCGGCGCGGGAGCGGATCGGACAGCAGCGATTCGGAGAGCGAGTACGCCCACTCAGTCAGTCCCATGGCGGCCAAGACTACGGCCGGACGGTGGGCGTCGGGAGGGCACGCACGGTTCTCCCCTTGCCGTGGACAGTAAAGAGCAGGCCGTTACCTTCCATCTGGGCAAGCACGCGGCGCACAGCGGTACGGGAAGACCCGAACCGCTCACACAGCTTCGCCTCGGAGGGGTAGGTGTCGCCCACCGCAAGGGAGTCCTCTGCGATCAGGTCCGTCATCCGCTGTGCCAAAGAGCGTCGATCACCGCCCTGGACAACACGCCAACCGATGCCGGGTGCGGACTCAACGACACCATCGGCCTCCAACACCTTAAGAGCGCGGCGGACGGTATTGCGCGAGACGTCATGCACACGCATGAGGGCGGCCTCCGACGGCAAGACACTGTCCGCGTTGCGCAACTCGATCTGTTGCCGCAACGCCTCAGAGACTTGCAGATAGGTGCCGCGTGGACTCGCTTGTGGCACAGCCTCCCCTTCCGCGAGCGGGTAGTCACGAACAAGCCTCCCACGTTCACGCGACTCCAAGGCATCCCCCTCCAAGACTACGACCTCGGATTCTCCACCGTGAACCAGCGATATTGGTACATGGAGTCTTGCCCATAGTGTTGTTTCCTGAACTGCTCAAGTGCAGCCTGCCATTGACTCAGAAGCAGCACTACGTCACTGTTTTGCGGCAGGGTATCTTCGTCCAGCTTTTCGAGAAAATCCCGACTCGGATCGTCGCCGAGAACCTTAACGAGCTCATCCAAGAGCCTGTTGATGTTCCTAATTTTCAAAGCATTGACGATGCCATCCTGCTTCTTCTTCGAAAGCTCACTCATCTCCCTATGGGCGGCTGTCAGCATCGGAACCAGGCGGTCATATGTTTCCGCCTGCGCTTCACTAATGTTGGTCATAGCAAATGCTCCTACTTCGGTAGAGTTCTCGTAAACTCCACATACTTCTTCCGAATGGCTTCAATCGGCCGACGTCCAGATTCCATCAACTGAAGCATCAGCTCAAGGTCGCTGTCGTCAAGGCACAGCACAGCCGCCCGCTTTGATGAGTGCAGGTCCACAATATTCTGGGCCACATTTCGTGGCGAAGGATTACGTGCCAGGAGGATGCCGAACTTCCCGATGTCCTCTTCGTCCAGATAACGATAGAGTTGATTCACGTGCTCAGTCTCCAAAGACTTCACATTCTTCAACTCGACCACGACTTGGCGGGCTCCATACTGATCACGCAGGTCACCCAGAAAAGCGGTCTTTCTGTCGTTGTGGAAGATCACATCACGAATGTGCGCGCCGCTGATTGTCCGCACTTGGTCGGCTGCGAGATCGAGCTCAGGGTAAAGCAGGGAGGAAAGCAACTCGTATGCCAGATCCTCGAACTGCTTGTCAGCACCCCCTGCCCTACCCGTGGGCAACTTGCGCAGCTCAGCAAGCTTCCGCTTAAGCGTTGTGACGCGCAGCGGCGTGAAGAGTGGATCAGGAGTGCAGAGCGAAGCATTAGCCTCACGGGAGTCCACGTATCCCTGGACCGTGTCGTAATGAGCACGGTTATACGCCAGCACCGATTCCTTAGGTACCGCCTTCCTGGATCTCCCTGGAGGAAGCACCTGCGGCACGTATGCACTACGATAGTAATCCGCATAATTGATCCACGGCAGGCGACGCAACAGGTCGAGCGGGCACAGAATTATGGGAGATTCGTCAACAGGGTTGTACGGAAGCTTGCAGCTAAACGGCACCCAATCGAGCCGGCTCCCATCCCAGCCAATCATTCTGAAGCTTCGAGTCGGAATACCGAGCTGCTTCGACTGTTTTTCACTATATTCCGCAAGCCATTTCTTGATTACGGAAGCTGTGATGTCGCTAATTCGGTCTTCAGCTACTTTTGGAACGAGGAGAGCCAGCAACTCGATATGATTGAGGCCCCCAGAGTGAAGCTGCGGAGTATCTCGAAAAGTAGCGGTAATGGCAGCCCTCAAGGCTGGCCCGAGAGCGGAACCTCTCTTACTTCCAGCCGCATATCCAAGCCCTAGCTCTACCGGCTCAGCAACCTCGGAGAGAAGTAGCTGTGCCCGCGCCTCGCTTCCCCCAATAGCTTCCGACCTCACTTTTTCGATAAAACTCAAGAGGGTTTCGTGCAAAGTCGCGTACTCGACGCTTTCCGACTTCCAAAGAAGGAAGGGGTCAATTGAGAGCGGCAGATCCTCCTTAAGGTGCGGGATGACAAATCCCACTTCGTCCTGGCGAATTGTCAAGTCAAATACATCACTTAGTCGCGGATTGATGGTGCCGGCGTCGTTTCCTCGGCCTGCGTCGGCACCATCGTCGGTAGCTCCAGGCTCAACTTCGTGATCACTCGCAGACATCGCCCCACCCCTCTCTGAGGAATGACGGCATGTTACCCGCGGCCACTGACACCACACCGCGTACGGACCAGCGGACATCCCGTTGGGGGCAATCGGCCGTGTGTGCCAATCTCCCGGCCTCCCTCAGCCCGGCCGGACACGAGGGCAGCCACCCCGCCTTGCATCCAGCGGGTGGGAGGGTACTCACCCGGCGCATGGTATGCGATAGAGATCATCGTCACTCAGTAGGTAGTACTGGGAAAGTGCAGGTCAGACACCCTCTTCCGCCCCAGGCAGACATGCCCTCCGGAGCCGTGTGCGCAGGTTCGAATCCTGCCGGGGGCACCCTTCATAAGGTGCCCAAAGACCCCGTCACCAGCGGAAACGCTGAGGCCGGGGTCTTCGCGTATCTACAGCCCTGTGCAGCCGAATGCCGCCCTGAGCGGCCCTATGTCGGCGTCTGTGGACTATTTGTGGACAGGATCTTGGGGCGTATGACCAGGTCAGCACTGCAAATCACCAAGACGTGTGGACCATCGAGCAGTCCGGCCCCTGCCTGTCCCGAGCCCCTGGGAGCCGCTAGGTGACCAGGTCAGCCCCAGCGTCCAAGCGCGAAGGCGCAGATTGAACCTCTGTCGCGTGCGGGGTGAGAGCGATAACCCCAGTACCAACAGCGCACGTATCCGCTGTCAACTTCAGCGGACTGACACCCAGGGCCGCGGCGATCTCAGGCGCCAGGTCGAAGGCGGCCCACTTCCACTCGGCCTCATCCTCGTTTGATTCCGTCGCCTCGTGCCATACCGCCGGCAATCCGAGCTGCTCTCGGTGAGCCCTTTCGATCGGCAAGGGCTCACCCAGCGTCATGTAGGCATCTTCACCTTCACCAGTCTCGCAGTAGCGCCGCAGCACGACGCCGTCCTGAGCAACGAGCCAGGCCGAGCCATCGCGTTGGGCCCCGTAGTAGTACGCCTGCGCCTGGCCGTAGCGGGAGCTCAGATCCCGGCACAGGCGCAACACGTCGTCGCTGCGCTCGGCATCGCACGGGTCGCACCACGGACCGATGACCAAAGTCCACCCGTCGAGTTCCGGGCTCACGTACACCCGAGTCATCCCATCGGGATTGCCCTCCGCCCCTCCGTGCCCGTCGTCGTCGATGATCTCCTCGGCTTCGGCGAACGTCACGGGACGCGGCTGGACAAGCCCCATCAGTTCCATGACCCCTGCTTGATCACCTGTCGGTACAGCGATCCAGTAGAGCCAGCAAGTGGCCAGGACTCTTGGCAGATCATCCGCGGAATAGCGCACGAGCACACAGTGCCACGGGAGTGCTGGGGACAACGAAGAGGCCCCTGGGAATGCCAAGGGCCTCAAGGCACGTACGACCGGGCTCACTCGTACTCGCGCAACAACTCCTCGATCTTCCGGTTGGCGATCTCCTGGCGCCCGTCCAGGCATTTCGCATACCGACCGAGCAGGACCTCAACGCTGTTGCCTGCTCGCTCCGCCACCTCGGTCGGGTCCACGCCGGAGTTGAGCCAGGTCGACAAGGCGGAGTGCCGAAGGTCGTACGGCCGGGCAACGAGCGGTGATTCGACCGCGGCCGGCGAAAAGGCCAGCGTCCGAGCCTCCTGCCAAACGCGGTAGTACGTCGACGAGCCTCCCCCGCGCTCGTTCGTGAACAACCGCCCGTCCTCAGCAGTGCCGAAGGTGTCGAGATGCTGCTTGAGAATGACGACGAGCTGGGGCGGAATCGGAACGAGCCGGACCTCCTCGGCAGGACGATTCTTCAGGCCCCGGTCGTCGTGGGTCTCGCCCGAGTCCGTCCACTGCTTTCCGGCGCTGGGCCGGGTCCGGTTCAACAGCGCCGTACCCCACCCGTCGTCCGGCAGCTTCAAATCGGCCTCGGCGAGCGCCACAGCCTCAGCTGGCCGGAAGGCTCCGTAGTTCATGCAGGCGAACAAGCCCACGAGCCGACGACCGCGAGCCCGGCCGTACCCGCCAACGCACGACACTGCTGTCAGCAGAGCACGTGCCTGCTCGGGGTTGGCGACCACGCGCGGGTCGACATCACCGGCTACCTTCGGCTTCTTCCACCGAATCCTGGTCACCGGATTCTCCTTGAACTCCCCGAGATCCACCGCATAGTGCAGGGTGTTGACCAGTGTTCGACGCTTACGACGCACGGTTTCCGCGGCTGCTGCGGTCCCGTCGAGCTTCAGCCTCAGCGAGTCCAGGACTGCCCGTGTAAGGGCTGCATCACCGAGGTCCGCCAAGGGCCGCGAAGCCTTCGACACCCAGCTCAGTGTGTTCGCTACGTCATGCGGCAACTCGCGCTCATCAGGTCCGGGGAGGACGAACGCCCAGTTTCGAAGCGTTCAGGCGGCTGTCCCGGCCGCTCGTCCAGCAGAGCCATGGTCACCGCCGTTAGAGACTCGTTGATCCCACTGCGCGTGTTGGGAGCAGCATGAGGCCACTTCATGGCGAGGTACCGCAGAGCGAAGGCGTACCAGCTCATCGAGGCCGCTCTTTCGACCATCGAGTCGGGCAAGCCGCTGGCCGTGTCGAACCCCTCACCACCGTGGGCGGCCTGGAGCAGTTTGGATCGGTAGTGATCCGCCAGCCCCTTGGTCCGAAACTGTTCCGAGAACACGTTCCCCGCGACGATCCACCGGACGTCATAGGACGACTTCTTCGTGTCCCGCTTACGAACGCCCCACACCTTCACATCGAGAGACTTCACGCCGCGGCCTCCAACTGCCGCAGCCACGTGGAGAAGTCGTCACTCCGCCACAACCGGAGCTCCCCGTTGGGCAGCTTGAATGCGGCTGGCCCGTGCCCCAACTCACGCCAGCGGTAGAACGTCCGTCGAGAGACCCCGCCCAGCTCCTCCAAGACCTGGCGAACGGTCATCAGTTCGTCGCGATGCGGGTTCACGTCGGCTCTCCTTCCGTGCCAGGAGCAGGTTCGAGGGATGCGGAGAGCCAGGCTTCGGCTGCCGAGAGACCGGTTCCAGCGAAGGCCCAGTGCGCGAGGACGTACGTCGTCTCGGTCTCGTACTCGGGCTGTGCGGGCGCCGCTTGAGCGCGGCGCCAGTCCGCGCGGGCCGTGCGGAGGGCGCCGAGGGTGGTCGAGTAGCGGCGAGACTTAGTGGAGAAGTGGCCGCGGAAGCCGAGCATGTGGGCCCAAGCGCGGAGTCGGAGATCCTCCAATTCCTTGCGTGCGCCGAGGGCCCAAGCCGTCCGGATCAACTGGCGAGCATGCTCGCTGATGTCGAGCTGGGCCAGCTCGGCGAGGAACTTGAGCGACGCGCCGGAAGCTTAAGGGGCCATGATCACTCGCACCAAAGCAGCTCCAGCCCAAAGCCGCTCCACCGACCGCGAGCGTCGGTGCAGGGCATCGACGCCATTCCCAGAGAACGAAGACTCCTAGGGGCGACCTTGGGGTATCACTGCCCGCAAACGGGACGTGCCCGATCAAACGACTGAGCGGTAATCTGCGTTGGGCACTCGCACGCGCCAGCGCCTTCGAACGAACGTGGAGCTCGGGCCTGCCACCACCATACGGTCCGTGGTTCGCCCGACGTGGCTAGGAGTTACCTGGATGAGCTTCACGTTCAAGCTAGTTGAGTGGCGCAGTGCGGTCGGAAAAGCCCCAGGCGCCTACCTGCTCCCGGAGCAATGGAATGATTTCGGATTTCAGACACTATTCGAACTGAAAATACGCATCACTCAAGGCGGTCGACTTGTCAAGATAGGGCGCCTTCGAATTGCACACCCCGGAATGCAGAGCGATGAACTGCCAGGCATCTCCTCAACCCGCGAACAACTCGACGAAACATTCGATCGACTACCCCAAGGGTATTTCAGTCTCGGCGTCGACGATTCCTACTATTCCAATCTAAACGAACTGCCGAATGAAATCCGTCACAACCTCTTCCGCGGGTTGAATGATCTCGCATTTAATACTCACCTCTGGCGCCGGGTTCGAGATGCACCTGTTTTGAAACAATCCGTCATGCGCGGGATTGAGAACCGCGAGGCAGAAATCGATCGCCTAGCCAAGATCGCCTATGGGCGAGCCAGGACGGTTCAATACGAGTGGACATTTGAAGCCAAACCAATTGGCGCCTCCAATTCCATTAGTCTTCGCTTTAAGGTGGACCCCCACTCCGATCCGCCATCAAATGTCTACGCGCTGATCGGTCGCAACGGTGCCGGAAAAACTAGAATCCTGCATCAGCTAGCGAGTAAAGTTTCCAGGAGCGCGGCAATCATCTCGGACTTGAGCGATGATACGGCGGAGCCAATGAATGTCGTCGCCGTATCATTCAGCGCCTTTGACACTCTCTTCGCCAGCGACACGCGCACTTCAACACTGCTCCCGTTTAAATACGTTGGGCTTCACGCAAGCGGAAATAGGGGAACTTTCCTAAAACCAGAGGCAGATCAAAAGCGCGAGTTTCTAGAAAGTTTTGAAGTCTGCATGATCGGCACGAGACGGCAGCTATGGCTACAAGCTATGCAGACCCTCAACTACGCAGGATCTGGATTCCTTGAGGGTCGGGAGGATCTGCTGCTGCAAGTCAGTGAGGGCGAGCCGATCCATGAGGTTGCCGCAGAAGCCGAGGAGTTGCTAGAAGAGCTAAGTTCAGGGCACAGAATGGTCTATCAGACGATGACCCATTTGGTCGCAAGCGTCACGGAACGGACTCTAGTCCTTATCGACGAACCAGAAACGCACCTTCACCCACCCCTACTGTCAGCATTGGTTAAGAGCATCTCGGATCTTCTACGGGACAGAAACGGCATGGCTCTGCTCGCGACACACTCTCCTGTGGTTCTCCAGGAGATCCCCCGCAAGTGTACTTTCGTGCTCCGCCGGCACGGCCGAAGGCTGCGGGCTGATCCCCCGGAGATCGAGACGTGGGGCGAGAACGTGGGTGATCTGACTCGTTCCGTATTCCACCTTGAGGTAACCGCAACTGGTTACTACCGGCGGCTTGCTGAATTGGTTGACTCCGGGGCAAGCTATGAGGAAATTGTCGACCGGTTTAATTCTATTGGAACCGAAGCACGTGCTCTTTTGCGCGCCCTGATCGCTGAGCGCCGCTCTGAACTTGAGGGCTAATGCTGCAACTTGACATTCCTGAGGTTACCGTCGCAGAAGCCGCGGCAGCGGTGACGCTACGAATGCGACGTCAACCACACTCCAATAGGATTGAAGCACGAACGTCCGACATGAAAGCGGCAGAGGTGCTGTACCTCGCAGCCGGGCGTGACGGAACGTTGCACGATCTCAGCAGACAACTTCCTGCAACAGGGAGCGATGGAGAGTACCTGGAATTCGCGTACGACGGCGGCTTGGTCACTAGTAAGGCAGGCCGGGATATATATGATCAAATTCTGGCGGGTGCACCGTACGAGCGTTGCCCTTTGTGCGGGCGAGGGATCGCAACAACTCTCGACCACCAGCTACCTAAGAGTGAATACCCAATTCTGGCGATCACTCCAGCGAACTTGGTCCCGGCATGCAACAAGTGCAACCAAAGGAAGTCCAGTAAGGATCCTGCGGATGAAACCGAGACGCTCCTTCATCCCTACTTCGACAGCCTAGGAACGAGTCAATGGCTGGAGGCGCGGATTCACGAAGATTCGCCAGCTCGTGCCGAGTATTTTGTTAGACCGGGTGGCGACTGGAGCGCTACTTTTACCGATCGGGTAGTACGGCACTTTACGTTTTTTGGGCTGCGCCGACAGTACGCCCTTGCCGCGGCAGGAAAGCTCGCGACTGACAGAATACAGCACTCCGGCCTACTCAAACGTGCCGGGCCAGATGAGCTGCGCCTGCACCTACAGGAGGCCGCAGCGGGATATTGGTCGACTGCGGGTAATACGTGGGAGGGCGCTCTCTGCAATGCCTTGGCTGATAGCCAATGGTATGTAAACGGCGGTATGAACGAAATTTAAGATTCGCCGCCCACATGCGGAGCCTCACGCTGTTACCTATATTTGGGCGGCTTGAACCGACTCAGTCCAACGCTGTCTTGTGGCATTCTAAGGCTTCTTTGAGCGAGCAGCGTCAGGACGCTGCGGCCCGTTCCCAAGGGGAGCGAAGAAGCCGAATGGGCGAGGGCGACAGGAATAACGGCGTTGGGATACAACTGGGTCTGCATAAGATCCAATGCCTCAAGGGTCACTCTGAGCGTTGGATACGACTCGTATTTTTCGGATGGAACCTCGATGAAGTCGCCGGCGCTATCCCGACGAGGTTTCTCATATGGATGCCCCCCAGGAACTCGCGGAACCGTCACGACGAGTGACTCGCCGGTACTCGTCTTGTAGATGAAGCGGCGACCGTAGAACTCATCTTTCCCATAATAATGGTCGGGTTTTTGATTCGTCACATATCGATTGATATAAGGAGTATCCAGCATCATGACGTGCCCGTTTGGGATGTGACGCTCAATTACACGTGCGTGATCGGCGAAGCGGCCGGACTTCTCAATTCCAACCAACAGAGGAGGCGCAATGTCGCGCCGATCCATGGCAACACAAAGTTGAGTCCAATATTCGAGGAACTTGGACTTCATGGGCGCAGCAGGACCGTAGACAGCCAATGGGCCGTCAGTAATAAAGATGCCTTGTGACAGCATCCGGGGTTCCACCCGATAGAAGCCGTCAATGTAGGAAATAAGCAGCAGGCGTTCAGCCATGTTCATGGCCCGCGTGAGAGTTAGTGCATTCTCCCCATCTTCAGTGAACTCCTCGTATCCGCGAAGGACATCTGTTGGGTAAAGCTTCTCCATGCAGTCCGGAGTCGCACATACGCCTCCTGAGGCCGTTACTCTCTGAGCTGACGCTCCACAGGCCGGGCATTTACTCAGAGTTAGAGACGAAGCCGGAGCACCGGGTTTGCCGTGGATGGTCATGAGAGCATCGGTAAGACTGAATGAATTACCAAAATCAGTGATCTCTGACTCAGTGAAACTCCTGTCGAACTCCGCGCGCCAGGAGTCTCGCCCAGTGACTCCTTTGAGGAAAACATTGGACCCAGGGAGGACGCTGTTCACCGTCTGCGTTATCTGTGCACGTTCCAGCTGACGCGCATTAACAAGTCCTGAGCTGTTGGCTCCTAGGAACTTCAAGATGTCGACGTACACGCCGGCGATCTGAATGTAGCCCACACGGACCGACGGGTATCCCGGGCGAGCCTCAACTTCCTGGTTAGAGCCATCAAAGGCAATGGCAAATGTTGGATCGGGGCGGTCATCTCTGTTTAGACTATCGAGTGAAGTGAGCCTCTCTGTGATATGAGCAGGGTCACCTACCTCAAGGGCGGGGGTTTGCCAGCGCTCCATCGCTTCGCTGATCGCGGGACTGAGCGCAGTTTGTACATGGCCAATCCGTGAGGCCCGCTCTTGCTCGTAAGGCATTTCATCATCCTCAGGGATTGATAGGAGGAAGACCAGCCGCCTCGCGTGCACGGTTGATCATGGCATGGTCAAACTTTGCAATCTGCACCGGAACGATGTACTTCCCTGAGAATGTCTTCATTCTGGCGTAGCCGCGATCCTCCACTTTCCGCAAGCCATCGGCAAAGACGGCAAAGTCGTAATAGTGACTCAGTTCACGCGTCTCATTGTCAGAGTTCAGATGTGCCACAACCCAGTTCGAGGTGTTTGACAGAATTCGCTTATCAATGCTCGTTACCTCTTGCGTCGCGTACACGAGGCCCATTTCGTACTTGGCGGCTTCTTTCGCGAGGCGCACCCAGGGGTCGTCCTTTACGGTGGACTTGCCCGCCTTAGTTCGATCAAAGAGGTTGTGAGCCTCTTCAACTACGATCTGAATTGGCACATTTGGCCGGTTTGCCCTGAATCGTTGATTGGCGCGATCGATGAGCCGGAAAACCAGGCGCTCGGAAAGCATCGTGATGACTCGGTCGCTCCCGACGGAGAGGTCAATAATCACCAGCCTTCCTGCCACCAGATCATCCCAAACTTTGTCAGCTAGATCACCGCGACTCGCGGGGTCATGGAAGTCAACGAGTGTCCTAATTCGGTTGATTACTGCGCTTCCTACCCTGGCGTCAAAGACGGCCAGCACTGCCATAAAAGGATCGCAGTTTTGCCACGTGGCGGCATTCACTTGCTGATATTGAGTCGGCACATTGTCGCTCACGACCTCTGCTATGCGTTCCGATAGCCACGTAACAACCGTCTTGGCCTCCGCGGGGGAATGGACAGCGCAGAGACCATTGCTGGAATTTACGAGCTCGAGGATGCTCGGTCGATCCTTTTCAAACGCGGCCCGGGTGGCCTTATCCATCTTGAAACGGAGAGTAAAACCTGGCGTAGACCCTGGGTAGCTCGCCTTGGCAAGCAGGGCATAGAATGCAAGTTTGCCCCTTTGGACATCGCAAAGGGTGTCGTAATATTCACGCTCGCCAGCAGGTCCGACGGGATAGTCGTCACGATCGGGTTCCAGCAGCCGAGCTGTCTTGAACGCGTTGGCATATGACGCACTCATGTCCGCAAGTGAATCCCCCAGCATCTCCCACACCATGGGAAACTCATTCGTGTCATGAAAGTTTACAGCCAGGGGGAATTCCTGGCTATCGTCGGGATCGGGCTTCATCTTGTAGATCCGGACGCGATCGCTGCCGATACCCAGCAACCGAAGGCCAGTTTTGTCCTGCTCGTTTACGTTGGCGTATTCACCCTGTGGATCAAAAATAAGCTGACCGATGTTCTTTCGAGTGCGTGCTGCATGTTCGAAGACGGCCGTGCAAAGGGTCTTATTGGTGTTCGACTTACCCACGCGTGTCATACCGAGGACCGCGGTCTTTCGCGAGATGAAGTCGGTCACGCGAACCTTCACGGGGACATTGTCCATCTTTGCAGCTACCGCGCGGCGGCGCGTGGAAGAGAAACGGACAACACCAATGTCGATCAGGTCGGGCTCTTCTTTCTTCTCGATCTCTTCCGATGTTTTGTCAGGATAAGAAGCGATGAAGGAGAGCACCTCCGCTGAGGGGAGGTATACAAAATAGCGGGCGCCCGAGTACACGTTGTCGATATCGGCGCCCCACTGTACATACGGCTGACGTGCAACCAAATCCGAGTAGAAGGTCCCAAGCACCTCGCAGTCAAAAGCGGACATCTCGATCTGACTTGAGGTCAGGTTATCGATCACGGCTTCCGGTCGCTGCTCGCGAACATCTGCGGTGCGCATGGCCGCGAGCCGCGTGGCGATCAATTCGCTCTCATTGGGCAGCGCAGCGGTTCCCCGGACGCGGAGCAAGATAACTTCGTCTTCGTCTAGCGGGGCATTCGTCTCTTTAGTAGGCACCGTGGCTGCCGCCAGCAGGAATCCGTTGCGCGGGATACCACCCGCTTCCCTCTTTACGAAGTCGTCGGTGATGACGATGGCCTTGTCATAGTCAAGGTGGTAGATCCCGCCCAGCCTCTTAGCGCCATCGAGTAGCGCCGTCAACGGGTTCCCGCCAGCTGTGGCCGCTCCAGCAATACCCGATAGCCTGGTCATGTGCCCTCCCCTAGAGCTAGGTCCGGCCTGCCTACCAGACAGAACCGCGCCTGCGCAGGTGTGACCTGACGCCGGCCTAGCGCCCCTACGCCTCCGACAACTTCATCGAACGCAGAGGGGCCCCCGGTTGAGGCTAGTCCAACTCGCGCTAGTTGGCGGGCCCTTGTAGATCTAGGACCCTATAGTCGTCCGAAGGCGGGATCGTTGGGAGGTTCGTCACGAGCAACTCGTCCTTGACGGTACGCTTTTCGGAACCCGCCGCGGTGTACCTGTGAGAGACGTGCAACGTCGTCTGCCGCTGCTGATGGCAGTACAGGTCGCGTACCGCTCCATGGTCGTCGTAAGACAGTAGCCAGCGATAACGAGTGTCTGTCAGCAGAGCCGAGGCGAGGGCGCCGTGTTCCCCGCTATCAAACGACCACTCATACAGCCACAGGGCCTTGTCTACGTATGGTGGATCCAAGTAGACGACCACTTCATGATCTTCAAGGAACCCGAAGCGTTCGGAGACCCTCTGGAGGGTAGTTCGCCAGTCAGCCTGCCAGACATCCAGTAGGCGTCCTGTCGAGGCCAGTTCGGCCACACCATTGATCCTTCGGGTCAGACCCTCCAGGCCGAATCGGCAGTCAATCGTGTACTTCGATGCTTGAGCACGCCCGCCGATGGGTCCCGCCCGGCCGTGGAGGATCCCCGAGAAGGTCGTGCGATTCAAGAAGAGGCACTTCAGAGCACGATCTCGTCGGCTGCGAGGACTGGCGGCACGCCAACGGTCCCACTCCTCGACCGTTATCGTCAGCTCATGCATGGAAGAGATCAGCCACGACGCATCGAAGGCGGCTGTCTTCCAGAAGGCAGCAACCAGCGGGTCGACGTCTGCCAGGATGCCGTGCTCAGCCACTCCTGCGCCGAGTAGCCTCAAGGTCGTCGTCGCGCCTCCGCAGAACGGCTCCACTAGCAGGCGTGGAGGGGGAATGTTGGCGGCGATGAGACCCTCGATGACAGGTACCAACTGACGCTTGGCGCCCGGGTATCTGAGAGGGCTGATCACGGAGCGACTGAAGAGTGACTGATCAACAAGGGGCTCAGCCTTGTCCAACACCGCTTCCGGCGGCCACGAACTGCGGCGACGTGTGACACCTCGCTTTGTCCCCATCGGATCCTCTCTACCTCCATGCCTATGACGAACCAACTGGTCTCGTCGACACGGTTACTGTAGCGGTCTTCCAACGTTCCCCCAGGTCAGATGCTCAATTTCGCGGCCGCCCCGCACCTCCAGGCAACTTCGTCGGGTGTCGCAGCCTCCGAGCTCCGCAGCCAGCAGACCGTACGCGGCACGACGCTCTTGCGTAGCCCTCTCGAAACCACGCGGAGACCGCCCCGGTGACACTTGCCAGAGCCAAACTCTCCCGTTCGGCAGATGAGAGAGCTCCCAAGGAAGGTGACCAGGTCTCCTGGACTACCTGCGGACTGAGTTCAGCCAATTGGCTGCCCGCCTAACCCTGACCAGCAGCATTGTCTGAGAGCCAAGCGGCCTCCGGAGCCGTGTGCGCAGGTTCGAATCCTGCCGGGGGCACCCCTTATAAGGTGCCCAAAGACCCCGTCACCAGCCGAAACGCTGAGGCCGGGGTCTTCACGTATCTACAGCCCTGCGCAGCCGTGTGCCGCCCCACGCGTCGTCGGCTGGGGCCATTCTTGGATCTTGAGGCGTCCCCTGCTCAGCCGGCCAACGACAAGGACGGTCGGTAGGCGTTGCTCGATCGAACGCCATCAGCGTTTGTGCAAGGCCGTGCGGGCTTCTTGGCTACCGTCTGCACCATCACGGGAACTCAGATAGGTGCCAAGGGGTGGGGATGTCAGGCGCGACCGTTTCTCTCATCGTTGCAATCGCTGGTGTCGGAGGCACGCTGGCCTCTGCGGTGATCACTCAAGTCCTGGCCCAGCGGGCGGAGTCACGGAGGTTGGATCGGGAACAACAACTCCGTGCCGAGGAGCAGCGGGCCTCCGAGAGTCAGCACAAGATCAACCAGTTACGGACCTGCTACGTCCAGCTGAACGCCCATGACCGTCAATACAGGGACGCAATGCTGGCGTACGCGTACGCCTTCAATTCGGGATCCGCCGATGCGGAAGCGGCTGAAGTGAGCACCGCGCGGCGCGCCCAGCGAGACACACGGGCTGAAGCCCAACTCGTCGCGAGTGACGCAGTTCTCGCAGCTGAGAGTGGCGTGAACGACCGACTCACAACCGCCTACCGATATCTGATGAACGTTGCGGACGAGTCAGACCCTTCAACTCGTCGAGCAAAGATCAGCCAGCTGATTGGCCTCTTGGATTCGATCATCCCGCAACAGGGTCGTGTACGAGCGCTCATGCGCCTGGAGGTACACGCCTCTGAGGAACTGCCGGCTTGGTTCGACTCCGACTCTCAGCTGTCGACACATGGCCGTGTCGACGCTGACGTTCATGGGTGATGCCGGTGAGGTGCGGACCTTGGAATTAGCGCCTGCCGGATCAGGAGATTGATTCTGAAGGCCGCGACGCGAGACACAACGAGGGCAGGACGCTGACCAGCTGGAGTGCCTCATACAAGGACCTGGACTCAGTCGTAGTGAGCCCTGTCCCTGCCCTTTCCTATCGCTGATTGCGAGCGCGTGGTCCGAGGGATCCGGCCTGCCCACGTCGAGCTCAGGGGCAGGAGGGACAGGGGGGTCCCTCGTTGCGCCGCTCGAGTCCCACTGCGCACAACCGGCCCCGCGCCCCGGGGGGCGCGACACAGATACCGGTCCCGGCCCTCCCGGACGAGTAGGCCGGACTGCGATTGCCCGAACGCCCCGTCCCCTGCTGGGGAGTGGCCCTTCGAGAGGGCGGGTTCACTGCGCCCAGGCTGCCGGCCTCGGTCGCACGCCGGGTACTCGCACCGGACGGGCAACGCACAGTGCCCGTTCCACTCCGTGGCGTGAACATGGTCACGCCGAGTTTCCTTGCACCTCAAATCCTGTACAGAGAATATAGGTGGGCCCTCTGGAGAGATACAGAAGCATTGAATACCGGAAAGGGAAAAGTGCACTTCACGCGATTACGTAAGTCCACTGCAATACTTATCGCAGGAGCGGGTGCCCTCGCACTGGTCACTGTGCCCTCACCCGTGCACGCAACCACCGAGCTGCCCACAGCAGTCACTTCGAGCGCGGCGAACCCCTGTCGGTCGCAGCACTACTCAAAGGTCGCGTACAACTTCTGGATCGGCCCGACGAAGATGCCGCTACGCTGCGGAACGCAGACTTGGGGCTACAACCATGTAGTTGCGCGCGGACGTTGGAGCACCAGCTTCAAGAACAAGATAAGTGACACACTCTTCAACGGTTACGAGAGAAGTCCCGGGGTGTACTACCGCTACAAGGTCGGCAGCGGCTGCTCCCCGAATCGCAGGAAGAACTTCAAAGTGGTCGTCAACAAGGGCCCTCTCGGCGGCAGGCCAGGTGGCCTCACACCGCAGGGAATCATCACGGCCACGGTCGAGTACACGATTCCGATCGTAGCTTCGCCTTCACGTCACACGGTCGCGTGCTGAGAGGACCGGTATGGCCACCCCTGAGCAAGTCCAGGAAGCACTCGCCCGAAAGCTTTCAGGACCGCAGAGCGAGGGAGGAGGGATCTCCCTCGATGTCCTTGAGGTGACGGTGCCGTCCGTCTTCCCTCACCTGCTGCTGAAAGTACGGTTGGGCGTCTCCGGGCAGATGTGGGAAGTGTCGCTGGACTACCAGGGGTATGAAGCGAGTCTCGTGACTGGAGACCTCACCGAGGAAACCCTGAGTTACCTCGGACTCCTCGTACGCACCCATCTGTTCGAGTGGTGGCACACGAAGGAGACTGAGAGGTTTTCTGCGCGCATGGGGAGACGGCTCAGCTGAGGCGCCTTCCGCAACGCCTTGCCCTTCTTGGCCTGTCGGCCGGGCGGGCCGAGCCGCGGAATTGGGTTCCCGCTTGAGGGCGGCCTGCCTGCAGGTGGCGGCCACCAGCTCGCGGTGGGCGGCGGGACGTGCGGTTGAGAGGTTGCGCCAAGTCCGGTCGTCATGGCCCCGCCGTGCCGGCGTCACTCGGTTGGGACCGCGGGACATCGCGAGGGCGTGAGACCTGAGGGGACCGGATGCGGAGGCTGGCGCTCCCCCGGACCCCTCACCCCTGACTCCTCACCCCAACCGGAACATCACGCCCCGAGGTGTGGCATGGGTAAGGATTGGTATCGAACGGCAACCCTTTGGGGGTTGCGTTCGTCTAGTACGGCATGAAGATCTCGTTCTTGATCCATAACGCCTATGGGATAGGGGGCACGATCAGTACCACCTTCAATCTGGCCGCTGCGTTGGCGGAGCGGCACAGTGTGGAGGTTGTCTCGGTCTTGCGGACGCGGGAGCGTCCCAGCCTCGTGTTGGATCACCGGGTTTCGTTGCGTGGGCTGGTCGATCTGCGGGAGGAGAAGGATCATCCGCTCCATCTGCGGCCCGCGCGGGTGTATCCGGAGTCGGAGCGGCGGTACGACCAGTACAGCGAGTTGACCGACCAGCGCATTGCGGCGTTCCTGGACAAGGTCGACGCCGATGTCGTCGTGGGGACGCGCCCCGGGCTCAACGTGCATCTCGCGCTCCAGGGGCCCGAGCGGGTCGTTCGGGTCGGGCAGGAGCACCTCACGCTCGACAGTCATTCCCCGGAGCTGCGCACGGTTCTGCGCGCGGCCTATCGGCGGCTCGACGCGCTCACCACCGTCACCTCCGCCGACGCTGCCTCCTACGCGCGCAAGATGCGGTTGCCCGGGGTGCGGGTCGAGGCTCTGCCCAACAGCGTCCCCGACCCCGAACTGCCGCCCGCCGACGGGACGTCGAAGGTGGTCGTGGCGGCCGGCCGGCTGGTCCGGGTGAAGCGGTACGACCTGCTCGTCCAGGCGTTCGCCCACGTGGTCGCTGAACGTCCCGACTGGCAGCTGCGTATCTACGGCAAGGGTCAGGAACACGCCCGGCTGCGGGAGATCATCACTGAACTCGGTCTGGTCAACAACGTGTTCCTCATGGGGGCGGTGCCCCACATGGAAGGGGAATGGGTGAAGGCGTCGATCGGTGCGGCCTCCTCCAGTTTCGAGGCCTTCGGCATGACGATCGTCGAGGCGATGCGCAACGGACTGCCCGTCGTGAGCACCGACTGCCCGCACGGCCCCGGCGAGATCATCCGCGACGGCGTCGACGGCCGGCTGGTTCCGGTCGGGGACCCGGAGGCCCTGGGCGGGGCCCTGTTGGAGCTCGTGAACGACGACGAGAGACGGCGGCGTATGGGGCAGGCCGCCCGCGAGAACTCGCGTCGGTTCGCGCCCGAGCCCGTGGTCGAGCAGGCCGAGCGGTTCTTCAGCGAGGTCCTCGCCGCCAAGCGGGACGGACGGCCCGCCGAGCCGCGCCGTGACGGGCTCTACCAGAGCCTCGTGGCGCGGCGCTTCGCCTTCCGCGACGCCCGTGACGCCCGGAGGAACAAGGGCAAGAGCAGTAAGAGCAGCCAGGACGACGCGAACGGGAAGGTGGAGCTATGACCACGTCGATCGAGCCGGAGCCGCGTGTCGGGTGCACGGTGGATGCCGACGGACGGATCACCTTCGGTGTGCGGCTGCCTTCGGCCGCCCGTCCCCAATTGCTGCTGCAGCCGCGGCCCAAGAAGGGGCGGCCGGAGAAGGCGCCGCACGTGCTCGACCTGGAGCCCTCGGAGGACGGGCGGCTCGTCGGCGCCCTGGAGGGCAACACGTCGCTGGACGAGGGGCGTTGGGACGTCTACCTCCTCGACGAGCCGGACGGGGAGCGGCAGCGGCTGCGCCCGGGGCCGAGGGACCTTCGGGTGCTCGTCGACGGTGGCGCGCGGGACCGGTCCTCACCCGTCGAGGTGCGGGTGCCGTACGTGACCAAGTCCGGCTATCTCTCGGTCCGTACGTGGCTGCGGGCCGCGCACGCCGAGGCCGACCGGATCGTGGTCAGCGACGACGGGGCGATCGATGTCACGGGCCGGCTGCACGGAGCGTCCTTCGGCGCCGGTGCCGTCGTACGTATGCGGGTGCGCGGGACCGATACGGTCCGGAAGGTCGAACCGCGGGTCGAGGACGACGGCCTCGGCTTCTCCTTCAGCGTCGGCTGCGACGAGTTGGCCGGGCCCGTGTCCGGTGACGGCGTCTGGGACGTGCACGTCCGGCCGGACGCCTCCGCGCCTGCTGTCCGGGTCGGCCGCCTTCTCGACGATGTCGCCGACCGCAAGGAGGTCTTCGTCTACCCGTCCATCGATGTCGACGGCAGCGAGGTCAGGCCGTACTACACCATGGACAACGACCTGTCCGTGGAGGTGGCGCGGATCCGGGCCGCCTGACGACCGCGCCGGATGCCCCCGGGATGCCTACGTTGATGTCCGGGCTGATGGCCACACGATGTCCGCGTGAAGGTGCTCGCATTACCGGGCAGCGCTCGGTGTCCGTGACTCGTCTCACTATTTCCTCCTCAATGCGACGCTCCGCATTCCGCAGGGGGTCACCGTCCGGCTGATTTCGGCGCCTTTATCGGTGAGTCTCAGGTCACTTCGTACATATGCGTGAGGCATATGCCAATTCACCCGGCCGTCGTAGGGCTCATCGCCTCGCGCGAGCCGCCACGAGGTCGCTCACCTCGGGTTTCGTCGCGTTAGTTCGGAATTCAATTGCCAAAGAAGGTGCGTCGGGGTCAATTCTTCCAAGCAGGTAATTAAGCGTGCGCTTTCGTGAGCTTTCGCACAAATACGGGGGGTACGTCTAGGCAAATTCGGACTTATCGCCGACTGTTGTGGCGGGATTTCTCCCACCCCCCACAGCGAAGGCAGGCGAACCCATGCGCAATTCTTCCGACGTTCCCGTGCAGCCTCACGCCGTCTCTGTCGCCGAGCTCGTTCCGGGTGACCTTCTCGCCCTGTCCGAGAGCGATGTGGCGCGGGACGAGTGGTACGTGGTGATGCACACGCTTCCCGAGACGCCGCACACGATCCGGGTGACCCTGCGGCCGCCGCTCGGGGGGAGAGACCACGACCGTGTCTTCGACCGGGGGCACCAAGTGACCGTGGGCTGTCGGCGAATGGATGTCGCGGGCATTCCCGAGATCGCCTCGGCCGACCTCGACGGGGTGGAGTTCCGCGACGGCGACCGGGTCACCTCGCTGCGGGTCGTCGACCCCGCCGCCGTCGAGGTGTCGTACACCCGGCGCTGGGGGCGCTGGCACCGGGATCTGGAGGACCGGGGCGAGGAGCCCGTCTCCGACACCGGGCTGCGCGAGGAGGTCGGGCGAGCCGTCGAGAGCGGTCACGTCGTACGGCACTTCCCGCGTCCGCGTCGTAGCGTCGCCGGCGGTGTCGTGCCCCGACGAGTCGTCGTCACCGGGGTCGGAGCGATGACCCCGCTCGGCGTCGGCGTCGGCGAGTTGTGGCAGGGACTGGTCGACGGGCGGTGCGGGATAACGGAGTTGGCGGACGACGAGTTCGACGGGCTGCCGGTACGGATCGCGGGCCGTGTGCCCGTCGACCCCGCCGAACTGCTGCCGAGGGCTCAGGCGCGGCGGATGAACCGGGCCGCGCAGTTCGCGGTACTCGCCGCGCGCGAGGCGTGGCGCGACGGCGGCTTCGACGAGGCGGGGACCGTCGAGAGCGGCCTCGATCCCGAACGGGTCGGCGTCAGTGTCGGCGCCATCCTCGGCGACGCCTCGGTGCTCGTCGGAGGCGACCGCAAGCTGCGGGACAAGGGGCCGCGTGCGGTGTCCCCGCTCACCACGCCGATGACCGTGCCGTCGCAGCCCGCGTCCCAGGTGTCGCTGGCGCTGCGGATCACCGGTGAGGCCCGCACGGTGACGAGCGCCTGCGCGTCGGGCACGGAGGCCATCGGACAGGCCATCGACCGCATCCGGTACGGGCGGGTCGACGTGGCGCTCGCCGGAGGCGCGGAGGCCGTCATCACACCGGCGATCATGGCCTCGTTCGCCTCGATGCGGGCGTTGTCCACCCACGAGCTGGGGTCGGTCAGTCCGTCCCGGCCGTTCGCCAAGGACCGCGACGGCTTCGTGAACGGCGAGGGGGCGGGCTTCCTGCTCCTGGAGTCCGAGGAGCACGCACGGGCCCGGGGCGCGCGGATCTACTGCGAGGCCGCCGGCTGGGGGCTGTCCGCCGACGCCCACCACATGGCCGCGCCGGACCCGTCCGGCGGCGGGGTCGCGCTCGCGCTGCGGCGCGCGGTGCGGGACGCGGGCGGCCACGCCGTCGACGTCGTGCACGTCAACGCGCACGCCACCGCCACCACCGAGGGCGACCTCGCCGAGGCGACCGCGCTGCGGACCGTGCTGGGCGGGGACGTACCGGTGACCGCGCTCAAGGGGCACCTCGGGCATCTGCAGGGCGCGGCGGGCGGGGTGGAGGCGGTCGCCACCGTTCTCACGCTCCACCACGGGCTCATCCCGCCCACCATCGGGTGCGAGGAGCAGGACGAGGCCATCGGGCTGGACGTGGTGACCGAATCCCCGCGGACCCTGTCCGCGCGGGGCGACCTGGCCCTCAGCAACTCGTTCGGCTTCGGCGGCCACAACGCGGTGCTGGCGCTGCGCCGTACGGCCTGAGGGGAGCACGGGATCGGCGCGCGGAGGGTGCCACTCCCGCTCGGACCGACGCCGTCGGCGAGAGCAGCGGTCGGCGGGCTGCTCCGCTCACCGGCGACAACGGACGTGCACATCCCACGGCGCACATCCCACCGTGCACATCCCAGCAGACCAACGGCGGTACACCTCGGGGCTCCGCAGTCCCGCCCGTGCCCGACGGACACCCCCGAACGGGGCCACGGACCACGGACCCCGGTGTCCGCGCGGAGACCTACGCCGACGCCCGTTTCCTCGCCGTCGTCTTCTTGGCCGTCGTCGTCTTCGCCGTCGCCTTCTTCGCAGTCGTCTTCTTGGCGGCGGTCTTCTTGGCCGCCGTCCGGGAGGCGGCGGTGTCTCCGGAGGACTTGGCGGAGCCCGCGGAGGTCTTGGCGGCCGTCTTGGTGGCCGACTTCCGGGCCGGGGTCTTCTTCGCCGCGGTCTTCTTCGCGGTCGTCTTCTTCGCCGTGGAGGTCGACTTCTTGCCGCCGACCTCCTTGGGTGCCGTACGGGCCGACCCACGGGTCCCCGACCTGCCGGCCGGCAGGGAGTGGACCTCGGCGTCCTTGCCCCCCGCGCCCTCCCCCGCGTCCGCGCCCCGGGACTGCTTGGCGGCGCTCACGCTCTTCTCCAGGGCGGCCATCAGGTCGAGCACCTTGCCGCCGTCCTTCTCCGCGGGAGCGGCCGGAGCCTCGTGGCCCTCGGCCTTGGCGGTGATGAGTTCCTCGACGGCCTCGCGGTAGTCGTCGTGCAGGCTGTCGAGGTCGACCTCGCCGAGCGTGTCCATCAGGGCGTCGGCCAGGTCGAGTTCCTTGTCGCGGATGGTGACGCCGTCGTCCGACGCGACGTCGTCGGTGGCGCGGATCTCGTCCGGCCAGAGCAGGCCGTGCATGGCGATCACGTCGTCGACCACGCGCAGCATGCCGAGCCGCTCGCGCCCGCGCAGCGCGAACTTGGCGATCGCCACCTTCTGGCTGCGCTTGAGTGCCTCGCGGAGCAGGACGTACGGCTTGGCCGCCGGGGCGCCGTTCACCGAGAGGTAGTACGCCGTGTCCATCTGGAGCGGGTCGATCCGGTCCTCCGGCACGAAGGCCACGATCTCGATGGTCCGGGCGGTCGGCAGGGGCAGCGAGGCGAGATCCTCGTCCGTGATCGGGATCAGGGTGCCGTCGGCCTCCTCGTAGGCCTTCCCGATCTCGGCGCTCTCGACCTCGGTGTCCTCCAGCTCGCAGACCTTGCGGTAGCGGATGCGGCCGCCGTCGTCGAGGTGGATCTGGCGGAAGGAGATCGCGTGGTTCTCGGTGGCGTTCATGAGCTTGACGGGGATGCTGACCAGGCCGAAGGAGATCGCGCCGTTCCAGATGGATCGCACGTGCAGCACCCTTCCGATCACCGTGGGCCGTTTTTGTGCCGATTTCGTGGCATTCTCATCGTATGACGCCGATCACGGAGGTGGAGGGGCGAAGGCTCGCGCTGAGCAACCTGGAGAAGGTCCTGTATCCGGCCGCCGGGTTCACCAAGGGCGAGGTGCTGCACTACTACGCCACGGTGGCGGACGTGCTCCTCCCCCACCTGCGCGACCGGCCCGTCTCCTTCCTGCGCTATCCCGACGGACCCGACGGACAGGTGTTCTTCACCAAGAACGTGCCGCCCGGTACGCCCGGCTGGGTCAGGACGGCCGAGGTGCCGCGCACGGAGGGGCCCGCCCGGATGGTCCTCCTCCAGGACCTGGCCTCGTTGATGTGGGCGGCGAACCTCGTGACGGAGTTCCACACGCCGCAGTGGACGATCGGCACGCCCGGGGTCGCCGACCGGATCGTGTTCGACCTCGACCCGGGGGCGCCGGCGACGGTCGTGGAGTGCTGCGAGGTCGCGCTGTGGCTGCGTGAGCGGCTGGCCGCGGACGGGTTCGAGGCGTACGCGAAGTCGTCCGGGTCGAAGGGGCTGCATCTGCTGGCCGCCGTCGCGCCGACGCCGTCCGACGAGGTCAGCGACTACGCGAAGGACCTGGCCGTGGAGGCGGAGAAGGCGCTGCCGCGGCTGGTCGTGCACCGGATGACGAAGAGCCTGCGGCCCGGCAAGGTGTTCGTCGACTGGAGCCAGAACGCGGGCCGGAAGACGACCGCCACGCCCTACACGCTGCGGGCGCGCCCCGAGCCGACGGTGTCGACGCCCGTGACCTGGGCCGAGGTCGAGCAGTGCCGGGAGCCGGCGGCCCTGGTGTTCCGGGCGCCGGACGTCACGGAGCGCGTGGCGGAGTTCGGCGACCTGATGGCTCCGCTGCTCGACCCGGAGCACCCGCGTCCGCTGCCCTGAGCGGCGGTCTCGGAGGGGCCGCGCCCTGTCGTCCTCACACCCGCAGCCAGGTGTGACGGTCCCGGGCCATCGCGTGCAGGGCCTCCACGTCGGCCGGTTTGAGGACGCCTCCGAGCCGGGCGAGACCGGCCAGGTCGGTGTCGCGCAGGACGCGGATCTGCCGCGGTGGGGCCAGGACGTCGAGCCGGGGCGCCTCGACCACCGCGAGGACGGCGTGGACCTGGGCGGTCAGGGCGTGCGAGACACGGTCGGCGTCCGCGCGGACCCGGCGGAGCAGCGGCTGCGCTTCGTGGCGGCCGACGGTGACCATCGGGTCGGCGACCAGGACGCGCTGCCTGCGGGCGTACAGGGCGCGGATGCAGAAGAGTCCCGCCGGGCCGATGACCAGGTGGTGGACGCGGTCGCCGCCCGGCAGGGGAATCGAGTGCAGGGTGTGCCAGCCGCCGCCCTCCAGGGCGTCCAGGGCCTCCCCGACGGCCTGTTCCGCGGCCAGCGCCCGGCGGCGCGGGTCGGGGCGCAGCCGGTGCGCGGGACCGGGGTCGCGGTCGAGGTCGATGACCAGGGCCTCGCCCGGCCGGTTCGGCGCGAGGTCGTCGTCCGGGTGGAGGGTCAGCCTGGCCAGTTCGGCCGGGGTCGGGACGGGTGGCGGGCCGACCGTCACGGGGCCGGTCAGGAAGGGGCCCAGGGCATGCAGGACGTCGGCGCGACGGTCCTCGCTGAGCAGGTTGACCCGGGCCGCCTCACGGTCGTACCAGGCGACGTTCCTTCCGTCGGTCCCGCACACGTACAGGCGGTCCTGTCCGTGGCGCCGGGCCGGTACGACGCGCAGTCCGTTCATGCACCATCACCCCCGTCCATGGGAACAGGCGGGGTGCTCCAGGGGCAAGAACCCGGTTACCTTTGAGGGGAGTTGGGGGAGTTGGGCGGGAGGCGCCGTTGCGGGGTCGCAGAAAGCATCCGGATGTTCCGGCTCCGGACAGCCCGTGGAGCGAGATCGTGCCGGGTCTGTGGATGGGCGGGCACGAGTTCGCGGGACGGGCCGGACCGGCCGAGGCCGTGGTCGTACGGGATGAGTTCGACCTGGTCCTGACGCTGCTGCGGCTGCCCGGGCACGGACCCGACCCGGGGGTCGAGCACCACGTGTGGGCGATACCGGACGGGCCCCTGGACGGGACGCAGCTCACCGGGGTCATGCGGCTCGCGCGCGCGGCGGACGACGCGCTGGAGGACGGGCGGCGGGTGCTGGTCCGCTGCTATCACGGCTACAACCGATCGGGTCTGGTCGTCGCGCACGCGCTCGTCCTCGCCGGACACTCCGCCGACGACGCCATCCGGCTGATCCGGGCCCGGCGCTCGCCGTGGGCGCTGCACAACCAGCTGTTCGTGGAGTACCTGCGGGCCGGGCTCACCACGGCGCGGCTCCTCGAGGAACTCGCGGAGTAGACGAGCTGACGGGGCCGGCGTCCGCGCGGGTCGGGCGCCGGGGCGGCGCGGGGCCTGTACGGCGCGGGTGCGGGAGGTCTCCCAGGCAGGCCGGGTGAACAAAAAGGACTTCCGTATGAATAAGGTGTACGGGGCGACCGGTCGTCCCGGGTCGCGCCCGGACGTCCGGGGCGGGTCCGTCGAGGACGGCCGCCGCTCCGACGACAGCATCCACAGCATTCTCTTCGTCGACCACGTGCGGCAGCGGCGCGCCCGCGCCTCCGGACGGTCGGCCCGGACGCAGGAGCGCAGTGATCCACAGCCGCCTCGCGCGTACGGCCTCGGGGCCGGCGCGTGCCGTTCTCGGAGCCGTCGTCACCGCCGTGCTGGCGGTCGCCCTGACGGCCTGCGGGGACTCCGGCGACCTGCGCGGCGCGGGGGCGACCCCGACCGCCGTGGGCCCGAGCAAGCTGTGGCCGCAGCTCGCGCCCGCCTCGACGCCGGCGATCGACTACGGGGAGGCGGACACCGAGACCGTCAAGGGCGTCACCGCGCCCGGCGACGACATCCACAAGGTCGATCCGCTCGCCGTGGTGCGGGCCGAGGTGGCCGCCCATCCGGACGACTACACCGGACCGAAGGCGCCGTACGCGCAGACGGTGAAGCAGCTCGCGGACTGCGGCGAGCGCGGAGCGCGGGACGGGAAGTGCCCGATCCTCCAGGCGTACTACCGCGACCTGACCGGGGACGGCAAGGACGACCTCGTGCTCGGCATCCGCTTCCCGAAGGACCAGCTGGCGGTCCGCGTCTACACGTTCCTGCACCACAAGCTGGTGGAGGTCATGGGCACCTCGGACAGTGTGGTGAGTGTGGAGCTGGCCGGCCGGGACGTGATCATCCGGTCGCCCTCGACGCTGCCCGGCTACGAGTTCCGCACGGTGTGGTCCTGGGATCCGCACCAGAACGCGATGCTCGCGACCCGGGACGAGATCCTGCGGGTCGGGCCGGCGGCTCCGCGCGGCTCCCGCACCCCGCCGCCGGGCCTCGTCCCCTCTCCCTCGCACTCCCCCTCGGCCTCGCCGCCCGCCGCTCCGCCCGCGAGCGGTTCATGAGCCCCCGGCCGCGGCTGCCGGACTGGACGGCGACGCTGACCTGGAAGGCGGCCGCGTTCATCGCGGTGATGTGCTGCGGGCTCGCCGCCCTGCTCGGCGTCCTCGTGCACGTCTCGGTGACCGACCAGACCGTCGGCGAGGCGCGCAACCGCGCGCTCGACCGGCTCACGGACGTCACGGCGGCCTACGAGGCGGGCGACCGGCTGCCGCCGGGCGCGGGCGTCGACCCGCCCGGACTGCCCGTGCGGCTGCGCGAACTGGCGGTGGCGGGCCGGCGCGGCTCGATGGTCGGCGAGCACGACACCCGTCCGACGATGTGGGCCGCCGGGCCCGCCGACGGAGGGCGGGCGCTGGCCGTGCAGTACGACTACGCCCAGGGCGCGCACACCATCGACGCCCTGGACCGGGCGATCGTGTGGTCGTCGGCCCTGGCGATCGGCGCGACGCTGCTGGTCGGCGCGTTCGCGGTGACGCGGGTGACGCGGCGGCTGCACGCGACCGCTCGGGTGGCGCGGCGGATCAGCGCGGGCGACCTGGACGCGCGGGTCGACGATCCGCGGGCACAGAATCCGCGGCGCGCGCAGGACGAGGTGGCGGCGGTGGCCGGCGCGCTCGACACGATGGCGTCGTCGTTGCAGCGCAAGCTGCTGAGCGAGCAGCGGTTCACCGCGGACGTGGCGCACGAGCTGCGGACGCCGCTGACCGGGCTGCACGCGGCGGCCGAACTGCTCCCGCCCGGGCGGCCGACGGAGCTGGTGCGCGACCGGGTGGCGACGCTGCGCACTCTGACGGAGGACCTCCTGGAGATCTCGCGGCTCGACGCTCGCAGGGAGCGTCCTGAGGTGGACTCGGAGCCGTTGGTTCCGCTGGCCGAGCGGGTGGTCCGGGCGTCGGGGACGGACACCGAGGTGCTCGTGGTGCGCGCTGCGTGGGTGGAGACGGACCGGCGGCGGCTGGAGCGGGTGCTCGGGAACCTGGTGGCGAACGCGCACAAGCACGGCGCCGGGCGGGTGGTGCTGACGGTCGACGGGCCGGTCGTCACCGTCCGGGACCACGGGGAGGGCTATCCGGACTACCTCGTGGAGCACGGGCCGCAGCGTTTCCGCACCGAGGGCGGCGCGACGGGGCACGGTCTCGGGCTGACCATCGCGGTCGGCCAGGCGGAGGTCCTGGGCGCGCGTCTGGAGTTCACGAACGCGCCGGACGGCGGCGCGGTGGCGACGCTGACGCTCCCTCAGGACGGGCGGGGGGAGCCTGGCGTCCCCGATGGCGGAGTGTGACCTGCGGTCCCCGGCTCCCCCTCCTAATGTGGCGAATAGTCAGCTTCGCCCCCTTTCTGGAGGAGCCCCCATGTCCCTGCGGTCCACGCCCACCCGAATCGCCATGGCCCTCGCCGCCGGCAGCATGGTCGCGCTCACGGCGGCCGGCCCCGCCCTCGCCGACGGGGAAGGGGGCTTCGCGAACACCAACAGCAACAGCAACAACAACAGCAGCAGCAGCAGCCACGAGTGGAGCAACAACGGCGGTGACGGCGGTGGCGGTGGCGGCAACGGCGACGGCCGCGAGTGGAACAACGGCGGTGGCGGCGACGGCCGCGAGACCGGCGACAACGGACGCGGGGACGGCCGCCAGGACAACCAGCGCCGGTACAAGGGCCGGATCACCGCGCGCGGCGGCCTCGCCCTGCGCAGCGCGCCCAACCGCGGCAGCCGGCTGATCCGGGTCGCACGGCAGGGCGAGATCGTCTCGATCTACTGCAAGACCCCGGGCCAGAAGGTCGACGGCAACCCGCTCTGGTACCTCCTCACCGACGGCACCTGGGCCTGGGGCCCCGCCCGCTACATCGACAACATCGGTCCGTCCCCCCGCTGGTGCTGACGGCCCGGCACCGCGACAGGTGAACCGCAACGGCCGGTTTGTCAGTTCATAACGGGACATCAGGTCGACCACTTGCTACGTTCCGGACATGACCCAGCCCGGAATGTCCGGAACGACCGTGGCGGTGGAACCGGCCCCTCCCGCTGTACGCCTGCCCAGGCGCCGTGGCATCGAGTTCACCCTCCTCGTCCTGGCCGTCCTGCTCAGCGTGTACGGATACTGCGCTGTCGGTCTCGCCAAGAACGGCACCGTCCCGCCCGGCGCCGCCGGTTACGGCGCCGGGCTCGGTGTGCTCGCGCTCCTCGCCCATGTGGCCGTGCGCGTCCGGGCCCCGTACGCCGATCCGCTGCTGCTGCCCATCGGCGTCCTGCTCAACGGCCTGGGACTGGTGCTGATCTACCGGCTGGATCTGGAGACCCCGGACGACCAGGCGGCACCGATCCAGCTCGTCTGGTCGACGCTCGGCGTCACGTTCTTCATCGTGGCCGTGGTCCTCCTGCGCGATCACCGGGTCCTGCAGCGCTACACCTACGTGTCGGTGGTCAGCGCGCTCGCCCTGCTCGTCCTGCCGATCTTCTTCCCGGCGGTGAACGGCGCCCGCATCTGGATCCGCATCGCCGGGTTCTCCATCCAGCCGGGCGAGTTCGCGAAGGTGCTGCTCGCGGTGTTCTTCGCCGGCTACCTCGCCGCCAACCGCAACGCGCTCGCGTACAGCGGCCGGCAGATCTGGCGGTTCCGGCGGCTGCAGCTGCCCACCGGCCGGGTCCTCGGCCCGATCGTGGCGATCTGGCTGCTGAGCGTTCTGGTGCTGGTCCTGGAGCGGGACCTCGGGACCTCGCTGCTGTTCTTCGGCCTGTTCGTGATCATGCTGTACGTCGCCACCGGCCGCACCGGCTGGATCGCGGTCGGGCTCATGCTGGCCTCCGTGGGCGCGGTGGCGGTCGGCCGGCTGGAGCCGCACGTGCACAGCCGTGTGGAGGACTGGCTGGCACCCTTCGCCTCGATCACCGCGGGGGACGGCCCGAACCAACTGGCCCAGTCCCTCTTCGCGTTCGCCTCCGGCGGGCTGCTCGGCACCGGCCTCGGGCTCGGCCACTCGATCCTCATCGGCTTCGCCGCCAAGTCCGACTTCATCCTCGCGACCGCGGGCGAGGAACTGGGACTGGTCGGCCTGTCCGCGATCTTCCTCCTCTACGCGCTCCTCGTGGAACGCGGCTACCGCGCGGGCCTCGCGGTGCGCGACCCCTTCGGCCGGCTCCTCGCCATCGGGCTCGCCTCGATCATGGCCCTCCAGGTCTTCGTCATCGCGGGCGGCGTCACCGGCCTGATCCCGCTGACCGGCATGGCGATGCCCTTCCTCGCCCAGGGCGGCTCCTCGGTCGTCACCAACTGGATCATCGTGGCCCTGCTGATCCGCATCAGCGACAGCGCCCGCGGCCAGTACGACGGGACGGAGACATCGTGACGAAGTACATCCGGCGGGCCATCGGGCTGTGCGCCGTGCTGCTGGTGGCGCTGCTGGTCAACGCCGTCCGCGTCCAGGTCGTCCAGGCCCCGTCGTACGACGGCAACCCCGCCAACCGCCGCCAGGCGATCGCCCGTTACGGCCAGCCGCGCGGGGACATCGTCGTCGACGGCAGGACGGTCACCGGGTCCAGGGACACCGGGGAGCAGCTCCGTTACGAACGCACCTACCGGGACGGCCCGTTGTTCGCGCCCGTCACCGGGTTCGCCTCGCAGGTGTACGGGACGACGCTGCTGGAGGGCACCGAGGACGGCGTTCTGTCCGGCGCCGACCCGATGCTCGCGCCGTTCCCCCTGTGGAACGACTTCACGCGGGCCCGCAGCGCCGGCGGCAAGGTGGTCACCACGCTGAACGGGGCGGCGCAGCGGGCGGCGTTCGAGGGACTCGGGTCGCGCCGGGGCGCGGTCGCGGCGATCGAGCCGTCCACCGGGCGGATCCTGGCACTGGTCTCCACCCCCTCGTACGACCCCGGGGCGCTGTCCGGGACGGGACCGGCCGTCTCCGAGGCGTGGGCGCGGCTCAACGCGGAGGACGACAAGCCGATGCTCAACCGGGCGATCCGGCAGACGTATCCGCCGGGGTCGACGTTCAAGGTGGTGACCGCGGCGGCGGCGCTGGACGCGGGGGTGGTGGACGACGTGGACGCGCCGAGCCACTCGCCGAACCCGTACCGGCTGCCCGGCACGACGACACGGCTCACGAACGAGGTCGAGGGCTGCGAGGACGCGTCGCTGCGCTATGCCTTCACCTGGTCGTGCAACACGGTGTTCGCCAAGCTGGGGGTGGACGTCGGGCTCGATGCGATGACGCGCACGGCGGCGGACTTCGGCTTCAACGACCGCAAGCTGCGCATCCCCTTCGCGGTGGCGCCGAGCAACTTCGATCTGCGGCTGGACAAGGCGCAGTTGGCGCTGTCGTCCATCGGCCAGTTCGACACCCGGGCGACCCCGCTCCAGATGGCGATGATCTCAGCGGCCGTCGCGGGGGACGGCACGGTCCGCAGGCCGTACCTGGTGGAGCGGACGACCCGGCGCGGCGGCGGAACTCTGGGCACGACGGGCCCGCGGACGCTCCATCAGGCGATGAGCGCGTCGACGGCGCAGCAGATGCGCGAGCTGATGACCGACGTGGTGGAGGAGGGCACGGGGACGGTGGCCGCCATCCCCGGTGCCACCGTCGGCGGCAAGACCGGCACCGCGCAGCACGGCGTCGGCAACGCGGGAACCCCGTACGCGTGGTTCATCTCCTGGGCCCGGCCCGACGACTCGATGCAGCCGGCGGTGGCGGTGGCGGTCGTCGTCGAGGACGCGGCGGCGAACCGGGGGGACATCAGCGGCGGCGGCTCCGCGGGTCCGATCGCCCGGTCGGTGATGGAGGCGGTGCTGGACACGCGGGACCACGGGGACCGTTGAAAGGGGAAGGCGTGGGTCGCTGAGCCGGAAATCCGAACCGGGGGCGGGCGGGCCCGGCGTGTCCGCTCTCGTCCTGTGAGACGTGGGTGTGCCGGCCGTCCGAGGCCGCCTACCGTTCGCTCATGACCTTACCGACAGGCGCGCACGAACTCGCCGAGGTGAACATAGCCCGGCTCGCAGCACCCCTGGATTCCCCGCAGTTGAAGGCCTTCGTCGACGCTCTCGATCCGGTGAACGCTGTCGCGGACGCGGCCGACGGTTTCGTCTGGCGGCTCCAGAGCGACTCCGGCAACGCCACGGACTATCGCGTGCTCGGCGACGACCGGATGATGATCAACCTCTCGACCTGGCGGGACGTCGCGGCCCTCAGGGCCTTCATGTACCAGGGGCGGCACCGCGAGCTGATGTCCCGTCGGAGCGACTTCTTCGAGCGGCTCGCGGAGGCGGCGACCGCGCTGTGGTGGGTTCCGGCAGGTCACCGTCCGTCGGCCGAGGAGGCCGAGTCCCGCCTGCTGCACCTGCGTGAACACGGGCCCACACAGCACGCGTTCACCCTGCGGACGTCGTTCGCTCCCGCCGAGTCGTCCGGGATCTAGAGACCCCCGGGCACGAGCTCCCTGCGGCGCAGCCAGTCGTCGGCGACGCCGGCCACGCCGGTGCGGGCGGCCACCACGCCGCCGGTGATCGCGCAGGTGGTGTCGACGTCGCCGAAGCCCTCGGCGGTGCTCCACAGGGCCCCGGTCAGGTCGGTCGCGTGCCGGGCGGCGCACCAGAGGGCGAAGGGGACGGTGTCGTCGGCGCGGATCCGCTGACCGTTGCCGAGGACGTCCGATGCCTTCCAGGGCGGAGTGCCGAACGAGAGGGCGGCGGCCTTCTCGACGCCGTCCCGTACGGCGCTCGGCGGGGTCGCGGCGGCGACCGCGGCCAGGTCGAGCCCGCCCCGCGCGGACAGCGCCGCCGCCGTGGCCACCGCGACCGCGCCCGCGACGCCCTCCGGGTGGGCGTGCGTCACCTCGGCCGACAGCGCGGCCTGTTCGGCGACGGCGGGCAGGCTGGCGTGGAACCAGGCTCCCAGCGGGGCGACCCGCATGGCCGCGCCGTTGCCGAGGCTGCCCTCGCCGCCGAACAGGGCGCGCGCGAGCTCCGGCCAGCGGTGCGGCTCCTGGAGCAGCCGGGGCAGCAGTTCGTGCATGCCGTAGCCGTAGCCGCGGGCGGGGTCCGCGTCGTAGCCGAGGGCGAAGACCTGGGCCAGTTCCGTCTGCCGGATCTCGCCGTGTTCGTCGAGGACACGCAGGACACCGAGCGCCATCGCGGTGTCGTCGGTCCAGTGCCAGGTGTGCTCCTGCGGGGTGCGCCGGGCGCGGATCTCCTCGTACGCCTGGAGCCGGTCCCGGAAGAGGGGGAACCAGCGCTCGCCGAAGGCGTCGCCGAGGGACAGCCCGTCGAGGCTGCGGCGGGCTGCTGGGCGGTCGGCGGGGATCGGCGGGGTCATGGGGTGATGATGCCGGGCCCGGCGGCCGGTTGCGCAGGGGTTTTCCCGCGTCGGGGTGTCGCGTCGCGGACGGTCGCGCACCGGTTGCGCCAACTAGTCCTGCCCAGGGGATTGACGAGCTTGCTGACAAGCAGTCTCATAAGTTGTGACCGCCGGTAACCCCCGCAGATCCCGTACGACGAGGTGGAAACAGTCATGACGACGGTGACCGAAGCCGAGGTGCTCCGTGACGCGCTCGGTCTGCTCAAGGACCGGGAGCAGGTGGCAGAGCGCCTCCTCGACTCATCCGCCAAGCACTCCTTCGACCCCGACAAGGAGCTCGACTGGGACGCGCCCTTCGAGGAGGGCAAGTGGTTCTGGCCGCCCGAGCTGGTGTCGCTGTACGACACCCCGATGTGGCACCGGATGAGCGAGGAGCAGCGGATCGCGCTGTCCCAGCACGAGGCGGCGGCGCTGGCCTCGCTGGGCATCTGGTTCGAGCTCATCCTGATGCAGCTGCTGGTGCGGCACATCTACGACAAGGCGGCGACGAGCGCGCACGTGCGCTACGCGCTGACCGAGATCGAGGACGAGTGCCGGCATTCGAAGATGTTCGCCCGGCTGATCACCCGCGGCGGCACCCCGCACTACCCCGTGAGCCGGGCGCACCTCAACCTCGGGCGGCTGTTCAAGACCATCTCGACCACGCCGGGTTCGTTCACGGCGACGCTGCTCGGTGAGGAGATCCTCGACTGGATGCAGCGGCTGACGTTCCCGGACGAGCGGGTGCAGACCCTGGTCCGCGGCGTCACGCGCATCCACGTCGTGGAGGAGGCCCGGCACGTCCGCTACGCCCGCGAGGAGTTGCGGCGCCAGATGGTCACGGCACCGCGCTGGTCCCAGGAGTTCACCCGCGTCACCTCGGGCGAGTTCGCCCGCGTCTTCTCGGTGGCCTTCATCAACCCCGACGTGTACACGAACGTCGGCCTCGACCAGCGCGAGGCGATGGCCCAGGTCAAGGCGAGCGGACACCGGCGCGAGGTGATGCAGACCGGCGCCAAGCGGCTGACGGACTTCCTGGACGACATCGGGGTACTGCGTGGAGCGGGGCGGCGGCTGTGGAAGTCCTCGGGGCTGCTGGCCTGAGCCGTTGTGGCGGCGGGACCGGCCCCGGGCCGGTCCCGCCGGTCACCCGCCGTTGTGTGGGAGTTGTGTACGGGCCGGTTACGCTGCCCGACATGACCTCGCAGGCCTCCACCCCCGCCTACCGCCGTCTCAGCGTCGAGGAACGGCGCAGCCAGCTCCTCGAAGCCGCGCTCTCGCTGTTCGCCCAGCGGGTGCCCGAGGAGGTCTCGCTGGACGACGTGGCGGAGGCGGCCGGGGTGTCCCGGCCGCTCGTGTACCGCTACTTCCCGGGCGGCAAGCAGCAGTTGTACGAGGCCGCCCTGCGCTCCGCCGCGGACGAGCTGGAGCAGTGCTTCGCGGAACCCCCCGAGGGGCCGCTGTCCCAGCGCCTCTCGCACGCCCTGGACCGCTATCTCGCCTTCGTGGACCAGCACGACGCCGGGTTCAGCGCCCTGCTCCAGGGCGGCAGCGTCATCGAGACCTCCCGGACGACGGCGATCGTCGACGGGGTCCGCCGTGCGGCGGCGGACCACATCCTCGATCACCTCGCGGTGCAGGACCCCGGGCCCCGGCTGCGGATGACCGTGCGGATGTGGATCACGGCGGTGGAGGCCGCCTCGCTGATCTGGCTCGACGAGGGCAAGCAGCCGCCGCTGGACGAGCTGCGGGACTGGCTCGTCGAGCAGTTCGTGGCGGTGCTCACCGCGAGCGCCGGGCGCGACGCGCAGACCGCCGCGGTGGTCCGGGCCTCGCTGGCGATCGAGCCCGCGGACGGCATCGTGGGGACGCTGGTGCGCCGGGTGCTGCCCGTTGTCGGGGACGCGGCCCACCTGCTGTGACACTGGTCCGGTGAAGAGCGAAGACACCCCCTTTGCCGGCGGCCCGCTGGACGGCCGCGTGCTGCCCGTACTGCTCGGGATCACCGGCCACCCGCCCAAGACGTACCGCGTCCCGGTGCCCGCCGCGGACGGCGGCCCGCCCACCGTGCTCGTGTACCGGCGCGTGCAGGCGGCGACGAGCAGGCGGCTCGGGCTCCACAAGGGGTGGAAGTACGAGTACGACCCCGAGGACGACGGGTCGGGACCGCGGTTCGCTTGGCCCTGGTCGACGCGCAGGCACAAGGGCGCCGGCACGGGCGACGCCACGCCGGGCGGCAACGCCGACGAGTGACCTTCTTGGGCCGAAGCGGTCACCCGGCGCGCGCCGGGGACGCGCCCGCTCGATCCTGCCGGTGCGAGACGGGCGGTGGACGGGCCGCCCCGGCACCGGAGGTGATGGCATGTCAGGAAGGCTTCTGCGTCTGGTCTGTACGGCGGCGGTGGCGGCCGGAGCGCTGCTCGCGCCCTCGCCCGCGGTGGCCGTCGCCGACCCCTCCCCGGCCGCGGGCAGCTCCGCGGACCCCTCGGACGACGGCGGGAGCGGCACCGACGGCGCCGCCGCTCCGGACGCCCCGCAGTCCGCGGCCACACTCCTGACGGAGCTTCAGCGGCTCTACCGGGAGGCCGAGAAGGCCACCGAGGCGTACAACGGCACCGCCGAGAAGCTGAAGAAGCAGCGCGCGGAGACCGGCAGACTCGACGCCCGCCTCGCCACGGCCCGCCTCTCCCTGCACGACAGCCGCGGAGCCGCCGGACGGCTGGCCCGGCAGCAGTACCAGAGCAGCGGCGAGATCTCCTCGTACGTACGGCTGCTGCTCGCCCGGGATCCGCAGCACGCGCTCGACCAGGGGCACGTGATCGGGCAGTTGTCGCTGGAGCGCGCCGAGACCGTGCAGCGGGTCACCGGCAGCGAGAAGCGGATCGACGTGCTCGCGCGGGCGGCCCGCAAGGCCCTCGACGGTCAACTGTCGCTCGCCGAACGGCAGAAGAAGGAACGCGACGCGGTGCGCGCGCGCCTCGACGCCGTGCAGAAGCTGCTCGCCTCGCTGACCGCGGACCAGATCGCCGAGCTGAACAGGACCGAGAAGGCCGGGACGGACACGGCGCAGCGGACCATCATGACGTCCGGGGCGCTCAGCAGCGCGCGGGCGCCGTCCCCGGCGGGCGAGCGGGCCGTGCGCTACGCCGTCGGACAGATCGGCAAGCCCTACGAGTGGGGCGCCGAGGGCCCGGCGGCCTACGACTGCTCGGGGCTCACCTCACAGGCCTGGGACCGGGCGGGCCGGCCCGTCCCCCGCACCAGCCAGGAACAGTGGGCCGAACTCCCGAAGGTCCCGCTGGACGAGCTGCGCCCCGGCGACCTGGTGGTCTACTTCCCCGAGGCCACGCACGTCGCGCTCTACCTGGGCGGCGGAATGGTCGTGCAGGCCCCGCGGCCCGGCACGGACATCAAGGTCTCCCCCATCGCGGCCAACCCCCTGCTGGGCGCGGTCCGCCCCGACCCGGGCGGGGAGCCCCTGCGGCACTACACACCGCCGAAGCTCCCCGAGGACGCCACGCAAGGAACAGACGAGGGCTACGCCTCCGTCGCCCCGGCAACCGAGGCCAGGTAGGCGCCGGAATCGCGGGGCGGAGAAGCTGCCCAACGGCCTCAGTCCTGTCTACCAGCAGCTTTCACCGGTAGGGCGTCCAGCGCCTTCCCATGGGTCGCCCCGCCGCTGTCACCGTCCCAGCCTGCCCAGTAGGAGCCCAGTTCGAGTACCAAGGCGCATGCATCGGCTTCGGGACGGCAGCCAGGGAGTGACCGGCGGGACGGACTCCCCCTGGACGCCCCGAGCGCCGCCGGACCAGCTCTGGACGCCCGCAGACGGCACCGGGAAATCTGGGGACTCCAGACAGAACGGGAGAACAGTCGGCTATGCGAAAAATTATGGCGCAAGTGGCCATCGCGACCGCCTCGGTGGCCGCTCTCACTCTCACGGCGCCCGCGCAGGCTTCGACCTACCGCGACTGCGCGTATCCCCACGTCTGCCTGTACAACGGGGCCTACTACAACGGCAGCAAGCTTGTGCAGTACAGGGACACCTACGCGCAGAACCTACCGAGCAATCGGAAGGACAAGGCGGATTCCGTCGTCAACACACGCAACGACGACTCGGTCTGGCTGATCGACACCCGAAGCTCCGGCAGTCGGTACCTCTGCATTCCCGCAAACACCCAGGTCAATCTCGGGGACTACGCACTGAGCGGCAGGGGAACCTGGGCAAACGACGTCGACGCCATCCACATCTGGAATGACAATGGCTTGTGCAGCGGCACGCGACACGTCACCCAAGGGGTCATCCACTAGGCCTTCGTTGACCGCCGCCGAGTACACGCTGAGCGAGCGCCCGGCGAACGGTCCCGTCACGTCGCTACTCCGAATTCCTTCCAACTGGCGGTTCTGTTACGGGCCGTGGGCCGTCGGATCGGGCGACGCAAGCCGGCGGATCCGGGATCAAGGGTGTTCGGCGACCACATAGACCGAGTCGGCCTTGGCCGCCTGGCCGACCGCAACGGAATAGGCGACGGTTCCCTCAGCTCTTCTCTGCGCTCCATGCCAGGAACTGCCCGGGAAGCTCCACCCGAAGCGCTGACCTTCCCCGCCGAGATCCCAACCGGCGGGCAGGCCCGGCGTGAGTGGACCCAGCTTGAGGGACTGAAGGAATGTTGTCAGGCCGGCGTGGGGGACCTTGAAGTGAAGGAAGAGGGTTCCCTCGGAGCCGATCAGAGATTCGTCGTCATGGAAGCGCACGTCCGCCGCCCTGTCGGGCAGGCTCACGCGGTAACGCTCAAGCACGGCTCCCAGCGAACCGTCGCCAATAACCACGTCGTCCGGCTTGCGGACATAGTCGTGCGGGTCCGCTTCATCTGGAAGCAGCAGCCAGCCAGTGCCACCCGCCAAGACGGCGACTATCGCGGCGCTGAACACCGCACCCCGCCAACGGGTCGAGCCCCGCTTCCCCTCCGACATGCGTCTATCTAAACGCAGAATGATCCAGGTCACCAACGAGGCGGACCAGTACGCGACCCCCATCACGAATGGGGCGAGACCGCACAACTCACCCCCTTAGAGGCCCGCGGCCGGACCCTCTGCGAGCCGTCCGGGGGTGGCCGACATCGGCAGATGACGAGAGTTGGTGACGAATCAACCTCGCATCACAGGTGGCGCGTTGGGCTCCGCCACCGATGCCCGACGTCGAAGGTAAGGCGAGCGGTACAGTCCGCGCCGTGGACATACCTGACTGGTTCGACTGGATCTTCCTCGGCCTGGCCGTCTGGCAGGCTCTCGCCCTGCCCCCCATCGTCCGCAGGACGCACGAACTCGACCCAGAGGTGCGAACCAAAGCACGCTTCGACCTGTTGGAAACGATCGGCAGCATCTTGCTCTTCTGCGGCATGCCCCTGAGTCAGAGGATTTCGGAGTCCTGGTTCTGGCTCGCCCTCGCCGGTTTCGTCCTCATGAGCGTCGGCTACGCCGTGAAGGGCCTCCGCCTGCACCGCGCCCGCCGCCGCCGCCCCACGGCCTGATTCCCGGATACGGAATCCGGTCAACCGAACAGCACGACCTTTGTCCACCTGATGTCTGCGGCCGGTCGGCCGCAGACATCGGCGTTGCTCTCATCGGCTGCCGACGTCGACAGATGGCGACAGGCGCCGACAGCCCGACCGCAGGTCAGACGTCTGTCAGGCGCCGGCAACCGAGGCCAGGTAGGCGCCCGTCTTTTCCGGGTCGTAGAAGAAGTTCTCGAAGTCGGCCGGGTTGTTGAAGCCGTTGGCGAAGCGGTCGGCCACGGGCTGGAGCTGGCCGGCCGCGCCGATCAGGTTGAGCACGTGCTCCGGCGGGACGCCGAGCATGGCGTTCGTCCACTTGGTGACGTGCTGCGCGGTGTCCCAGTAGCGGTCGAACGTCGCCTGCATCCACTCCTCGTCGAAGGGCTTGTCGCCGTGCTCGACGATCGAGGAGAGGTAGGCGGCGGCGCACTTGGACGCCGAGTTGGAGCCCTGTCCGGTGATCGGGTCGTTGGCCACGACGACGTCGGCGACGCCGAGGACCAGGCCACCCCCGGGAAGCCGGCCGATCGGGTTGCGGACCGTCGGGGCGTACCGCCCGGACAACGTGCCGCCCGCGTCGGTGAGTTCGACGTTGGTCGCCCGCGCGTACTCCCAGGGCGTGAACCGCTCCATGAGTTCCAGGGTCAGCGAGAGGTGCTCGGCGGGGTCCTTGACGCCGTTGAAGACGTCGAGCGGGCCCCCGGGGACGCCCTCCCAGAAGAGGATGTCGGCGCGGCCCGAGGTGGTGAGGGTCGGCATGATGAACAGCTCGCCGACGCCCGGGACCAGGTTGCAGCGCACCGCGTCGAAGTCGGGGTGCTCGGGGCGCGGGGCGAGACCGTGGACGTAGGCGACGGCGAGGGCGCGCTGCGGCTCGGTGTACGGCGAGCGGGAGGCGTCGCGGCCGAACATGGAGACGAGTTCGCCCTTGCCGGCGGAGACCAGCACCAGGTCGTACGTACGGGAGAAGTAGTCGAGGTCGGAGACCGCGGCGCCGTGGATGACCAGCTGGCCGCCGCGCTGGGCGAAGGTCTCCATCCAGCCGGCCATCTTGACCCGCTGGTCGACCGACTGGGCGTAGCCGTCGAGCTTGCCGACCCAGTCGATGGCGCGCTGCGAGGGGCCCGGGTCGAAGGAGCCGGGGGCGGCGACCGAGACACCGAGGCCCTCGATCCTCGGCGCCTGGGACTCCCAGAAGTTCACCTGGAGATCGCGCTCGTGCTGAAGTGCCGTGTCGAACATGCACTGTGTCGACATGACCCGGCCGGTGCGGATCTCGTCCGCCGTCCGGTTCGACATCAGGGTGACCTCGTATCCCTGCGACTGGAGGCCGAGGGCGAGCTGGAGTCCGGACTGACCGGCTCCGACGACGAGTATCTTCCGCATGCGGGTGTATCTCCTAGGACCTAGGCGTCCCTATTCGGGGCTGACTTCCAGCGCGTGGCCGACCACGGCCAGCAGGGTCTCGACGACCGAGATCCGGCGGCGCGCGTCCATGATCATGACAGGTATGTGCGGGGGCACGGTCAGGGCCTCGCGCACGTCGTCCGGCTCGAACCGCTCGCTGCCGTCGAAGTGGTTGACGGCGACGACGTACGGCAGGCCGCAGCTCTCGAAGTAGTCGAGCGCCGGGAAGCAGTCGGACAGACGGCGGGTGTCGGCGAGGACCACCGCGCCGATCGCGCCGCGCACCAGGTCGTCCCACATGAACCAGAACCGCTGCTGACCCGGCGTGCCGAAGAGGTACAGCACCAGGTCGTCGTCGAGGGTGATGCGGCCGAAGTCCATGGCCACGGTGGTGGTGACCTTGTCCGGCGTCCCCGTGAGGTCGTCGGTTTCCTCGCTGGCCTGGGTCATCAGCGCCTCCGTCTGGAGAGGCGTGATCTCCGAGACGGCGGTGACCATGGTGGTCTTGCCGACGCCGAAGCCGCCCGCCACCACGATCTTGGTGGCGATCGGCGCACGCGTGCGGTCCGTCTGCCAGGCCTGAAGGTTCTCCTCTTCGTCGAGGAGGGGGGCGACGCCAGGTGCGGCGTCAGAGACGACGGAGTCCACTCAGCACCCTTTCCAGCAGAGCGCGGTCCGGCTGTCCCGGGCCGTGACCTGTTCCGTACACACGGATCTTTCCCTGGTCCGCCAGGTCGCTCAGCAGCACTCGGACCACGCCGAGGGGCATCCTGAGGAGGGCGGCGATCTCGGCCACCGTGCGCATACGGCGGCAGAGTTCGACGATGGCCAGCATCTCGGGCATGACCCGGTTGGCGAGCGAGCCGTTCGTCAGTTCCTTGCGTTCCTCCGGGGCCTCCAGCGCGGCCACGAAGGTCTCCACGAGCAGGACGTGCCCGAAGCGGGTCCGTCCGCCGGTGAGCGAGTACGGGCGTACCCGTGCGGGCTTGCGGTCGCTGCCGCGCACGGGGAGCTTCTGCACACTGTTCGACGCGGTCATCGGGCACTCCCGAGCGCTTCGGCCTCAAGGGATTTTCGGAGTTCGGTGCGCAGCTCGGGCGTCAGCACGTGTCCGGCCCGGCCGACGAAGAGCGCCATGTGGTAGGCCACCACGCTCATGTCGCAGTCCGGGGAGCCGTGCACGCCGAGGAGCGAACCGTCGCTGATCGACATGACGAAGAGGCTGCCGTCCTCCATGGCGACCATCGTCTGCTTGACGCCACCGCCGTCCATCAGCTTGGCGGCCCCGATGGTGAGGCTGCCGATGCCGGAGACGATGGTGGCGAGGTCTGCCGCCGAACCCTTGGGTCCCGAGGGCCTGGTGGTGTCGGCCGTCCGTGCCTCGGCGTTGCGGCCGGGGTCGGAGGACAGCAGCAGCAGTCCGTCGGAGGAGACGACCGCGACCGACTGGAGGCCCGGCACCTCCTCGACGAGATTCGTCAACAGCCAGTGCAGGTTGCGGGCTTCGCTGCTCAGGCCGAAGGTACTGGGCGCGGTCAACTGCTTGCCTCCTCGACGGTGCCCCCCGATGCTTCTACGTCCTGTGCGGTGCGCGGGCGCCCGGTGGGCGTGGATCCCGCGGGCGCGTGTGCGGTGGGCGCGGGTGCCGGCGGGGTCTGTCCCGCGGGGGCGGGCGTCTCGCCCGTCCGGTCGGCGATCTCGGCCTCCACTTCACGACGGCCTTCGACCGCGCCCCGGTGGAACCCGCCCAGCCTGCGTCGCAGGGCGTCGGCGTCCACGCCGCCCACCCGGGGGCGCGGTGCCGCGGCGGGGGCGGAGATCTTCGGCGTCCGCTTGGGCAGGCCCTTGTCGGTGAGCCGGGGGCGCTCATCGGGGGCACGCTCGTGGCTGTCGGGGCCGATGGCGTAGGGATCGGTGCCGGCCGTCCGGGTGGGCAGCGGCTCCGCGGGTGCGGGCGCCGCGCCGGGGCGGGCCTCGGCACTGGTGGGTGCGGCTCCGGTGGGTACGGCTCCGGTGGGTGCGGTGGGTACGGCTCCGGCCGGGGCGCGTGTCCCGTCGCGGCGGGGCAGCGGCTCGGCGGAGACGTCCGCTCCGGGCGGCGCCGGCGCGGGGCCGGGCTCCGGTTCGCCGAAGGCCCCGGGGGTCTCCGCGCTCCGGTCGGCCGCCGGGTCGGCGGGGTGCGGATCCCGGGCGTCGGCCGCGAGGTCCGGGAGCAGCAGCTCCATGGTGGTCTCGGGTGTGGCCTCCGGTGCCGGTGCCGGGGCAGCGGACGCAAGCGGCTCGCGGGGCGCGGGGATGACCGGGGTCTCCGCGGAACCGGGCGCGAGGTCGGCGGCCTGCTCGGGCGCATGGTCCGGCGTGGGCTCACCGGCGTCCCGTACGGCCGCCTGGGCCGCGGCGATCAGCGGGTCCGCGTCACCGGCGGGAGTCGTGGTGGGGGCCGAACGGCCGCGCAGGACGTTGGAGTTGGCCTCCGCGTCGGCGCCGGGCAGGGCCACCGAGGGGGCGGCTCCGGCGAGCCGGGTGGCCGGGGGCGGGACGGTGGACGAGGGTGCCGTCGCCAGCAGGGACTTCGGCAGGACGACCACGGCGGCGACCCCGCCCTGCTTCTGCTCGCGCAGCTGTACGCGGACGCCGTGCCGGTGGGCGAGCCGGGCCACCACGTAGAGGCCGAGCCCGAGTCCCTCGCCGCTCTCCTGGTCGTAGGCGTCCTCGGGGTCGAAGTCGGCGAGCCGGGTGTTGAGCTGGCTCATCCGCTCGTCCGTCATGCCGATGCCCTCGTCCTGCACGGAGAGCATCACCTCGCCGCTCTCCAGGAGCCAGCCGGAGACCTCGATGGGCAGGTCGGGCGGCGAGAACGAGGAGGCGTTCTCCAGGAGTTCGGCCACCAGGTGGCTGAGGTCGTCGGCGGCGAACCCGGCGAGGTGGGCGTGCGGCGGCAGCGCGGCGATCCGTACCCGCTCGTAGCGTTCGATCTCGCTGACCGCGGCCCGGACGACGTCGACGAGCGGGACGGGGCTCGCGTGGTGCTGGACGTGCTCGGCGCCCGCGAGGACGAGGAGGTTCTCGCTGTGCCGCCGCATGACGGTGGCGAAGTGGTCGAGCTTGAACAGGGTGGCGAGGCGGTCCGGGTCCTGCTCGCGCTCCTCCAGGCCCTCGATGACCCCGAGCTGTCGTTCCACCAGGCCGAGGGTGCGCAGCGCGAGGTTGACGAAGGTGCCGTGGATGGTGCCGCGAACCTGCTCCAAGTGGCTTGCCGCCGCGGCGAGTTCGATGCGGAGCTTGTCGCGCTCGTCGGCCATCAGCCGGCGCTGGCCGATCAGGTGCTTGCGGTCGCCTTCGAGGGTGGCGTGCCGCTCCTGGAGCGCCGCGGCGTGCTCGTGCAGCGCGTTGACGGAGCGGACGACCTGGGCGAACTCGTCGTTGCGGCCGGTGAACGTCACCGGTTCCTGGGAGCCGGGGTCGGCGGCGAGCCGGGCCGAACCGCGGCGGAGCACGGAGAGCGGCCGGGTGAGCGTGCGGGCCATGGCCATCGTGACGCCGACCGCGACGAGGAGCAGCGCGCCGAGGAGGACGACGCGGATCTCCAGGGCGGTGACGTCGTCGTCCCGGAGCTGTTCGAGGTCCTTGGTGCGGTGGTCGTTCAGGGAGGACTCGGCGCCGCGCATCAGGTCGATGCGGGCGGACAGCGCGGCGTCCAGCTTCTCGGCGGAGGTGTCGAGTTCGCCGTCCGCGAGCTTCGGCTCGTCGGTGAGGCCCGCCAGGTACTTGTCGGCGGTGCCCACGTCGGGGCCGGTGACCGTGGAGTCGTAGGAGGTGACGGCCTTCTTGGGTGCCGTCTCCCGGAAGCCCGCGAGGGCCGCGTCGGAGCGGACCCGGGCCTGCTGGGCAGCGCTGCTCAGCGCGTCGCGCTGCTTGGCGCCGGCGGCCGAGGAGGCGGTCGTGGTGGTCGCCAGGCCCGTGAGGGGGTCGATGACGGTCTGTGTGGTGCGCGGGATGGCGAGGGCCGCGAGGAGCAGTCCGCGGGCGGCGGCGGACTGCTGGACGGCGGTGTCCAGTTCGGCGAGCGCGTGTGCGCCGGAACCGGCCCGGACCGGCATGCGGTCGGCCAGGTCCTCGGCGAGGGCGTGGAGTTCGGCGATGGCCTCGGAGTACGCCTGGTGCGCTTCGAGGGCGGTGCTCTTGCCGGTAAGGGCCGCGCGCCGCAGGGCGGCGATGCCGTCCAGGTCCTTGAGGAGTGCGGCGGGGGCCTCGTCGTCGGCGCGCAGTTCGTCGACCTGGCGGTCGACGCGGGCGCCGCGCTGCTCGGAGGGCGCCTTGACCTTGGGGCGTCCGGCGGCGACGTAGGAGGTGACGTCGTCGCGTTCGTCGGCCAAGGAGTGCGCGAGGGTGAGCGCCTGCTGGGTGCGCTGGGAGAGCGTCACCAGGTTCTGGGAGTCGTTCAGTTGCTGCGAGGCGGCCAGCACCGTGGGCGCGCCGGCTCCGGCGATGGCGACCGCGACGACCGCCACGGCGACGATGAGCCGGTTGCGTACGTGGGCGGTCCTGCCCCGGTCCGTGGAGCCGGTGGCGTCGCCGACGGCGCCACCCTCCGCGGAACTGGAGACCGTCTTCTTGCCTGTGCGCCTCGGCCGCGTCTTCTGCACCGGTGCTCGCATTCCTGACTCGTGTACCCATCTGGGGCCCGGGTGACGTCCCGTCGATCGCGGCGTCCGCCCGGTACGGCTCCCGACCCTCCCAGTGCCGGTGGGCGGTGGTCCCGCTTCGTCCGGCCCGCCACCCGAAGGAGTGAACCCCGGAGGGGAGTTGGCGGGCAAGTTCCTGCGGCGTTTGCCACGAGCCCGCGCGGCGGGCCGGTTGGACGTCGGGACCGGGCTTTGGCAGGATGCGCCGCCACGCGTTGCCGGAGTCGATCATTCCATGCCAAACCAGGCTGCCGGGCTGGTGGTCGGCACGGGTTCGGCGACCGTTGCCGGGCTTTCGTGAGCCTTGTGAAGGGCTCGTGCAGACTGGTGTGATGCGCACTGAACTCGTCTCGGAGCCCGGCGACCCGGCCCGCCCCAATGAGGACTTCGCATCGGTCGGGCTTCCCGCTTCAGGACAGGGCGGTTCACTGGTCGTGCTGGACGGGGTGACTCCGCCCCGGAGCGACTACGGCTGCCGGCACACGGTCGCCTGGTTCTCCGCGCGGCTCGGCGGCGCCTTGGTCGAACTGTCCGTTTCGCAGGGCGATGTGACGCTGCGGGAGGTGCTGGCCGAGGCGATCCGCCGGGTGGCCGCGGCGCACGCCACGACCTGTGACCTTTCTCACCCAAGGACGCCTCAGGCAACCGTCGTGCTCGCACGGTGGTCCGCCTCCGAGGTCGAGTATCTGGTCCTGTCCGACTCGGCCCTGCTGGTGGAATCACCCGTCGGCGAGGTGACGGCGCTGCTCGACGACCGCCTCTCCCGCGTGCCGCGCGCCTCCCTCGTCTCGGACGCGGTGGCCGACGCCACGGTCCGCAACAGGGAGGGCGGCTTCTTCACGGCGGCGGCGGATCCCGCGGTGGCCGCCCGCGCGGTGACGGGCACGCTGCCCCGCGCCTCGGTCCGCGCCCTGGCCGCTCTCACGGACGGCGCGACCCGCTGGGTGGAGAAGTTCCACGAGGGCGACTGGGCCGCTCTGTTCGCGCTGGTGCGCAAGGAGGGGTCCGCGTCCGTGGTGGACCGCGTCCGGGAGCTGGAGCGCGCCGACGCGGTGGAGCGGCGGCACCTGCGGCGGAGCAAGGCGCACGACGACGCGACGGTGGTGTTCGCGGAACTGTGAGCAAGGCCGGGATCGGCGCCGGGATCGGCGCCGTTCAGCTGCGGACGCGGGTGCTCACTTCTCCATGCCGGAGTTCAGCTGGTGCAGCAGCCGGGCGAGTTCGGCGACCTCGTCCTGGTCCCAGTGGGCGAGCTGGCGGACGTAACGTGCGCGGCGGGCCTCGCGGACGCTGGTGACGCGGCCGCGGCCCTCGTCGGTGAGATGGACGAGCCAGGCGCGGCCGTCGGCCGGGTCGGGTTCGCGGGCGACGAGGCCCAACTCCTCCAGGGCGCGCAGCTGCCGGGACATGGTGGCCTTGCCGACGCCGATGTAGGCGGCGAGTTCGGTGGCGCGCTGGCGGCCGCATTCGTCGAGCCGGACCAGCAGTCCGTACGCGGCGGACTCCAGATCGGGGTGGACCTCGCGGGCCATCTCGCCCTGGCTGGCCCGGGCCCGGCGCAGGAACACCGTCAACTCGCGCTCCAGGGAGAGGAACTCGTGCACCCCGTCCCCGTGGTCCACGGTCCGCCCCGCCCCGTGGCCCGACGCGTCGGACGCGGCCGGAAGCCCGCCGTCGTTGCCGTGATCGTGCACGTCAGCACCCCTGACTCGGTTTCCCGATCCTGAAAGTTTTAGCCAGAACTCGCCCGTTACCGCAGCTCCGCCAGTATTTCGCAGGCGTAGACCAACGGCAGCGCCCGGCCCCTCTTCCCACGCCGTGGTCTACGTGCGTAGCTTCTTTATCAGGCACTTATCTCGCTGGCATGCGCACGCCATTCTGGGTCAACGGCGACCCGTTCCCCAAGGCCCGCGTGCCCGCGCTCTCCCCCCACCGAGCTCCCGTGGAGCTCCATCGCCCTTCGGAGGCACGCACATGCCCGTGCACAGATCCGGAACGGCCCGCCGCCTGCGCCTGCTCGCGGCCGGAACCCTGCTCGCCGCGTTCTCCCTGTTGTCCACCCTCCCCTCCTCCGCCGCGGACATCCCCGCCCGGGGCTCCGCCCGGATGGGCATGGGGGTCGTCGCCCACGACGGCCAGGGCGGTCTGCCCACCGGCACCCAGGCCACCCAGACGGAAGGCGTCGACGTCTCCGGCTACCAGGGCACCGTCGCCTGGTCCACGCTGTGGAACAGCGGAGTCCGCTGGGCCTACACGAAGGCGAGCGAGGGGACGTACTACACGAACCCCTCCTTCACCCAGCAGTACAACGGCTCCTACGGCGTCGGCATGGTCCGCGGCGCCTACCACTTCGCCACTCCCGACACGACGACCGGCGCCGTCCAGGCCAACTACTTCGTCGACCACGGCGGCGGCTGGTCCAAGGACGGGAAGACGCTGCCGGGCACGCTCGACATCGAGTGGAACCCGTACGGGGCCGCCTGTTACGGCAAGACCCCGAGTGCGATGGTCAGCTGGATCAGCAGTTTCCTCACCCAGTACAAGGCCCGCACCGGGCGTGACGCGGTGATCTACACGGCCACCAGCTGGTGGAGCCAGTGCACCGGCAACTACGCCGGTTTCGCCGCCGCCAACCCGCTGTGGATCGCCCGGTACGCCTCCGATCCGGGGACGCTGCCGGCCGGGTGGGGCTACTACACGATGTGGCAGTACACGTCGTCCGGCCCGACGGTCGGTGACCACGACCGTTTCAACGGCGCCCTGGACCGCGTGGTGGCCCTCGCCAACGGCTGACCCGCGCCGCGACGCACCAGGCGGGCACCCGACGCACGACGGACGGGCCCGCCGCACGGCGAAGGCCCGGGCCTCCCTCACGGGACCCGGGCCTTCCCCTCCGATGGGCGTCCGTCACGCCGCCACCGGAACCTCCGGCACGACACCGTTGGTCGCCGGCGCCAGTGCCAGCTCCAGGACCTGGCGGACGTCCGTGACGGCGTGGACGTCGAGCTTCTCCAGGACCTCGGCCGGGACGTCGTCCAGGTCGGCCTCGTTGCGCTTCGGGATGATCACGGTCGTGACACCCGCCCGGTGCGCGGCGAGCAGCTTCTGCTTCACCCCGCCGATGGGCAGGACACGGCCGGTCAGCGAGACCTCACCGGTCATGGCCACGTCGGTGCGCACCAGCCGGCCCGAGAGCAGCGACGCGAGGGCGGTCGTCATGGTGACACCCGCGCTCGGTCCGTCCTTGGGGACCGCGCCCGCCGGGAAGTGGATGTGCGCACCCCGGTCCTTCAGGTCGCCGACGGGGAGTTCGAGCTCCGCGCCGTGCGAGCGCAGGAAGGAGAGCGCGATCTGCGCGGACTCCTTCATCACGTCGCCGAGCTGACCGGTGAGGGTCAGGCCGGCGGCGCCCGTCTCCGGGTCGGCCAGCGACGCCTCCACGAAGAGGACGTCACCACCCGCTCCGGTCACGGCGAGACCGGTGGCGACACCGGGCACCGCGGTGCGGCGCTCGGCCGGGTCCTGGGCGGACTCGGGCACGTGGTGCGGGCGCCCGACGAGTCCGCGCAGGTCGGCGTCGGTCACCGTGAACGGCAGCTCCCGCTCGCCCAGTTCGTGCTGGGCCGCGACCTTGCGCAGCAGCCGGGCGATGCCCCGCTCCAGGTTCCGCACGCCCGCTTCCCTGGTGTACTCCCCGGCGAGCTTGCGCAGCGCGCTCTCGTCGAGGACGACCTCGTCCTTCTCCAGACCGGCCCGCTCCAGCTGGCGCGGCAGCAGGTGGTCCCGGGCGATGACGACCTTCTCGTCCTCGGTGTAGCCGTCGAGGCGGACCAGCTCCATACGGTCGAGCAGGGCCTCCGGGATGGCTTCGAGCACGTTGGCCGTCGCGAGGAACACGACGTCCGAGAGGTCGAGTTCGACCTCCAGGTAGTGGTCGCGGAAGGTGTGGTTCTGTGCCGGGTCGAGGACTTCGAGCAGCGCCGCCGCCGGGTCGCCCCGGAAGTCGGAGCCGACCTTGTCGATCTCGTCGAGCAGGACCACCGGGTTCATCGACCCGGCCTCCTTGATGGCGCGGACGATCCGGCCGGGCAGCGCGCCGACGTACGTACGACGGTGGCCGCGGATCTCGGCCTCGTCCCGGACGCCGCCGAGGGCGACGCGGACGAACTTGCGGCCCATGGCGTGCGCGACGGACTCGCCGAGCGAGGTCTTGCCGACGCCGGGCGGGCCGACGAGCGCGAGCACGGCACCGCCGCGCCGGCCACCGACGACGCCGAGGCCGCGGTCCGAGCGGCGCTTGCGCACGGCGAGGTACTCGGTGATGCGCTCCTTCACGTCCTCCAGGCCGGCGTGCTCGGCGTCGAGCACGGCCTGCGCGCCCTGGATGTCGTACTCGTCCTCGGTCCGTTCGTTCCACGGCAGTTCGAGGACGGTGTCGAGCCAGGTCCTGATCCAGCTGCCCTCGGGCGACTGGTCACTGGACCGCTCCAGCTTCTCGACCTCCTTGAGCGCGGCCTCGCGCACGTTCTCCGGGAGGTCGGCGGCCTCGACACGGGCGCGGTAGTCGTCGGACTCCTCCTCGCCCTCCTCTCCCTTGAGGTCGCGCAGCTCCTTGCGTACGGCTTCGAGCTGGCGGCGCAGCAGGAACTCGCGCTGCTGCTTGTCGACGCCCTCCTGGACGTCCTTGGCGATGGACTCGGCGACGTCCTGCTCGGCGAGGTGCTCGCGGAGCTGCTCGGTGGCGAGCTTCAGGCGGGCCACCGGGTCGGCGGTCTCCAGCAGCTCGACCTTCTGGTCGCGGGAGAGGAAGGGGGAGTAACCGGAGTTGTCGGCGAGCGCGGACACGTCGTCGATCTGCTGGACGCGGTCCACGACCTGCCAGGCGGCGCGCTTGCGCAGCCAGCTGGTGGCCAGCGCCTTGTACTCCTTGACCAGGTCGGTGACCCGGCCGGGCAGCGGCTCGGGCACGGTCTCGTCGACCCGGGTGCCCTCGACCCACAGCGCGGCCCCGGGCCCGGTGGTGCCCGCGCCGACCTTCACGCGACCTCGCCCGCGGATCAGCGCGCCCGGGTCGCCGTCGGCCAGCCGGCCGACCTGCTCGACGGTGCCGAGCACACCGGTGCTCGCGTACGTCCCGTCGATGCGCGGAACCAGGAGTACCTGGGGCTTGCCGGGCGCTGAACGAGCGGCGGACTGGGCTGCCTCCACGGCGGCCCGCACATCGGCGTCGTTCAGATCGAGCGGAACCACCATTCCAGGCAGCACGACCTCGTCGTCGAGCGGCAGCACGGGCAGAGTGAGTGATGCGGACGTCGAAGCCATGATCTTCCCTTCGGCATACAAGTTGAGCTATGTCGACTCAATGCATCGGAGTCCCTCAATGTTCCCCGGAGGCTGTTCGCTGTGAGCGATCACGCGGGGACGGCCGGAGGCGGGGTCCGGCGGGCGGCACGTATGGCGCGCGGCCGGCCGGCCTGACATGATCTCCCCAGTAATGGTCACTGAGCGCATAGGACTCTTACGTAAGGCGTGGGGCGTGAGCGGTCGCAGACGACGGCCGGGGACAGGGGGCAGGGGTGGACAGGATCGTGCGGGCCTGGGTGGACGGGTGGGTCGTATCGCGCGGGGCGGCGCCGCCGGTGGTCCGGGAGTGGGGCTACACGATCGACGTCGGGCAGGAGGGACACGTCACGCGGCACGTCCTCGGGGAGACGAACGGCCTGGTCGAGGCCGCGGTCGTCCGCAAGGTCGCGGAAGCGGTGACCGCACCCGGCGTCTGGCTCAAGGTCTTCGCCGAGCCGTCGGCCGTCCGTCAGCTGCTCGGCGGAGGCTGGTGGACCGACCCCGAACCGGGCTACCTGATGTCGGCCCCGCTGGTCACCACCGAGGACGCGGGCCCGGACGAGCCCCTCCCGCACGGCTACCGGCTGCGCGCCTGGTCCCGCGGCGGCGTCACCCGTGCCCTGGTCACGGCGTCGGACGGCTCCTGGGCGGCCCGGGGACAGATCGCCACGACGGGAGCGACGGCCGTCGTGGACCAGATCGAGACGTCGGCCGGGCACCGGCGGCGCGGACTCGGCCGCACGGTCATGCGCACGCTCCACCGGGCGGCGGCGGACCAGGGCGCGGAGACCGCCGTCCTCGCGGGAACGCCGGAGGGACGGGCGCTCTACGTGTCACTGGGCTGGCGCGTCGAGGCGCCGCTGCTGAGCGCGCGGTACGACGGGGCGGACCCGCGCTAGGAAGCCGCCGGACTGTCGGCTCCGGCGCCCCGAGCGGTTGCGGTCGGCGGGTCGGCCAGGTCGCGGCCGGTCCTCAAGTCGCCGCGCGCTCGCGCCGCACGCCGCACGAGCGGCCAGGTCGCGACGCCGAGGGCCAGCGCCAGGAGGTGGCCCCAGTTCGTCATCGGGTCGTCGAGCAGGATCAGGTCCTCCGCGAGGACGGAACCGACGAGCGCCAGCAGGGGCCACCGCAGCCACGGGGAGAGGAGTCCCGCGAGGGAGCCGACGCTCGCGGCGACCCCGAAGCTGATGCCGTAGTCGAACCGGTGCAGCGAGCTGCCGGGAAGATGCCCCGCCCACACCGCCAGCCCGACCGGTACCTCGGTGGCCAGCGTGGCGACCACGTGCCCGAGCAGGAAGACACCGGCGGCCCGGGCTCCCCCGATCCGCCGCTCCAGCGCGGTCAGCACCAGCAGGAACCCGGCAGCGTACGGCGAGAGGATCCCGCCGACGATCCACAGCGCGCTCGCGAACAGCACCGCCACGGGGTACCGCACCAGGTGCGCGACGTCCGTGCTGGACGCCTGGTGCAGGGCGCGCACGAGCGCGGGATCCGCGTGACCGGCGACGTACGAGGTGACGGCGAGGACGGTGGCGTACCCGAAGGTGAAGGGCGTGCCCAGAGGAGTGGGCAGCAGCCGTCCGACGGATCGGGCGGTCCGGGCCACGGGGCCGGCCGGCCGTCGAGCGGGCCGGGTACCCGGCCGCCTCGGCGAGGCGGCCGGGCTGGATGCGAACTCCGCCACCGGCCCGACGGGGCCCCGGGCCCCCGGCCCGGACGCGGCCGCCGGCGCGGCCTCGGCCGTGCGGAAGCACGCGGCGGCGGGTGATGTGGCGGAGCACCGCCCCACCGCGGCCGGCACGGCCCGCTGCCGGGGCAGCCCGTCGAGAAGCCCCGGCGCGACCCCGCCCGGCTCCGGCGGCGCGGACGAAGCGCGGCGCTCGGCGGGAGCGTCGCCACGACCGGCGGGCGTCCTGTCGGTCCGCCGTCGCCCGTCGCCGCTGTTCCGGTTCACGTCCACCGCCCCTTCCCTCGCGTCCAAGCCTTCGTTCCCCGTGAACCGCCGTCCATGACCGGCGCCACATGGGGAGTGATTCTCAGCAACTCCTCAGGATGCCCCCGGGATTTCACGGGGCGCGGAAAGAAAGGAGGAGGGAGAAGAGGAGGAGAGAAGCGAGACGCCGTCGGGGCCCCCGAGGCCCGTCCGGGCCCCGGACAATCCGCCTCTCCGCCCCCGCCCCGGTGCCAGGATGGAGGCCATGACTGCCACGTACGACATCCCCGTGGTCCTCGACCGGCGCCAGGGCCCGTACGGCGAGGTCGTGCTGCGGCGTCACGGCGCACTGCTGCAGATCATCGCCAACGGATGCTTCCTGATGGACACGTCCGACGGGCGTTCCGAGCGCCTGCTCGTGGACGCCGCTCATGACGCCCTGGACTTACGTCCGGAGCCGAGCGTGCTGATCGGCGGGCTGGGCGTCGGGTTCTCCCTCGCGCACGCCGCCGCGGACGAGCGCTGGGGGCGGATCACGGTGGTCGAGCGGGAGCGGGCCGTCATCGACTGGCACCGCGGGGGCCCCCTCGCCGGGCTGACGGCCACGGCGCTCGCCGACCCGCGGACGGAGATCGTCGAGGACGATCTCGTCGACTACGTCAATGAGATCTCCGACACGTTCGACGCCCTGTGTCTCGACATCGACAACGGACCCGGCTGGACGGTCACAGAGGGCAACGCGGGCCTGTACGGGAGGGCCGGACTCACAAGCTGCGCAAGGGCGTTGAAGCCGGGCGGCGTACTGGCCGTGTGGTCGGCCCAGCCCTCTCCGGAATTTGAAGGAACCTTGCGGAATGCCGGATTCCAACGGGTCCGTACCGAAGAGATCCCCGTTGCCCGGGGCGTTCCCGACGTGGTGCATCTCGCGGTAAGGCCTGGATAGCCGAGGCCCCGTGCCTGCCCGTACTCTGCTTTCCTGACGCGGATCATTCAAGCGTCAAGCGCAGTCATGGGATCACCCCACGGATTCCGGAAAGCACACTCAGGGGCGGGCGATGGAGCAGACACACACCTCCCAGAACGGCACGGCGGCGACACCGGGCGCTCAGCGCCGGGTGCTGGTGGTCGAGGACGACCCGACGATCGTCGAGGCCATCGCGGCCCGCCTGCGCGCCGAGGGATTCCTCGTGCAAACCGCGGGGGACGGTCCCGCCGCGGTGGACACGGCCGAGGCCTGGCAGCCCGATCTGCTGATCCTCGACATCATGCTGCCCGGCTTCGACGGCCTGGAGGTCTGCCGCCGCGTGCAGGCCGCCCGCCCGGTGCCGGTGCTGATGCTCACCGCGCGCGACGACGAGACCGACATGCTGGTCGGGCTCGGCGTCGGCGCCGACGACTACATGACGAAGCCCTTCTCGATGCGCGAGCTGGCCGCGCGCGTGCACGTCCTGCTCCGCAGGGTCGAGCGCGCCGTGGTCGCCGCCTCCACGCCCCGCAGCGGCATCCTGCGCCTCGGCGAGCTGGAGATCGACCACGCGCAGCGCCGGGTGCGGGTGCGCAGCGAGGACGTGCACCTCACTCCCACCGAGTTCGACCTGCTGGTCTGCCTCGCGAACACCCCGCGTGCCGTACTCTCGCGCGAGCAGCTGCTCGCCGAGGTGTGGGACTGGGCCGACGCGTCCGGTACCCGGACCGTGGACAGTCACATCAAGGCGCTGCGTCGCAAGATCGGTGCAGAGCGGATCCGTACGGTGCACGGCGTGGGCTACGCGCTGGAGACCCCGACTCCCTGAGCCGGGCCGTCGTCGGAACGTCGGGACCTGCACGACCGGGACCTTCGTGAGGGGCTGATGTGATGAGCGTGCTCGGCGAGCGGGGGCGCGGGCTCGGCGCGCGTTCCTCCGGGGAGCGCAGGGGCGCGGGCCCCTGGGCCGGTCTCCGGCCCTTCTCGATCAAGACCAAGCTGGGCGCGCTGGTCGTCATCTCGGTGCTCATCACCACGGGTCTGTCCATGATCGCGGTGCACACCAAGACGGAGCTCCGCTTCATCACGGTGTTCTCGATGATCGCCACCCTGCTGATCACCCAGTTCGTGGCGCACTCGCTCACCGCGCCGCTGGACGAGATGAACGCGGTGGCCCGGTCCATCTCGCACGGCGACTACACGCGCCGGGTGCGGGACGACCGGCGCGACGAACTGGGCGACCTGGCCCAGACGATCAACCTCATGGCGGACGAGCTGGAGGCCCAGGACCGCCAGCGCAAGGAACTCGTGGCGAATGTCTCGCACGAGCTGCGCACCCCCATCGCGGGACTGCGGGCGGTGCTGGAGAACGTCGTGGACGGGGTGTCCGCCGCCGACCCCGAGACGATGCGCACGGCGCTGAAGCAGACGGAGCGGCTCGGGCGGCTGGTGGAGACCCTGCTCGACCTGTCCCGCCTGGACAACGGCGTCGTCCCGCTGCGCCGCCGGCGCTTCGAGGTGTGGCCCTACCTGTCGGGTGTGCTGAAGGAGGCCAACATGGTCGCCTCGGCGCGGGCGGACATCGCGTCCGGCTCCGGCAGTCACACCCGCACCGACGTCCATCTGCACCTCGACGTGTCCCCTCCGGAGCTGACCGCGCACGCGGACCCGGAGCGGATCCACCAGGTCGTGGCGAATCTCATCGACAACGCGGTCAAGCACAGTCCGGCGCACGGCCGTGTGACGGTCAGGGCGCGACGGGGCGATCACCCGGAGTCGCTGTCGCTGGAGGTCCTGGACGAGGGTCCGGGCATCCCGAAGTCGGAGTGGCACCGCGTCTTCGAGCGGTTCAACCGCGGCGGGGTGCCCGCTCCGCACGGCCCCGGCAGCGACGGCGGCACGGGCCTCGGCCTGGCCATCGCCCGCTGGGCGGTCGATCTGCACGGCGGCCGGATCGGTGTGGCCGAATCCGAGCGGGGTTGCCGGATCCAGGTCATCCTTCCGGGACTTCCTTCTCTGCCAAGTTGACGTAAAGTTCGAAGCGGAGCCGCAAGATCCATCACGGTCGCCCTCGGCGTACACGTGTGATCAGGCACAGGGCCGCGCGTGTCGTGCCGCAGCCCGCGTCAAGCATGTCCCGGCGTACGCTCCCAGAAGCGGAACCCCGCTTGTTTCCCGCCATTTCCCTGCGCGAAACACGGATTCCGGTGTGACTTGCACGACGTTGGACGGGCCCGGCCTGACCTACCCGGCCGGGGAGGCGTAGCCTTTATTCCCGCTGTCCATCACCTTGTGAAGCGGAAGAGGGCGGTTGCCGCCGTGTCGCCACAGTCCCCCAGTAACTCGAGCACTTCGACCGAGGACCAAGCCGGGAAGAACCCCGCTGCCGCCTTCGGACCCAACGAGTGGCTCGTCGACGAGATCTATCAGCAGTACCTCCAGGACCCGAACTCCGTAGACCGAGCCTGGTGGGACTTCTTCGCCGATTACAAGCCCGGGGCGCCCGCCGTCTCGGCTCCGGCGGGTACTGCGGCCGCGGGGGCCGCAGGGACCACCACACCCGCGCCGGCCGCTGCGGCCGCGCCCGCGCCGCCCGCGGCGCGCCAGGCTCCCCCTCAGGCGGCTCCCGCCGCTCCGGCCGCGCCCGCGCCCGCTCCGGCGGCCGCTCCCGCGGCTCCGAAGCCCGCTGCCGCCGCCCCGGCTCCCGCGAAGGCCGCTCCGGCCGCCGCGCAGCCGAAGGCCGAGCCGGCCACCGAGGCGCCCGAGGGCCCCGAGTACGTGACCCTGCGCGGTCCCGCCGGTGCCGTCGCGAAGAACATGAACGCCTCGCTGGAGGTGCCCACGGCCACGTCCGTGCGCGCGGTCCCGGTGAAGCTGCTCTTCGACAACCGCATCGTGATCAACAACCACCTGAAGCGGGCCCGGGGCGGGAAGATCTCCTTCACCCACCTCATCGGCTACGCGATGGTGCAGGCCATCAAGGCCATGCCGTCGATGAACTGGCACTTCGCGGAGAAGGACGGGAAGCCCACCCTCGTCAAGCCCGCGCACGTCACCTTCGGACTCGCCATCGACCTGGTGAAGCCGAACGGCGACCGCCAGCTCGTCGTCGCCGGCATCAAGAAGGCCGAGACGCTGAACTTCTTCGAGTTCTGGCAGGCCTACGAGGACATCGTCCGCCGGGCCCGTGACGGCAAGCTGACGATGGACGACTTCTCCGGTGTCACGGTCTCGCTGACCAACCCCGGCGGCCTCGGCACCGTCCACTCGGTCCCGCGCCTGATGCCCGCGCAGTCGGTCATCATGGGCGTCGGCTCCATGGACTACCCGGCGGAGTTCCAGGGCACCTCCCAGGACACCCTGAACAAGCTCGGCATCTCGAAGGTCATGACGCTCACGTCGACCTACGACCACCGGGTCATCCAGGGCGCCGCCTCCGGCGAGTTCCTGCGGGTCGTCGCGAACCTGCTCCTCGGCGAGCAGGGCTTCTACGACGACATCTTCGAGGCCCTGCGGATCCCCTACGAGCCGGTCCGCTGGCTCAAGGACATCGACGCCAGCCACGACGACGACGTCACGAAGGCCGCCCGCGTCTTCGAGCTGATCCACTCCTACCGGGTCCGCGGCCACGTCATGGCCGACACCGACCCGCTGGAGTACCGCCAGCGCAAGCACCCCGACCTGGACATCACCGAGCACGGCCTCACCCTGTGGGACCTGGAGCGGGAGTTCGCGGTCGGCGGCTTCGCCGGCAAGTCCCTGATGAAGCTGCGCGACATCCTCGGCGTGCTGCGCGACTCGTACTGCCGCACCACCGGCGTCGAGTTCATGCACATCCAGGACCCGAAGCAGCGCAAGTGGATCCAGGACCGCATCGAGCGCTCCCACTCCAAGCCGGAGCGCGAGGAGCAGCTGCGCATCCTGCGCCGGCTGAACGCGGCGGAGGCCTTCGAGACCTTCCTGCAGACGAAGTACGTCGGCCAGAAGCGCTTCTCCCTGGAGGGCGGCGAGTCCGTCATCCCGCTCCTCGACGCCGTCATCGACAGCGCGGCGGAGTCCCGCCTGGACGAGGTCGTCATCGGCATGGCCCACCGCGGCCGGCTGAACGTCCTCGCGAACATCGTCGGCAAGTCGTACGCGCAGATCTTCCGCGAGTTCGAGGGCAACCTCGACCCGAAGTCGATGCACGGCTCCGGCGACGTGAAGTACCACCTGGGCGCCCACGGCACCTTCACCGGCCTGGACGGCGAGCAGATCAAGGTCTCGCTCGCGGCGAACCCGTCCCACCTGGAGACGGTCGACCCGATCATCGAGGGCATCGTCCGCGCGCGGCAGGACATCATCAACAAGGGCGGCACGGACTTCACCGTCCTGCCGGTCGCCCTGCACGGTGACGCGGCCTTCGCCGGCCAGGGTGTGGTCGCCGAGACGCTCAACATGTCGCAGCTGCGCGGTTACCGCACGGGCGGCACGGTCCACATCGTCATCAACAACCAGGTCGGCTTCACGGCCGCCCCGGAGTCGTCGCGCTCCTCCATGTACGCCACCGACGTGGCCCGCATGATCGAGGCGCCGATCTTCCACGTGAACGGCGACGACCCCGAGGCCGTCGTCCGGGTCGCGCGGCTCGCGTTCGAGTTCCGTCAGGCGTTCAACAAGGACGTCGTGATCGACCTCATCTGCTACCGCCGCCGCGGTCACAACGAGTCCGACAACCCGGCGTTCACGCAGCCGCTGATGTACGACCTGATCGACAAGAAGCGCTCGGTGCGCAAGCTGTACACCGAGTCCCTCATCGGTCGCGGCGACATCACCCTCGAAGAGGCCGAGCAGGCGCTTCAGGACTTCCAGGGCCAGCTGGAGAAGGTCTTCACGGAGGTCCGCGAGGCCGTCGCCCAGGCGCCCGAGGCACATGTCCCGGACGTCCAGGCCGAGTTCCCGGTCGCCGTGCCCACCGCGGTCTCCCAGGAGGTCGTGAAGCGGATCGCCGAGTCCCAGGTCAACATCCCGGACAACGTCACCGTGCACCCGCGGCTGCTCCCGCAGCTCCAGCGCCGTGCCGCGATGATCGAGGACGGCACGATCGACTGGGGCATGGGCGAGACCCTCGCCATCGGTTCGCTGCTCCTGGAGGGCACGCCGGTCCGGCTGTCCGGCCAGGACTCGCGCCGCGGCACCTTCGGCCAGCGTCACGCGGTGCTGATCGACCGGGTCACGGGCGAGGACTTCACCCCGCTCCAGTACCTCTCGGACGACCAGGCCCGCTACAACGTCTACGACTCGCTGCTCTCCGAGTACGCGGTCATGGGCTTCGAGTACGGCTACTCGCTGGCCCGCCCGGACGCGCTGGTCATGTGGGAGGCGCAGTTCGGCGACTTCGTCAACGGCGCGCAGACGATCGTCGACGAGTACATCTCGGCCGCCGAGCAGAAGTGGAACCAGACGTCCGGCGTCACCCTGCTGCTCCCGCACGGCTACGAAGGACAGGGTCCGGACCACTCCTCGGCCCGTATCGAGCGCTTCCTCCAGCTGTGCGCGCAGAACAACATGACGGTCGCGCAGCCGACGCTCCCGTCGAACTACTTCCACCTCCTGCGGTGGCAGGTGCACAACCCGCACCACAAGCCGCTGGTGGTCTTCACCCCGAAGTCGATGCTGCGTCTGAAGGCCGCGGCCTCGAAGGCGGAGGAGTTCACGACGGGCGAGTTCCGTCCGGTCATCGGCGACGACACGGTCGACGCGGCCGCCGTGCGCAAGGTCGTGTTCTGCGCCGGCAAGCTGTACTACGACCTGGAGGCCGAGCGGAAGAAGCGCGGCTCCACGGACACGGCGATCATCCGCATCGAGCGCCTGTACCCGCTGCCGGGTGCCGAGCTCCAGGCGGAGATCGCCAAGTACCCGAACGCCGAGAAGTACCTGTGGGCCCAGGAGGAGCCGGCGAACCAGGGTGCCTGGCCGTTCATCGCGCTCAACCTGATCGACCACCTCGACCTCGCGGTCGGAGCGGATGTCCCGCACGGTGAGCGACTGCGCCGCATCTCGCGTCCGCACTCTTCGTCGCCCGCCGTCGGTTCCGCGAAGCGGCACCAGGCGGAGCAGGAGCAGCTGGTGCGTGAGGTGTACGAGGCCTAGGCCTCGGCTCCCTCGCCACGGCAGCACGAACGAAGGGCCCGGCCCGAGTCCCTGTGGACTCGGGCCGGGCCCTTCGGCGTTGCCTTCCCGACGACTCCCCCGTACGGGGGACCGGGCGCCGGGCTCAGGTGGACTGGGGCTCGAAGTCCCAGTGCGGCCGGTTGCGGGAGCGGGCGGAGATGGTGTGGACGTGCCGGGCGCCGAGCGTGGCGTCGAGGTCGGACAGGGCCTCCTGCTCCACCTTCTCGGCCTCCTGCCGGTCCGCCATGCCGCGCAGGTCGGCGGCGAGCGCGACGCGCGCGGACAGGGTGAGCGGATGGGTGCGGCCGAGGGTCTCGGTGGCCCGGGCGACCGTCTGCCGGCTCAGCTCCGTGGCCGGCTCGGGACCGATGACGAGGTTGCGCAGGGCGGCGGCGTTCAGGGCGCAGCCGAGCGTCCAGGGATGGTGCTCGCCCACCGCGCCGGTCATGTCGGCCAACGCCTGCTCGACGACCTCGTGCGCCTGGTCCCACTCCCCCACGCTGCGCAGGATCAGGGCGTGGTTGGCGCGGGCGCCGACGATGAACGGGTGGCCCTCGGGCAGCATGATCTCGTACCGGGCGAGGACGGCCTCGCCGATCTCCCGTGCCTGGTCGATGTCACCGTGCTCGCGGTAGAAGCAGCTCGTGCCGACGGCGAACCGGAGGGTCTGCGGGTCGGTCTCGCCGAGGACCCGCTCGCAGCGCTCCAGCACACTGGAGAACATCGGGCCCGCGGCGGTGCGGTCGCCGGTGCGGTACTGGCACAGGGCGAGGTTGTGCTCGGCGTCCAGGGTCTGCGGGTTGTCGCGGCCCATGACGTTGCGGTGCTCGCGCACGCTGGCGCGCTGCGCGGACTCGGCCTCGGCGTACCGGCCGAGCAGACGCAGGTCGGTCGCGTAGGAGATCTCCGAGTACAGCGTCCAGGGGTGCCGGCCGCGGAGCAGCAGGCGGCGTGACTCCAGGGTGCGCAGGTCGGCGTCGTGGGCGTCCTGGTAGCGGCCGAGGAGGCGGAAGGAGACGGCCAGGTTCTTCTGGGCGTTCAGGGTGCGGGAGTCCGCGTCGCCCAGGAGGTCGCGGTACAGCGCCAGGAGCCGCTCGGAGAGCCGCAGGGACTCGTCGTAGCGGCCGAGGCCGCGCAGGTCGGCGGCGAGTCCGCCGAGGGCGCGCAGATGGTCGAGGTCCTGCTCGCCGCGCTGCTCGCGCAGGTGCTCGACGGTGGCGCGCTCCAGGACCTCGGTGCCCTGGTAGTCGCCGGCGGCGCGGAGCAGGTTTGCGTAGTGGTAGGTGAGTTCCCAGACGCGCGGGTGGTTCTCGCCGAGGAGTGGCTTCCAGGCCGCCAGGGCGCGCTCGCCGAGCTTGGTGCCGGCCCGGTACTCGCCCGAGATGTACATGTAGCGCAGGCAGTTGAAGACCAGCGACTGCACGGCGGGGTCCTTGCTCTGCAGGACGTCCGCGAACTTCAGGTGCGGGACGATCTCGGCGTAGCCGGGCCACAGGCGGGTGTCGGTGGGCCGCCGGGGGTCGGCGGCGGCCAGGGCGCGCCGGACGACGTCGACGAACTCGCGGCGGTCCTCGTCGGGCATGTCCTTGTGGACGATCTGGTGGACCATGCGGTGCAGGTAGAGCGACTCGCCGGAGGAGGCGGTCTCGTCGCCGGCCGCCTCGTGGGACTCCAGGCGGACGACGGAGTACTGGCGGAGCTGGTTGATCGCCCGGTTCCACAGCAGCGGGTCGTTGAGCAGGCCCGCGATCTGTTCGGGGAGCTGGTCGTGCGGCATCTCCTTCAGCAGGCGTACGGGGATGAAGCCGGGCGCGAAGAAGGTGCACAGGCGCAGCAGGTCGACGGACTCCGGGACGGTGTCGCGGAGTTTGTTGAGGAGTATCGACCAGGCGGTCTGGAAGGCGACCGGGAAGTCGGCGGAGATCTTGACGACGTCCTGGTCGATGCCGCCGTCGAGCAGGGCGATGTACTCCTGGACGGACAGGTCGGAGTCGTTGAGCCAGCCGGCCGTCTGGTCCAGCAGGAGCGGCAGGTCCTCCAGTGCCTCGGCGAGCTGGTCGGCCTCGGGTTCGGTGAGGCGGGGCGCGCGGCGGCGGATGAAGGCGACGGACTCGTCGCGGGCGTAGACCGGTACTTCGAGCAGCTTGCTGTTGTGTTCGGACCACTCGGGGTTGCGCGAGGTGATCAGGACGTGTCCGGGCCCGGTGGGCACGAGGTCGTAGATCTGGTCGGGCTCGTCGGCGCCGTCCAGGATCAGCAGCCAGCGGCCGTAGGGCTCGCCCCGGCGCAGCGAGTCGCGTACGGCACGCAGCCGCTCGCCGTACTCGGCGCCGGTGCTGAGCCCCAACTGCGGTGCCAGTTCGGCCAGTCGGCGCCGGTAGGTGACCCGCTTCTCGGCGTTGACCCACCACACGACGTCGTACTCGGAGCCGAAGCGGTAGACGTACTCGGCGGCGAGCTGGGTCTTGCCGACGCCGGACATGCCGTGCAGGGTGACGACGCTGGCGCCCGGCTCGGCGCCCTGGAGCAGGTGGTAGGCGTCGTTCAGGAGCGGCTCGCGGCCGGTGAAGCGGGTGTTGCGGCGCGGGACGCCGCCCCACACCTCGGGCATGGCGGCCGGGTAGCGGGGGCCGCGCCGGGCACTCTCGGTGGCTTCCGGCAGCGGTTCCGAGGGCAGGTCGAGGCGGTCGAGGACGCGGCGTTCGGCCTCGTCGGCGCCCAGGTTGTTGAGGTCGACGGCGCCGAGGACGGCGGTGGCCGTGGGGACCGGGCTGGTGGTGACGGAGACGGCGGCGAAGCGGGACGGGTCGGGGGCGACGACCTCGCGCAGCGCGGTGTTCCACTCCTCCTGGGTGCGCGGGCCGAGCTGGAAGTACCACTCGCTGACCACGATCAGGATCCGGCCCTGGGCGAGGGTCAGGTCGCGCAGCAGGTCGACGAGCGGGACCTCCGCCGGGGAGTCCCAGCGCTGGTAGACCACGCGGTGGCCGCGCCGCTCCAGGCGGTCGCCGATCCAGGCGGCCCAGGCCCGGTTGAACCCGGCGAAGCTGATCGTGACGGTCTGCTTCACGGCCCCCCTCTCGGCTGGCCGGACCGGCGTACGAGCTCCAGACATGCAGCGGCCTCCCCGCGCGTGATTTTAGAACCGCCGCGAGGGCCTGCGATAGGGCGCCGACACAGCCGCCCGCCGCCTGCCCACGGTCCTTGGTCAAACGTGTTCAGCGACGATCTTGGCGCACGGAGGGTCCCGCGTCCGGGAAGCCGCAGCTTTCGGCGAGGATGGCTCGATCCGGCCGGTGGCGTGAAGGCATTCACCGGCGGGGCGTGTGCCGCTGTGTCCACAGCGTGCGGGCGGCCCGTACGTAGGCGGTGGCCCGCGCCGTCTGGCCGCGCGGGGCGGGCTGCTCGGCGAGCCGTTCGTACACCTCGACCATGCGGTCGACGAACTGGCGTCCCCGCGTGGTCAGATCGCCGGATCCGACGAGCGCGGGCAGGACCGCACCGACCTGCTCCTGGTAGCGGGCGTGCCGGGCCCAGGCGGCGTCCCGGTCGGCGGGGTGCCGTGCGGCGAGCGCGGTGCGCTGGAAGAAGTCGGCCAGCGCGAGGTGGGAGTAGGCGCCCTGCAACAAGCCGTCGTAGGGGCGCGGATCGGGACGCCAGGGCGCGAAGTGCCGTGCCTCGTCGTCCGCGTGATGGAGCGTCGTCATGTCGCCGAGCGCAGCGAGTTTGGTGTGCTGTATCTCGTGGACGAGGGTGGCGGCGAAGGCGGTGGCGGTCGCCGGGGCGCTGCTCAGGACGGCGCCGAAGGCCTCACGGCGGGTGCCGCTGCAACTGCCGGCCGCCCGGCCCGGCGCCGCTCCGGGGGGCGCGGAGAGGGGGACGAGGCAGCGCAGCAGGGCCGCCGCTTCCATGAGGCGCCGCTCGCCGCCGAGACCGAGCGCAGCCGCCGTGCCGGACCAGGCGTGCAGCCAGTGCTTGCGGTCGGCGTCGTCGAGGGTGACGGGGCCGCTGAGCGTGTACGGCCGGGGTCCGCCGCGCGCCGTCCGGTAGGGGTCGAGGTCGTCGAGCGGCATCGGCGCGGAGCCCGGCAGCAGCCCCGGCAGCGCGTACGCGGGGGTCCAGGCCGGCGCCTCCGACCACGCGCCGACTCCGCTCTGCGCCTGGACGACCACGTCGGCCTCGCCGGGCAGCCGGAACGTCAGCCGTCCCCGCCGGTGCACGACGCCCACCTCGGTGTCCCCGGGCCGGCCGGTGCGCAGCGCCCCGAGCGAGGGCAGTGTGAGGACGCCGTCGCGCGCGCTCAGGCGCACGGCGCAGGACACCCCGGCGCGGACGGCTCCCACGACGGCGAGCGCCCCGAAGTGGGCGAGCGCGCGGGCCGGTTCGCGGGGGTCGCGCTCGGCGGCCGGGCCAGTCACGGTGCCGAGTCCGCGCAGGGCGTCACGGGCCCAGGGGCCGGTGAAGGGGTGCAGGAGCAGGGACCGGACGCCGGTCGGGGGCGGGTCGGGGAGAGCGGGGGCGCAGGTGTCGTGGCCGGTCCGGTGCGGGGGGCGGGACGGCGACGGCGCGCCGTCCGCGGGGACGTGACCGTTCCCGTCACCGGTGGACCGTTCGGCCGGGGGCCCGGGCGCGAAGGCGTCCGGGTCCCGGGCGGGCGGTCCGGCCGCGAGGTCGGACGCGTCACCGCTCGCCGGGCCGAACACCCCTGTCGGCGAGCCCACTTGGTTCGGCCCGGTCCCGGGGGCCGGCCTCGCCCCGGTGCCCGTCCCGGCCGCCGGGCGCGCGCGGTGGGCGGCGCGCTCCAGGCGCTCCGCCTCCTCCAGGAGGGCCCAGTCATCGTGCAGCCGGTTCAGGGCGGCGGCGGGCAGGACGCGCGCGTCGGCGGCCTCCGCGGCGTCGAGGACCGCGCGGAGCAGGAGCAGCCGTCGCGTGTGCTGGTCGCGCACGAGCAGCCCGAGGGTCTCGGGACCGCCTTCGGTGCGGCCCAGTTCGGTCAGGGCCCGCTCCGGGACCGGCGGCAGGATCACGGGGCGCCTCCTTCGGAAGCGCCGGGGCCGGCGACGGCCCCGGCCAGTCTCCCCGCGACGTGCCGGATGAACCGCTGGAGGTCGGCGCAGTAGACGGACGGGTTGGCGAAGCCCTGCCCGGCCCGGTAGCGGTGCGCGTAGTGCCCGCCGCCGCAGACCGTGAGCAGCGGGCAGGCCCGGCAGTCCGCAGCGAGCGCGGCGGCACCCGCCTGCCGGGCGGCGATCCCGGGATGGCCGAGAGCCTCGTCGAAGCCGTGCCGGAAGACGTCGAGTCCGGTCTCGGCCGCCCCCGCGTAGCAGGACTTCAGGGAGTCGACCTGTTCGATGGAGCCGTCGGTCTCCACGACGACGGCGTCGAACGGCGCGAGCCCGAGCGACTCGGTGGCGGCGGGCAGCCCGAGGAGCAGCGCGAGGCACTCCTCGAAGAGCCGGACGCGGGTCTCCCGCCGCCCGGCCCCCCACCAGCGGTCGAAGACCGCGCACAGCCAGTCCCCGTACGGGGTCGCGCCTGCGGCCCAACGCAGTGGCGGCGAGGTCCAGTTGCCGTGCGGGAGCAGCAGGTCGAGGGCGGGTGGCCGCAGTGCGAGCAGTGACTCGTACAGCTCGACCGGGTCCGTCGCGGGGTCCACGACGGTGAGGATTCCGGCGTACGCGCGGGGGTGGTGCGCTGCGATCAGGCGGGCGCCCCGGGTGGCGGCGGGCCAGGAGGGGCGTCCGGCGCGGTCGGTGCGCAGCGTGTTGTGCTCGGGCAGGCCGCCGTCGAGGCTGATGCCGACGCGGATGCCGTGCCGGGCGAGGACGGCGAGCCGGCGTTCGGTGAGCAGGGTGGCGTTGGTCTGGACGGTGGCGTGCACCGTGCAGTCGTCCGGGACCAGGTGGCGGACGCGGTCGGTGAACCGGGCGAGGGTGCCGGCGCCGGCGAGCAGCGGTTCGCCGCCGTGCAGGACCAGGGACAGGGCGGTCGAACCGTGGGTGCGGGCGTGTTCACCGATCCGCCGCGCGGTGTGTTCCAGGACGGCGGGCGGGGTGGCGGCGGGGCGGGTGCGCCAGCCGTGGTCGGGGCCCTCGTAGAGGTAGCAGTAGCGACAGGCGAGGTTGCAGCGGCCGTGCATCTTGACGATGAACTGCCGGAAGGGGAAGGGCGGTTCACCGGGACGCGCCGCAGCGGCGTGCGACGGGGCGGGGCCCGGTGGGCGGGAGGTCGCGGTGGCGCGCGGACCGGGATGTGGGGTGTCCCGGTGCGGGGTGGACGTCGTGGGGATCGCGGAGGTCACCTCTTCCGACACTCCGGCACCCCCATGACGTACGGCCCCTCGGTTCCGCGGCGCGCACCGCGCCTCGGCCCCTGCCCGTACGGGGCGGCATTCCCGGGCGGGGCCCGGACACAAACGCGGAGCGTCGGAAGTTGTCCGGTTCAGTCACCGGAGCGGACCGGAACTGACGTCTTGCGCGACCGCGTCGGCGTTCCCCACGTCCTTCGCGCCCTTCAGAAGGAGTTGTTGAACCCCCACAGGATCTCGCTGGGCTGTCCCGCCCGTTCCCGCAGATCGGCCAGCACCTCGTCCAGCACCGGGTGCCGGACGGCCCGCAGTTCCGCGAGGTCCAGTTCCAGCAGGTCGGGCAATTCCGCCGGCCCCAGCGGGCGGTCCCCCGTGACGTCCGCGTCCCGTGCTTCATCCCGTACGCCCATGTCTTCCCCCTACGCTTCCCTGTCGCCGCACCGGCGAACGCCGGCGGGCACCTTCGCTCACTCCAGCTCGGCCAGCCGTTGCGCCGTCTGCCGGGCCGTCGGCTCGCCCGTGCCGAGGGCGCCCTCCGGGAGCCTGGACCACTCGGTCCGTGCGGCCCGGTAGGCCTCCCGGGCGGCCCGCGGCCGTGCCGCCGCCTCGTAGGACATACCCCGCCAGTGCTGCGCCCGCGCCCCCAGTTCCACGGCCTCCTGGCGCTCACGGTCCGTCTCCGCCTCGCCCTCGGCGTCGTGCGCCGTCTCGGCGGCGGCCCGGAAGGCGTCGATGGCCTCGTCGAGACGGGCCTTGCGGCCGAGGCTCTGGTACGCCTCGAACTGCGCCTGCCCGAGTTCGAGCCAGCAGCGCGCGGTGGTCAGCGGCGGGCCCTCCTCCAGCGCCGCGAGCCCGAGAAGGTGCTCGGCCTCCCGCAGGTCGACCCGGTCGCCGCGGGCGCGGTAGCGCAGCATCAGCGCGCGGCCGAGCAGCAGCAGGCGGTGGGCGAGATCGCGGCTGCCCGCCGGGGTCTCGGCGCGGCAGTCGCGCAGCACCCGGATGGCCCGGGACAGCGATTCGGCTCCGCGGTCCAGGACCGCGCGGTGCAGCAGGGCCTCGCCCCACTCGGCCAGGACGTCCGCGTGCGCGGGGGCGTCCCGGGGCACTCCGCGGGACGCCTGCTGGAACCGGTCGGCGGCGTCCTGGAGTTCACGGGGGTCGCCGCTCTCGGCGTACCGGGCCACGTGGACGCGGCCGGCCCGCACCTGCAGGGCGGCGCGCAGTCCCTGGTCGCGGGTCAGGCCGAGCGCCTCCTCGACGTGGGCACGGGCGTCGTCGAGAGGGCCGCCGGACCGCAGGACCGCGTCGACGAGGTCGAGGAGGATCCGGACGCGCGCGGTCTCGGCGGCCACGCCGGTCGCGCTCGCGGGGCCGGGTTCGAGGGCGGCGCGCAGGGAGTGGGCGCCCTGTTCCGCGTAGAGCCTGGACTGTTCGTGGTCGGCCGTGGCGCCGGAGAGGCGGAGCAGCACGCGGCCGTGGGCGAGCGGCAGTTCGGACGGGCGGGGCTGCTCGTCGGGCCAGGCGTCGGCGAACGCCTCCAGCATGCCGACCGCGCCCTGCAGAAGGGCGCTGTCGCCGCCGAGGCGCCACTGGGCCTCCAGGGCGCGGACCCGCTCCAGGGTGAGCCGCAGGGCCTCGGTGTCCTCCAGGCCGGGCGCGGCGCAGGCCACCGCGTACTCGCGGTCGGCGCGCCGCAGCAGGTCGAGCGCGCCGCGCCGGTCGCCGCGCCGCCTGCGGTCGGTGGCGGCGGCGTGCAGTACCCGGGCGAGGGCGGCGCGTTCGCGCAGGGCCCGGGGGTGCGCGACGGCCCGTTCGGCGGCGGCCTCCGCCTCGCGCAGCAGGTCGGCGCCGCCCTGTACCTCCCACAGCCGCAGCACGCAGGTGGCGTACTCCGCCCAGAGCTCCGGGTCGGCGCCCGCGGGCCGTTCGTGTTCGGTCGCGCCGCGCAGCAGTTGGACGGCGTCGATGAGGTCCTGCACCATGCCGTCGCTGTCGAACTGGCCGGCCAGGGTGCGGGCCCGGATCACCGCGGCGTGGGTGGGCCGGCCGCCGGGCACGTCGTCGCGGCCGCGCCCGCCGTACAGCGCGAACTGTTCGGGCAGCGGCATGAAGCGCTCCAGCACCCGGGCGGCGACCTCGGCGAAGGGCTGCGGTACGAGGGTGGCGCCGCCGTTGTCGCCGTTCTCGCCCGCGTATCCGGTGCCGGGCGGGTACGGCCGTCCGGAGCCGCCGTCGCCGAGCTGGGCGAGCGCCAGGGCGGGGAAGTTGGGGCCGCCCCTGCCGAAGCGGTGCTCGATGTACTCGGAGCAGTGCTTGAGGACGAGCATGGCCTCGTCGCGGCCCAGGGGTGACAGCAGGGCCTCCTGCACGCCGGGGGCGAACTCGTACCACTGGGCGCCGTCGTCGCCGTGGTCCTCGGTCTTGGCGCGCGAGACCAGTCCGCTGAGCAGGACCTCCGCCAGTTCTGAGGGCCCGGAGTCGGGGAGCATGGTGCGCTGGACGAGCTGCATCACGGGGAGGCTGAGAGGGGCCGCCGCGAGGTATCCGGCGAGCCGCCCGGCGGCCTTGGAGGCGTTGGACCGGAACCGGCTGACCAGTTCCAGTCCGGACAGCCGCCGCCCGGCGCGGGGTCCCTGGGCCGGGCCGTGGTCGTGAAGGACCCATCCGACCGCGCCGGCGACGGGTCCCGCCCCGGCCCCGGACAGCAGCCGCGCCCAGGCACCGAGGGCGGTGGGCTCGGGGGGCAGGACCGGCACCGGGAGGGCGCCCGCGCGTGCCTCCGGCGGCGTTCCTGCGGGCAGCCGGACCTTCAGCGTGGCGGCACCCGCGAGGGCTTCACCGCGCGTCAGGCGGCCGTAGGAGACCGGGAGCCGGGTGCGGTTCCACATGCGCTGCGGCAGCGGCTGGAGCACCGCGACGGGGCCGAGCCGGGACAGGTGGTGGAGCAGCCGGTGGGCGCGGCCGCTGTGCCACAGGGGACCCGCGCAGTCACTGACGAGGAGGGTGACCCGGCGGCCGGTGGGGTCGCTGAGCCGGTCGGCGGAGTGCAGCGGGGCGGCGCCGGGTTCGGGACTGCGGCTGACCGCGGGCTCGCCGTCGGGCCCCTGGTGCAGATGGCTGACCTCGATGCCCCAGAAGGCGCCCAACTGGCCGAAGACCTGCTCCAGTTCGGTGAACATGCGGTCCCAGACACGCATGGACGAGGAGGCGTCCATGACCAGTTGGAGAGCCGCGTCGGCGCGGGTGACACCACGGAACACCGGAAGGACCAACCCGCCCGCGCGGGCGCTGAGTTCGGCGGTCGCCGTCTCGTCGAGGGCGGTGCGCAGCGGCGGCGCCGCGGTCCGGTAGCCCTGCAACGGGCGCAAGGCGCGCTGGAGTTCGAGCGGAGAGGGGAACGCGGGCGCTGCCGGTACGCCGACCGGCAGCTCCGCCGCACGGCCCCGCACGGGTCCGCGGGGCGCGCCGTCCCGCGGAACCGGGTACAGCGCGACGCGCCGGTCCGTGCGGGCGTCCTGCCGGGGCGGCGCGGTCCCGTCGCCGGGCGGCGGGCGGTCGGTGTCGCGCGGATCGGGCCGTACGGGAAGCGGATCGCCGCCCGGCGTGACCGCTCCGTCCGGCGGCGCACTCCCCCGCCCGCTCTCCACGGCGTCCGTCGGACGGGACCAGCGCGCCAGCCACAGCGCGTCGGCCAGTTGTCCGGCGTCGGGATCGAGCCCGATCTGCCGCATCCGGGCGATGAGTTCGGCGATCGGGTCGCCGCCGGGCATCAGCGCGTCACCTCGGGCGGTCGAGTCGCTGGATGAGCAGGTCGGCGAGCCGGTCGCGGCTGGGCGGGGCGGCCGCGTCCGTGAGATAGATGGCGTTCAGGAGCTGGTCGGCGGCGACGAGTTCGCTGCGCGAGCGCTCCAGGAAGTGCGTGATGAGATCGTCCCCGACGCGCGCGGCCTCGTCACCCAGGTGGGCGCGGACGAAGGTGGCGAGCCGCTTGTGGTCCGGGCGGCCGAGTTCGAGGTGGATGCAGCGGCGCATCAGCGGGGCCGGGAAGTCGCGCTCGCCATTGCTGGTGAGGACCACGAAGGGGAAGGCGCGGCAGCGCACCCGCCCGTCACGGACCCGCGCCTTGCTGCCGTCGGCGGTGAGCACCTCGGCCTCGCCGCCGGGCAGCCGGTCGGCGACACGCTCCAGCTCGGGGATCGCGAACTCGCCCTCCTCCAGGACGTTCAGGAGGTCGTTGGGCAGGTCGATGTCGCTCTTGTCGAGTTCGTCGATGAGCAGCACGCGCGGGGTGTCGGACGGGAGCAGCGCGGTGCCGAGCGGGCCGAGCCGGATGTAGCTGCCGATGCCCTCGACGGAACCGGGGGCGCCGGGCGTGGCCGGGCCGGCGCCCTGGGGGGCGGCGATCTGCACGTCCTGGAGCCGGGCGATGGCGTCGTAGTGGTACAGCCCGTCCTGGAGTGTGGACCGGCTGACGATGGGCCAGCGCAGCACGTTGCCCAGGCCGAGTTCGTACGCCACCGAGTGCGCGAGAGTGCTCTTGCCCGCGCCGGGGCTGCCGGTGACGAGCAGCGGACGGCGCAGGTACAGCGCCGCGTTGATCATCTCCAGCTCCTCGGCGCCGGGCCGGTGCAGTTCGGCCAGATGCCGGTGCGCGCCCAGCCTGCGGTCCTCGGAGCCGTCGGCGCCGGCTCCGGCCGCGTCCCGGCTCGCGAAGTCGCGCCACGGCGGCGGGGCCGGAAGGCGGTCCAGGCCGTCGTGGGGTTCGCCGGCACCCCGGTAGATGAGCCACTCACTGGATTCGGTCATTGCCCAGTCCTCGTCGTCACTCGTCCACCACGGCAGCCGTCGGAGTCTGCATCACCGTATCGACCCTCGGGAGGCCCCGTAAGGTCCCAAGGCGGGCTCACGGCAGCCCACTTGGGCTCGCCCGGCGCATCGCGGGACCGTGCCCCGGCCCGTGCGGTCACGGCGCCTCCAGCAGGTCTCCGGTGCCGGGCAGGGGCCGGCGGGGGTCGTCGTAGAAGAGGGCGATCCCGTCGGCCCAGTAGGTCTCCGGTTTACCCGCGCGCAGCCCGGCACGCAGGGCGTGCACCAGCTCGGGGAGCCGGTCCGCGCCGCCCGCGCCGGCGACCGTGTCGCCGGCTCTGCGGTGGAACTCGCCGCAGACCGCGTCGGCCTGCCCGCGCCAGCGCCGCCACAGGGCCACGCCGTAGCCGCCGTGCACGATCCGCACGAGCGCCACCCGGTCGTCCTCGAAGCGGTGGTCGCCGTACCGGCAGAGCACCGGGACGGTCCGGTGCGGCAGCCCGCGCAGCGATTCCGCGGCGGGGACGGGCACCCGCAGCCCGTCCTCGCAGTCGAGGACCTCGGCCTGGGCGCCGTGCGTGTGGATCCACTTCCAGCGCGCCTCCCGCACGTCCCGCTCCTCCTCGGGCAGCGGCTCCTCCTTCCCGTCCGGGAGTCCGCTCCCGTCGCCGGGGTCGGGCAGCTGTTCCCGGTCGGCGCAGCGCACGACGACGGGGCGGTACGCGCCGAGCGGCGGTTCGTCGGCGCCCAACTGCCAGGCGTCGACGTCGAGTCCGAGCAGCAGATGGGGCAGTGCGACCTGGAGGTCGGCGGGCCGCCCGGGCTCGTCGCACTGGCGGAAGGCCTCCGCGAGGGCCGGCGCGAGGACGGCCGGCAGATCCTCCAGCACGGTGCGTTCGCCGTCGCGCAGCCGCACCACCTCGCCGGTCGGCCGGCCGACCGCCACGTGCCAGTCGCAGCGGCCCGGCTCCCAGCCGAGCTGCTCCAGTTCGAGCAGGACGAACAGCCGGGGCGCACGGTCGGCGCTCCGCGCGGGTGCGCGCGCCGCCCCTGCCCCAGCCGACGGGCCGCGCGGCGGCAACTGGAGCCGCTCGATCCACTGTTGGCCCAGGCGGCGCCGGTAGCCGGGGCCGGGGCGGCCCTCGGCGGTCTGCCGCACCCATTCCCACAGGGCCCGCTCGGCGGCCTGGGTTCCCGGGGTGACGAAGGGCCGCTCGGCGGACATGGCCCGCATCGCGTAGTCGAGGACGAGGTCCAGGGCGGCGTCCTGGCGGGAGCTCTCGTACAGCGCGCCGAGTCCGTCGCGCCAGCCTCGCGGCGCCGGGTGCGGGATCGCGGTCTGGTCACCGAGGAGGGATTCGAGCAGACCGAGGAGGGCGCGGGTGCTGACCGGCGGCGGCAGGTCGGCGAGCCGGCCGAGCAGCTGGGTCCGCTCCTCGGGGCTCAGCGCCCGGCCGGGGCGGGCGCCGAGCTGGTTCTGCACGTCGGCCCAGGTGCTGCGGTCGGTGTCGGGATGGCGCTGCCGGTCCCGGTGGTAGCGGTCGTGGGCGTGGAAGACGGCCTGGTAGCTGTCGTCGTGCTCGGCACGCGGCTCCTCGGCGGGCACCGGCAGGGACCGTAACTGCTCGACCCCGGTGCAGGTGCCTCCGAGTCCGCGGTCCGCGCGCGACTTGAGGACGCCGACGACCTCTCCGCGTACGGGATCGACGACGGGACCGCCCGACACGCCGGGCGGCAGCACGTCGCCGCCCAGCCGGATCTGCTCGTCGTCGGACCAGCCGCCGAGGGTGCCCTGCACCGTGCAGGTACCGCTCAGCCGGCGCAGCTCCCCGCCGACCACGGACCAGCCGGAGTAGAGGACGACGGCCTCCTCGTAGTAGGCCGCCGGGCGCTCGGTGACGTAGGCGCAGTCGTGGTCCACGGGTTCGCTCAGCCGCACCAGGGCGAGGTCGGGCGAGGGCCAGGTGCCGCGCGCGGGGAGGCGGACGTGATCCGGGAGTGCTGTCGCCACCACTCCCGCGACGGCGGACGTGCCCCGGCCCGGCCCTGTCTCGTACACCACGGTCACCTCGTCCCCCTCGCCGCTCCGGACCACGTGCGCGCAGGTCAGAACCCAGTTCGGAGCGATGAAGAAGCCGCTCCCGAGGAACGTGCCGGGTTCGTCCAGGGCATACCCGGCACCCGCTCGATGGATGCGTACGGTGGCCGCCATGACGAGGTCGTGCAGCGCACGGTGGCCGTTGCCCGGGCCGCCCGGTGCTCCCGGGGCGTGCCCGTCCTTCATGCTCCGCCCCCGCCGGGGGCGTCGTCGGCGCCGCCGTGCGCCGGGGCGCCGGGAGACGCGCCCGCGTGCGGGAGGGCCGTGGTGTCGTCCAGGTCCGGCGGGCCTCCGTTCCAGGTGAGCGTCACGGTGATGCCCGCCTTGGCCTCGCCGTCCGCGAGCAGGCCGACCACCTTGCCGGCCTTCGCGGTCAGCTCGATGCCGAACTCGACGCTCACCTCGTCGGGCCGCACGGCGCGCAGCGGCGCCGCGAGCGAGCGCGCGACACTGGTGATGACCGAATGCAGGCTCTCGACCTGGGCCTCGACCCGTTCACCGAAGCCGACGTCCGACAGGGACAGCTCGCCGGACTGCTCCTCCAGCTCGTCGGCGCCCGAGATCCGGGCCCACACCGGTGTCCCGTCCGGCATCTCGATCCGTGCGATCCGGGTCACTGCGTCACCCATGGCATCCCCCGTTCCCCCACGCCCCCGTGGTACCGCCGACCTCGCAGGCTAGCCCCAGGTCCCCGCACACGACAGAGGCCCTTCACGGGCACAGCGGCCCGCCTATCCTTTTCCCAGCGCGTCCCAGCGTTCCACTTCCCCTGCACCGACGGAGCACCATCCATGTACTTCACCGACCGCGGCATCGAGGAACTTGAGAAGCGGCGCGGCGAGGAAGAGGTCACCTTCGAGTGGCTCGCCGAGCAGCTGCGTACGTTCGTCGACCTCAACCCGGACTTCGAGGTCCCGGTGGAGCGGCTGGCGACGTGGCTGGCCCGGCTGGACGACGAGGACGACGACGGGGACGAGGAGTAGCCCCTCGCCGCACCCGCCCTCTCGCGCCTGCCGGCCCCTGCCCGTCCGGGTCGCCCCTCGCGAGGAAGCGCTCAGGAGCGGGCGCGCAGACGGTCGTACGCGAGGCCGAGGGCGCCGCGGGCCGTCAGGACCGAGCCCGCGACGATCCAGCCGCCGCCGCGGTGCCGTAGTCCCCAGGCGGTGAGCGGGAGGCCCAGCGCCAACTGGGCGACGGCGAGCGCACGGGCTCGCGGGCCGCGCAGCCAGGGCCCGAGCGCGCCGCCCTCCACGACGTCGAGTTCGGCTCCGACGGCGCCGCGCCAGCCGGCCCACTCGACCTGTTCCGCGTCGGGCAGGATCCGGGCCGCGCCACGGAGCCGGTCGGCGGGCTCCCCGGGGGCGAGACCGGCCGGGAGCAGCAGCCCCGCGCGCGTGAGGACGGCGAGCAGTCCCCGCACGCGTGCCGGGGCGTCGGCCTCCGGATCGGACCGGGTCAGCGGCTCCAGAGCCTGTACGTCGAGCACGGGGTCGAGCCCGAGGCGCGCCGCGAAGGTGCGCATCGCCTCGTCCTCACCGACCGGGGTGCCGTCGGCGAGCCATTCGTAGCCCACGGGCCGGCGGAAACCGGACGCCAGGGTGAAGCCGCTGCGGTCGGTGTCCCACCACAGGGCGAGGACGGGCCAGAGGGCGCCGACGGCCAGGGCCGTGGCCCAGCCGGTGAGCACACGGTCGACGGGTTCCGCCCCGTCCTGCCAGGGTTTTCCCTCGGGAACCAGCAGGCTCCACTCGGCGCCCGCTCCGGCGAGCACCATCCGCTCGCGCAGCAGCGTGGCCGCCGGGGCGACGGCCTCGGGGCGGGCCCGGCAGAGCAGGAGCGCGCCAGGGGCACGGGCCGGACGGTCGTCCCATGGCGTGCCGGAGGCAGTCGACATGGTGCCACTTTAGGGCGATTTGCCCACTTCAGCGCTGCGATGCCACCGGAACGGGTGTCTTGACTTTCCGTATCCGCGATATATCGTGAATAGCGCTAGACGCGATATGGCGCGTCGAGTTCGGGCCCGCGAGCGGGTCCGGCCCGGTCGAGGAGGTCTGCACCATGTCCGAGTGGTCCGTGGCAGAGCCGAAGAAGCTCTCCTTCGACGACCCGGTGACGACGCTGCGCGTGCGCGTCGTCAACGGAACAGTGAACGTCGTGGGGACCGACGAGGGTTCCGCCCGCCTGGAAGTGTCCGAACTGGAGGGGCCCCCGCTCCAGGTCGCCCACAAGGACGGCACGCTCACCGTGGCCTATGAGGATCTGCCCTGGAAGGGCTTCCTCAAGTGGTTCGACACCAAGGGCTGGCGCCGCTCGGCGGTGGTCTCGCTGGCCGTTCCGGCCGGCACCCGCGTCGAGGTGGGCGTGGTGGGCGCCGCCGCCGTGGTCTCCGGGGTGGACGGACAGGTCGAGGTGAAAGGCGTCAGCGGTGACACGACCCTCGTGCGCGTCGCCGGCCCGACCCACGTCACCACCGTCTCCGGAAACCTGGAGGCCCAGGCCGTCACGGGCGACCTGCGCTTCAACTCCGTCTCCGGCGACCTGACCGTCGTCGAGGGCTCCGGCTCCTCCGTGCGGGCCGAGTCGGTGAGCGGCTCGATGATCGTCGACCTCGACGCCGCGGGCGCCCCGACGGACGTCCAGTTGTCGAACGTCTCGGGCGAGATCGCCATACGGCTCCCGCACCCGGCGGACGCGGAGGTGGAGGCCAACACCGCGAGCGGTACCGTCTCCAGCGCCTTCGAGGACCTCCGCGTCGGCGGCCAGTGGGGCGCCAAGAAGATCACCGGCCGGCTCGGCGCGGGCAACGGCCGGCTGAAGGCGGTGACCGTCTCGGGCTCCATCGCCCTGCTGCGCCGGCCCCCGGCGGAGGAGGAACCCTTCGAGGACACCCCGAAGGCGACGGACCCCCCGAAGCCCACGGACACCCCGAGCGCTCCCGAGGCCACGGGCATTCCGCAGGCCGCGGACCTGACGAAGGGCACGGACGGCCCCGAGACGGCCGGACCGGACGACGCCACCGCGAGCGACGGTTCCGGCGGAGGCCGCCCGGCCGACACCCCGACCGACAAGAAGGTGCTCTGAGATGGCTCCCGTCTTCGCCCACGGCCGACTGCGTCTGTACCTCCTCAAGCTCCTGGAGGAGGCGCCGCGCCACGGGTACGAGGTGATCCGGCTCCTGGAGGAGCGTTTCCAGGGGCTGTACGCACCCTCGGCGGGCACCGTCTATCCCCGGCTCGCCAAGCTGGAGGCCGAGGGGCTCGTCACGCACACCTCCGAGGGCGGCCGCAAGGTGTACGCGATCACCGACGCGGGCCGCGCCGAACTGGCCGACCGCAGCGGCGAGCTGGCCGACCTCGAACTGGAGATCCGCGAGTCCGTCGCGGAGCTGGCGGCGGAGATCCGCGCCGACGTGCGGGGCGCGGCCGGTGACCTGCGACGCGAGATGCGGGCCGCGGCCACGGAGGCTCGACGCGGCGGCGCCAAGGGCGCGGCCGGCGCCGATCGTCACGACTCCGCGGCGGGTGGCTCCGGCGGCATCGACGACTTCCAGGACAGGGAGTCCTGGCGGGCGGCCAAGGAGGAGATGCGGCGCGTCCGCCAGGAGTGGAAGGAGCAGGCCCGCCGCGCGAAGGACGAGAGCCGCCGCGCCCGCGACGAGGCCCAGCGTGCCCGCCGCCAGGCCAAGGAGGCCCAGGAGCGGGCCCGCGCCCAGGCGCAGGAGGAGATGCAGCGCATGGCCAAGCGCGTCCAGGACCAGGTCCAGGACCACTTCGCGCGGGGCGACTGGCCGACGGGCGTCCGCGAGGGACTGACCGAACTGGCCAAGGAGTTCGGCGACTTCGGAAAGAACTTCGGCAAGGACCTGGGAAAGGACTTCGGCAAGGACTTCGGCTTCGGCCGCACCCCGACCGGCGCCCCCGCCGAGCCGGAGTACACGGCCACCCCGGAGGACTTCCCCGCGGAGTACGAACCCTCCTGGGCCCACGAGGACTCCACGGGCAACCCGGCCCGCGATCTGGACCGCCTCCTCGACCGCTTCCGCGACGACATCCGCGACGCGTCCCGCGACCACGGCGTGACGGAAGCCCAACTCAGCGACGTCCGGAGCCACTTGTCGGCAGCGGCGGCGCACATCGCATCAACCCTGAGAAACAAGCGGGTGTAGCCGACCGGACGGGTCGGCCGCGATCCCGGCCCCTCCGCCGGCCCCCTGGCCGCCGACAGGCCCCTCAGCCAGACCGGGCCAGGCCCGACCGGGGGCGCGAGCGGAACGGCCGGCGACCGCCCGGGGTCACAGGCCGACCGGCGCGCCGCCGACCGACCGGGGACGCCGGACCGCAAGCCCGCGAGCCGGACCACCGGGGACACCGGTGCCCGATCCGATCAGCCCGTATCCACCAGCAACGCCGGGACGGTACCCACTCGCGACGCCGGAGCCCGAGTCGAGGGGTCGGGTTCGGCCTGCGTACCCCTCGGCGCCAGGCAGTCCCCGGCACCTCCTCGGGGACGAGCAGGGCATGGCCCCGGTCCGAACGCCCGAGCCGGCGCCGGGAACCGTGCCGGAGTCGCCGCACCGGCACGGACGGATGTCACTCGGCCGGACCGGCCGGCCGGACCGGGGCCGGCTGGACGCACACAGCGCCCCGGCCGACCGCCGGCTCACCCTCCCCCACTCCCCCGGTTCCCTTCACCCCGCCTCCGCCACCCCGCCCCCCTCTCCGTAGAGCAGGCGGGTCACCGAGGCGTGGGTGACGCCGTGGTCGGCGAGGACCTCGGACGCCAGGCCGCCTTGCAGGGTGATGGCCAGGAGCAGGTGTTCGTCTCCGATGTGGCGGTCCCGGCGGGCCACGGCGACACGCAGGGACCGGGTCAGGACGTCCTTGGCGCTCTGCCCGAAGGGCCGTCGCCCGGCGCGGCGGCCGCTCGCACCCCGCCCGCCTCTCTCCAACGCCCCTTCGCCGTGCGCCTCCTCGATCCGGGCGACGATCTCCGACAGATCGATGCCGAGCCCGGAGAGGGCATCCGCGTCGGCACGGGACAGCCCGCCCCGGCGGCGGGCCTCGGCGAGGTCCCGTTCCAGCGACTCCCGCGGGCCGGCCGACCTCAGCGACCCGAGGGCGAAGGAACCCCGGCTGCCCTCGCGGTCGAGGAGAGCGAGGAGCAGGTGCTCCTCCTCCACGGTCGCGGCCCCCACCCGCTCCGAGTGCGACACCGCCCCCGTGACGACGGCCCGCGCGTCCTTGGTGAAGCGTTCGAACATCACTGCCTCCCGTACTTCTTGTGCACGGCCTGCCTGGTCACTCCGAGTTCCGCGGCGATCTCCTGCCACGACCAGCCCTGATTGCGCGCACTGCGCACCTGTACCGCTTCCAACTGCTCCAGCAGCCTCCGCAGCGCGGAGACCGCCCGCAGCCCGACCCGCGGATCGCGATCACCCGCGCGCTCGGCAAGATCCGTTGCTTCGGTCATGATGTCAACTTACATTGACAAGAGCTCCTCGTCAACCAACGTTGACGCCAGACAGGTGTGAGGGCACCCGCACGGGCGCGAGAACAGGCGCGAGCACGGGCACGGGCACGCGAAACGGCGGGCCCGGAACCCGGACCCGCCGCACGCATCGGCTCCCGCCGCCGGTTTCCGGTCAGCTCCCCGTCAGCACGATCTTGCCGAAGTGGTCACCGGCCTCCAGCCGCTCGAACCCCTCGCGGGCCCGGTCGAGCGGCAGCACCTCGTCGATGACCGGCCGTACTCCGGTCGTGGCGCAGAACGCCAGCAGGTCCTCCAACTCGTCCTTCGTGCCCATGGTCGAGCCGACGACCTTGAGTTCGAGGAAGAAGATGCGCGTCAGCTCGGCGTGCGAGGGCCTGTCCCCGCTGGTGGCGCCGGTGATGACGACGGTGCCGCCGGGACGCAGCGACTTGATCGAGTGGGACCAGGTGGCCGCGCCGACCGTCTCGATGACCGCGTCCACGCGCTGCGGCAGCCGCGCCCCGGACTCCAGCGCCTCGACGGCACCGAGTTCGAGCGCCCGCTTCCGCTTGGCCTCGTCGCGGCTGGTGGCGAACATCCGCAGGCCGGCGGCCTTCCCGAGCACGATCGCCGCGGTGGCGACCCCGCCGCCCGCACCCTGCACGAGCACGGAGTCGCCGGGCCGCACCCCGGCGTTGGTGAACAGCATGCGGTACGCCGTCAGCCAGGCGGTCGGCAGGCAGGCGGCCTGCTCGAAGGAGAGCTCGCGGGGCTTGGGCAGGACGTTCCAGGACGGTACGGAGACCTGCTCGGCGAAGGTCCCCTGGTAGCGCTCGGTGAGGATGGAGCGGGGTTCCGTGGGGCCGACCCCGTGGCCGGTCTGGCCGATGACGGAGTGCAGGACGACCTCGTTGCCGTCCTGGTCGACTCCGGCGGCGTCACAGCCGAGGATCATCGGGAGTTTGTCCTCGGCGAGACCGACTCCGCGCAGCGACCACAGGTCGTGATGGTTGAGGGAGGCGGCCCGTACGTTCACGGTGGTCCAGCCGGGCCTTTGTTCGGGAGCCGGACGCTCCCCCAACTCCAGGCCGTTCAGCGGCTGGTCACGGTCGATTCGGGCGGCATAGGCAGCGAACATGGCCCCGACGATAGGCTCCGCCCCCTCCCGGCGGAACCGCCTCCCGTTGTGACACGCGTCCCTGGAGGCGAGGAATCAGCATCACCGGCGTTCGAGGAGCGGGGGTCCGGGGGCAGCGCCCCCGCTACGGGACGGGCAGGGGCGGAGGGGGCGAAAAACAATGACCCCGCCGGGAGACAGCTCCCGGCGGGGTCACAGCGAACGCGTGCTCAGCGGCGGGCCACACCCTCCGCACGGGCAGCGGCGGCCACAGCGGCGGTCACCGCGGGCGCCACCCGCTCGTCGAACGGCGAGGGAATGACGTAGTCCGCGGCGAGGTCGTCACCGACGACCGCGGCCAGCGCCTCGGCCGCGGCGATCTTCATGGTCTCGGTGATCCGGGAGGCCCGGACCTGGAGAGCGCCTGCGAAGATGCCGGGGAACGCCAGCACGTTGTTGATCTGGTTCGGGAAGTCCGACCGCCCGGTCGCGACGACGGCCGCGTACTTGTGGGCGACCTCGGGATGCACCTCGGGGTTCGGGTTGGCCATCGCGAACACGAAGGCGCCCTCCGCCATGGAGGCGATCGCCGGCTCCGGCACCGTACCGCCGGAGACGCCGATGAAGACGTCGGCGCCCGCGAGAGCGGCCTCCAGCGAACCGGAGAGGCCGGCCCTGTTGGTGATCTCGGCGAGTTCCCGCTTGACGTCCGTGAGGTCGTCCCGGTCCCGCGACACGATGCCCTTGCGGTCGGCGACCGCGACATCGCCGATGCCCGCCTCCAGCAGGAACTTGGCGATGGCCACACCGGCCGCGCCCGCACCGGAGATCACCGCGCGCAGCGATCCGATGGAGCGTCCGGTCAGCCGGGCGGCGTTGCGCAGGGCCGCGAGCGTGACGATCGCGGTTCCGTGCTGGTCGTCGTGGAAGACGGGGATGTCCAGGCGCTCCTGGAGCTTCCGCTCGATCTCGAAGCACCGCGGCGCCGAGATGTCCTCCAGGTTGATTCCGCCGAAGGAGGGCGCGAGCCGGGCCACGGTCTCGACGATCTCGTCGACACCGGTGCAGGCGAGCGCGATCGGGACCGCGTCGACGCCGCCGAACTGCTTGAAGAGGATGGCCTTGCCCTCCATGACGGGGAGCGAGGCCTCGGGGCCGATGTCACCGAGCCCGAGCACGGCCGTTCCGTCGGTCACGACGGCGACCACGGACGACTTCCACGTGTAGTCGTGGACGAGTTCCGGCTGCTCGGCGATCGCGCTGCACACCTTCGCGACGCCGGGCGTGTAAGCCAGGGACAGGTCGTCCTTGTTGCGGACCGGCACGGTGGCTTGCACAGCCATCTTGCCGCCGCGGTGCAGCGCGAAAGCAGGGTCGAAGGAGTCGAGGGGCTCCGCCCCGTCTTCCTGATCCGTACTGCTGTCGCTGCGAGGATTGACGATCTCCGCTGCCACTTTGTTTTACCCCTTAAGTCTTCAGTGTCTGAGGGTGACCACTCCTGGTTGAGGGGTGGGCGGGCACCGCGCAGGCCCTGCCGCCGTGGTTGCGTACGGGCGGCTGCGCGACGGGCGCGCCGCACACGCGCCCTGAGCCCCGGATGAGGGGTGTAAAGAACCTTCTTACCCGACGCACGGTGTCGCGGACGAGTCCATAACGCCAAGATCACACGCCGGTGAGATGACTCATGCCTGGATCCGTTGACAATTCAGGACAAGCGATCATTCGGCCCAGGGCGCGCAGTAGCGGCCGTCCGCAGGGTGGAGTGCGCCGAAGATCTTCCGGTCGGAAGGAGAGATTCCCGCACAAGATCCGGTCAGGTCCTACCGGCCCGTAGCGGTTCGGGGGTCACCCGTTATCCGATTTTGACATAGCGGGCACCCTGAATGCCGTAGTCCGAATGGCAAGATGCCGTCATCACAGGAGGTCGCGACACACGAAGGTGTGTGATCTCGTCGACCTGTCGGCTACTCCCTCATCCGCCGGAGGACCCTCATGACCGCACGCACCACCCGTCGTACGACCGCCGCGCAGTCCCGGATAGCAGCGGCCGGTGCGATCGCGGTCGCCGGCGCTCTCATCCTCACCGGCTGCGGTGACCAGACGGACAAGAGCGGCAGCTCCACGGAGTCCGCCAAGTCCAACAGCGCCCCGCTGTTCTCCAAGCTGCCCAAGAAGATCCAGGACGCGGGCGTCATCAAGGTCGGCACGAACGCCGAGTACGCCCCGATGGAGTCCACCGAGGGCGGCAAGATCGTCGGCGTCGACCCCGACCTGGCGGACGCGCTGGCCAAGCAGCTCGGTGTGAAGTTCACCTTCACCTCGGGCTCCTTCGACGGCCTGATCACGGCCGTCAACTCCGGCCGCTACGACATCGCGATGTCGTCCATCACGGACAACAAGCAGCGCCAGGAAGGCCTGGACGACAAGGGCAAGAAGCTCGGCGAGGGCGTCGACTTCGTGGACTACTTCACGGCCGGTACGGCCATCTACGTGAAGAAGGGCAACCCCAAGGGCATCAAGGGGATCGAGGACCTGTGCGGCCAGACGGCCGCCGTGCAGCGTGGCACCACCTACGAGACGGCCCTCCAGGACCAGTCCAAGAAGTGTAAGGACGCGGGCAAGAAGGCCATCAACATCGAGTCGTTCGAGAACGACACGGAGGCCCAGACCCGTGTGAAGGCCGGCGGCGCGGTCGCCGGCATCAACGACTACCCGGTGGCGGTCGACCTGGCCAACAAGGCCGACGGCGGCAAGGCCTTCCAGGTCATCAACAAGCAGTACGACGCCGGCCCCTTCGGCATCGTCCTCAACAAGAAGAACACCGAGCTGCGTGACGTCCTGAAGGAAGCCGTCGACGCGATCATCAAGGACGGCTCGTACCAGAAGGTGCTGGAGAAGTGGGGCGCCCAGTCCGGCGCGATCGAGCAGTCCGCCGTCAACGGCGGCAAGTAAGCCCGAGCGCACCACTGAAGGGCAGTCACATGACTGACAAACTCGACAAGTCCCCCGAGGACACCCCGCCTCCGGGCGGCACGGTGACGAAGGACGCGGCCTCAGGGCTGCCTCCGGAGTCCATCAAGGCGATTCCCGTCCGCCACTACGGCCGGTGGGTCAGCGGTGTCGTCGTCGTCGTGCTCCTGGTGGCGCTCGGCTACGCGTTCTCGCAGGGCAACATCCAGTGGCACACGGTCGGCGACCAGCTCTTCGTGTCCAGCGTCGTCCAGGGCGCCGGCCGCACGCTGCTGATCAGTGTGCTCGCCATGGTCGTCGGTGTGGTGCTGGGCATCATCCTCGCGGTCATGCGGCTCTCGAAGAACCCGGTGACGAGCACGGTCGCCTGGCTGTACATCTGGTTCTTCCGCGGCACCCCGGTCTACGTCCAGCTGCTGCTCTGGTTCAACCTGGCGCTGATCTTCCCGGTCCTCAATCTCGGTCCGATCTACAAGAACGAGATGACGGACGTCATGACTCCGTTCATGTGCGCCCTGCTGGGTCTCGGTCTGAACGAGGCCGCGTACATGGCCGAGATCTGCCGCGCCGGCCTGCTGGCCGTGGACGAGGGCCAGACGGAGGCGTCGCACGCCCTGGGCATGAGCCACACCAAGACGCTGTTCCGGATCGTGATCCCGCAGGCGATGCGCGTGATCGTGCCGCCGACCGGCAACGAGTTCATCAACATGCTGAAGACCTCGTCGCTGGTGTACGCGGTCACCTACAACGAACTGCTGCGTTCCACCTCGGCGATCGGCTCCACGTCGTACGCCGTCATGGAGATGCTGTTCGTCGCCTCCATCTGGTACCTGGCCATGACCAGTGTGTTCAGCGTCTTCCAGTACTACCTGGAGCGCTACTACGCACGCGGTTCCAGCCGCAGCCTGCCGCCGACCGTCTTCCAGAAGATCAAGGCGAACATGCTCGGTCTGGGCCGTGAGAGGGGCAACGCATGACCGCGATGGTGAAGTCCGAGGGCGTCCACAAGTCCTTCGGTCCGCTGGAGGTCCTCAAGGGCATCGACCTGGAGGTACGCACCGGTGAGGTGTTCTGCCTCATCGGCCCGTCCGGCTCCGGCAAGTCGACCTTCCTGCGGTGCATCAACCACCTGGAGAAGATCAACGCCGGCCGGCTGTACGTCGACGGCGAACTGGTCGGCTACCGCCAGAAGGGCGACAAGCTCTACGAGCTGAAGGACAGGGAGGTCGCGCTGAAGCGCCGGGACATCGGCATGGTCTTCCAGCGCTTCAACCTGTTCCCGCACATGACGGCGATCGAGAACGTCATGGAAGCCCCGATCCAGGTGAAGGGCGCGAAGAAGTCGGACGCCCACCACCGGGCGATGGAGCTGCTCGAACGCGTCGGCCTGTCCGACAAGGCGCGCAGCTACCCCTCGCAGCTCTCCGGCGGCCAGCAGCAGCGTGTGGCGATCGCCCGCGCGCTGGCCATGGACCCGAAGCTGATGCTCTTCGACGAGCCGACCTCGGCCCTGGACCCGGAGCTGGTCGGTGACGTCCTCGACGTCATGCGCGACCTCGCCGAGTCCGGCATGACGATGGTCGTCGTCACGCACGAGATGGGCTTCGCCCGTGAGGTCGGGGACAGCCTGGTCTTCATGGACGGCGGTGTGGTCGTCGAGTCCGGCAACCCCCGCGACGTCCTGACGGACCCGCAGCACGAGCGCACCAAGTCGTTCCTGTCGAAGGTCCTCTGACCGAAGGCCTTCCTCGCGCGCGAGGTGCGGCGAGGTGCGGAGGGAAAAGGGGCGGTACGGGATTCCCGTACCGCCCCTTCCGCGTGCCCCGGCGGCGCTCCGCGCGGCTACTTGACCGCCAGCACCACCGCGTCCGAGGGCGAGCGCCACACCGCGCGGGCCTCCGTGAAGCCCTTCTCGCACAGCACGCGCGCGTGCCACTCGGCGGAGGGGGTGTCGCCGTCGGCGTGCTCGCCGTAGATCTCGAAGCGGCGGGCGGTGGGGCCGGCGAGGACGGGGTCCTGCGCGGCCACCTTCCACCACTCGGCCCAGTCGAGGGCGCCGGTCTCCCGGGCCTCGTCCATCCGGGCGTGCCGCAGGGCCCGGTCCGCCGCGTTGATCCTGGGCGTCGTCTCGTCGATCATGTGGTCGGCGTTCATGAAGACACCGCCGTCGCGGACGAGTTCCGCGATCCGGCCGTAGAGGACCGCGAGGGGTTCGCTGTGCAGCCAGTGCAGGGCCGTGGCGGTCAGCACGGCGTCGTACGTGTCGTACGGCAGCCGGGTGCGCCACTCGGGGTCCTTGAGATCGGCCGTCACGAAGGAGACCCGGTCGTCGCCGGCGAAGGTGCCCTCGGCGATGGTGAGCAGCGCGGGGTCGAGGTCGACGCCGGTGCTGGTGGCTCCGGGGAGGCGGTCGAGCAGCCGGGCGGTGATGGTGCCGGTGCCGCAGGCCAGGTCGAGGACGCGGGGAGCGGGGCCGACGAGCGCCTCGGTCAGGTCGAGCATGACCGTGAAGCGGTCCTCGCGGTCCGGCATGTACCACTCCTGCTGGCGGTCCCAGCTGCGCTGCCAGGCGTGCCAGTCCGTTCCGGTGCCGATGGCCATGAAAGCCTCTTCTCCACTCGACCACGTAATACCCTGTAATGGCGATCATCTGTTACCTGACCGCCGTCACGACGATAGAGCGCCTCCGTAAGGACTACAAGTGGAACTGGCCTATTACGCGGATTACGCCGTCCGTCTCGTCAACAGCGAGGAACCGGCCCGCGGCAAGGACACGCTGACCTCGGTCGAGGCCGTCCGCGACCTGTTCGAGGGCAACGCCTCGGCGGCCCGCCGCGCGGCGGAGGCGGACGTCACCCGCTTCCGCTCCGTACGGGCCCGGCTGCGCGCGGTCTTCGAGGCGGCCGACGGCGGTGACGAGACCCTCGCGGTGGACCTGCTGAACTCGCTGCTCCTGGAATTCCCGGTGAGCCCGCAGATCTCCGGGCACGACCACCGCGACGACGACGACAGGCCGCTGTGGCACATGCACCTGGCGGACCACCCCTCGAACGCGACCGCGGGCTACGCGGCGATCGCGTCGATGGGCCTGGCCTTCCACCTCACCGAGTACGGCGTGGACCGGCTCGGCCTGTGCGAGGCGGCGCCGTGCCGCAACGCCTACCTGGACACCTCGACCAACCGCTCCCGGCGCTACTGCTCGGACCGCTGCGCGACCCGCGCCAACGTCGCGGCCTACCGTGCCCGCAAGCGCCTGGAGGCCGACCGGGCGGACAGCACCGGCCTGGCGGCGACCAGCACCCAGCGGGCGACGGCGAACGGCGAGCGCTGACCGGCCGGCGGCCGGAACCGGAACCGCACCTTCCCGAGGACGAGGTCCTCGGGAACGGTTCCGTAGTCGGTACTGTCCCCGCCCGCGTACGCGTTGTCGCCCAGCACCCACCAGCCGCCCTCGCGCCGCTCCGCGATCCGCTTCACGACGAGCAGGTCCTGCTGGAAGGGATGCCGCAGGACGACCACGTCACCCGGCCCCACCCGCGCACCCCACTGCACCACGAGCCGATCCCCGTGCTGGAGCGTGGGCACCATGGACGGGCCCGTCACCTCCGCCGCCCCGAACGGCAGCAGGGCCCTCCCCTGCTCGGTCTCCTGCGACAGCTCCGGCATCACCGGCACCTCCCCGGTTCCATCCTCCACCAGTCCCAGTCTCACCCTGGACTTTTGTCCTAAGCCCATGGGGGCACTCGCGAAAACAGGTCTCCTACGGAGTAATGTCCCACCTGAGAAGACGATCACGAGGAAGGACAGCTCAATGCTCTCCCGCCTGTTTGCCCCCAAGGTGAAGGTCAGCGCGCACTGCGACCTGCCCTGCGGCGTGTACGACCCGGCCCAGGCCCGCATCGAGGCGGAGTCGGTGAAGGCCGTCCAGGAAAAGATGGCCGGAAACGACGACGCGCAGTTCCAGGCTCGCGCCGTTGTCATCAAGGAGCAGCGCGCCGAGCTCGCCAAGCACCACGTGTCGGTGCTCTGGAGCGACTACTTCAAGCCCCCGCACTTCGAGAAGTACCCGGAGCTGCACCAGCTGGTCAACGACACCCTGAAGGCCCTCTCGGCCGCCAAGGCGTCCGCCGACCCGGCGACCGGCCAGAAGGCCCTCGACTACATCGCCCAGATCGACAAGATCTTCTGGGAGACCAAGCAGGCCTGACCCCGGTCCTGTGGGGTGCCGGACCTCCGGGTCCGGCCGCGCCGACCTGCGGTTCGTCCGGCCGCACGTCTCGCGACACGCACCTGGTCCGCGGGCCACCGAACTCGGTGGCCCGGCGGTCCGGGTGCGTTCTGCTGTCACGGTCACGCGGGCAGCCGGCGCAGTTCGATCACGCGCAGGCCGAGCGCCTGGAACCGGCTGAGCAGCCCGTGCAGATGGGCGTCGTCGATGACGTGACCGAAGAACAGCGTCTGTTCCGCCGTGGGCACGCTGTCCAGCTCGGAGAACGCCGAGACGAGCGTGTCCGACACGATGCCGGCGACGCGGAATTCGTAGCGCATACGAGCACTTCCCTCAGGACCGGGGTTCGGGGGCCGGGTCCGCCGGGGTCCGCTGCGATCCCCTGTCATCGTCTGCCCTCCGGGGACTCCCCAGCTCACCCGCCGGGGGTGAGGCGGTCGTGCGGGCCGTCGACGCACTGTGGTCGAGCGTGGCGATGTCGTACAACGACAGGAGTTCGACCATGAACGGCTCTACGTTCGACCTGGCAGCGGACTATCCCCTGCTGAACGTCTTCTGGACCACGATGTGGTTCTTCCTGTGGATCCTGTGGTTCATGCTGCTCTTCCGCGTCATCGGGGACATCTTCCGCGACGACGAGCTGAACGGCTGGGGCAAGGCCGGCTGGTGCGTCTTCGTGGTGATCCTGCCCTTCCTGGGCATCTTCGTGTACCTGATCGCGCGGGGCCGCGGGATGGGCGAGCGCGAGGCGAAGCGCATCCAGAGGAGCCAGGAGGACGTGCAGTCCTACATCCGTGAGACAGCCGGGTCCACCGGCAAGGCCGACGAACTCGCGAAGCTCGCCGAGCTCAAGAGCAGCGGTCACCTCACGTCCGAGGAGTTCGAGCAGGCCAAGGCCAAGGTCCTGGCCGCCTGACCCGTCGTTGTCGCCCGACCGCCGGGCCGCCGGCCCGGCGGTCACGGGGCGTTCGCGGGCGTTCGGGGCCCGTTGTCGGTGGCCCGTGTCATTCTGGGCGGGTGGGAAATCCCAGACTCCTGGAAGACCTGGTCCGGCTCCGCAAGGCCCGTGACCGGATGAACCGCGAGTTCGCGGAGCCGCTGGACATCGCGACCATCGCGCGGACGGCGCTGATGTCGCCGGGCCACTTCCAGCGCAGCTTCCGTGACGCCTTCGGCGAGACGCCGTACACGTACCTCATGACCCGCCGGATCGAGCGGGCGAAGGCGCTGCTGCGGCGCGGCGACATGACGGTGACAGAGGTGTGCTTCGCCGTGGGGTGCACTTCGCTCGGTTCGTTCAGCTCGCGGTTCACGGAGCTGGTCGGCGAGACGCCGAGCGCCTACCGGGCCCGTCCGCACGACCACGGCGCACCCATTCCGTCCTGCGTGGCCCGCCGGATGACCCGCCCGGCCCGCCACCGCAACCCCGAGGCGGAACCGGGCACGCGGCTCTAGGTTGGACCGCATGGACCTGAAACTCTCCCAGTGCTTCATCTCCGTCGACGACCATGACAAGGCGCTCGCCTTCTACCGCGATGTGCTGGGCCTGGAGGTCCGGGGCGACGTCGGGTTCGAGGGGATGCGCTGGCTCACGGTCGGTTCGCCGCTCCAGCCCGACGTGGAGATCGTCCTGGAGCCCCCGGCGGCGGACCCGGACGCCTCCCCCGCGGACAAGCAGGCCATGGCGGAGCTGCTGGCCAAGGGCATGCTGCGCGGGGTCATCTTCTCGACGACCGACTGCGACGGCCTCTTCGAGCGCGTCCGCGCCTCGGGCGCCGAGGTCCTCCAGGAGCCCGCCGACCAGCCGTACGGCCTGCGGGACTGCGCCTTCCGCGATCCGGCGGGCAACCTGCTGCGGTTCGCGGAGACCCGCCGCGACGGCTGACCCCGCGGACCGCCCGGGGCGCCGGGTGCCGGGGCACGGGCGGGAGGGAGACTACGTGCGTGTGCCCGCGGCGCGTCCGCGGGCCGAGCCGCCCGAGCGTCCTTCGAGGAGTCCCCGTGCCGTCCGCGCGCCCCCGTGTCCTCTACGTCAGCGACCTGGCCTATCCGGCCAAGGGCCGGCGGTACTGCGACGAGGACATCGCCCTCACCGCGCGGCTGCGCGAGGACTTCGACATCGCCGTGTGCCATCCGCTGGACGCGGCCGCGCTGATGGCCGGCTTCGACGCCGTGGTCGTCCGCAACAGCGGACCCGTCCTGCACCATCAGGCGGCGTACGAGGCGTTCCGCGAGCAGGCGCTCGCGGACGGTGTGCGGGTCTACAACCAGCTGTCCGGCAAGGGCGACATGGCCGGCAAGGGGTATCTGCTGGAGCTGACCGCCGCCGGGTTCCCGGTCATCCCCACCGTGGACCGCGCGGCCGACCTGGACCGGCTGCCGGAGGCGGACAGTTACGCGGTGAAGCCGAAGCAGGGCGCGGACTCGATCGGCCTGGAGTTCGTGGAGCGCGACCGGCTGGCCGGGCTGCCGTTCGGCGACCTCCTCGTCCAGCCGCGCATCGACTTCCGGTACGAGGTGTCCTTCTACTTCGTCGACGACACCCTCCAGTACGCCCTGTACGCACCGGACCCGGAGCGGCGGTGGGCCCTGGAGCCCTACGAACCCACCGACGAGGACCGGGAGTTCGCGCAGCGGTTCGTCGACTGGAACGACATCACGCACGGCATCCAGCGCGTCGACGCCTGCCGGGCCCCGGGCGGTGAACTGCTCCTCGTCGAGCTGGAGGACCTCAACCCCTACCTCTCCCTGGACGTCCTCTCCCCCGAGGCGCGGGACGCCTTCGTCTCACGGATGAAAACGTCGTTGCACGCGCTGATCGGCCGGGAGACGGTACGAGCCACGACGTCCGTACGACAGGAGGAGCGTCCTCGATGAGCACCCGACCGATGATCCGGTGGACCCATGTCTTCATCGACCGGCCGGTGCCGGATCTCGGGGCCGCGCTGGCCTTCTGGACCGCGGTCACCGGCACGGCCGTCTCCGAACCGCGCGGCGACCGGGGCGAGTTCGTGACGCTGCTGCCCGACGGATCGGACCCCTGCGTGAAGGCGCAGGGCGTCGGCGACGGCCCCGGGGGCGCGCATCTCGACCTGTCCGTCGAGGACGTGCCGGCCCTGGTGGAGTGGGCGCTCGGGCTGGGTGCCGAGGTCGTCGCCGGCCATGACGGCTGGGCCGTACTGCGGTCCCCCGGCGGGCAGTTGTTCTGCGCGGTGCCCTGGCAGGGCGAGTCCGTGCGCCCGCCGGTGACCGGGGCGCCGGGCGGTGCGACGAGCCGGCTCGACCAGGTGTGTCTCGACGTGGCGCCGGGTGCCTACGCCGCCGAGACCGCCTTCTGGGCCGGGCTGACCGGCTGGGAGTCCCTCGCGGGCGCGCTCCCCGAGTTCCACGTGGTCCGGCAGCCCGCCGGGCTGCCGCTGCGCGTCCTGCTGCAGCGCCTGGGCACCGACCGGCCCGCCGCCGCCCACCTCGACCTCGCCTGCTCGGACGTCGACGCGGTACGGGCCCACCACGAGACGCTCGGGGCGAGGGAGGTCGGCCGGGGCGCCCGTTGGACGGTGATGCGGGACCCGGCCGGCGGCACCTACTGCCTGACCGGCCGCGACCCCGCTACGGGCAGCCTGCCGTAGAAGGCGAAGAGCCGGGCGGCCGAGGTCCGGGCGGCGGGGTTCGTCACCGCGAGGGCGTCGCTCCCGGGTTCCAGAGCTCCACGTCCACGACGGCGTCGGCCGGGATCGGCCCGTAGACGTGCGGGAACTCCTCGCCGCCGGGCTCCATCGCCTCGAAGCGGACCGGCACGGTGAGCCGTTCGGGGTCGACGACCAGGACCACCAGTTCATCCGGGCCGGTGTAGGAGCCGTACAACATCGTTGCCACCGGCTGGAGTTGGTGGCGCAGCGAGCAGTGGATGAAGCCCTCCTCCTGGAGGGTCCGGCCGCGGGTGGACATCTCGAAGGCGCCGGAGGCGCGGGCCGCGTCCCACAGGGAGCGCTCGGTCAGGTGCAGCAGGGGTTCGGACATGGGACGAACGCTACGGCCTCAGCCGGGCCGCGCGCGCTTCCAGATAGCGGCGTTCCGGGAGGCTGAGGGTCCGGCCGGCGGCGGACAGGTAGGCGGCGCGGGCTCCCGGTGCGTCCCCCGCGCGCTCCAGCAGATGACCGCGGACGGCGTCCAGCCGGTGCCCGGCGGCCGACGCGTCCTCCAGCCGGTCGAGTTCGGCGAGGGCCACGCGCGGGCCGTGCACCATGGCCACGGCGACGGTGCGGTTGAGCTGCTCGACGGGACCGGGGACCTGGCGGACGAGGACGTCGTACAGACCGAGGATCTCGGCCCAGTCCGTCGCCTCCGGCGCGGGCGCCTCGTCGTGGACGGCGGCGATGGCGGCCCGCAGCTGGTACGGGCCCGCCCGTCCTCGTGCCAGCGCCTCCGTCACCAGGGCCACGCCCTCCTCGATCGCCGCCTTGTCCCAGCGGTCGCGGTCCTGTTCGTCGAGGGGGACCAGGTCCCCGTGCGGTCCGGTGCGCGCGGCGCGGCGGGCGTCGGTGAGCAGCAGCAGCGCGAGCAGTCCGGCCACCTCACCGTCCTCGGGCAGCAGCCGGCGGACCGTACGCGTCAACCGGATGGCCTCACCGGCGAGTTCGGCCCGTTGCAGGGAGGTCCCGGAGGTGGCCGTGTAGCCCTCGTTGAAGATCAGGTAGAGGGTGTGCAGGACGGCGGGGAGTCGTTCCTCCCAGCGCTCGGGGCGGGCGAACCGTACGCCCCGCACCTTCCGCTTGGCGCGGCTGATCCGCTGCGCCATGGTCGCCTCGGGCACCAGCCAGGCCCGCGCGATCTCCGCCGTGGTGAGTCCGCCGACGGCGCGCAGGGTGAGCGCGATCTGGGCCGGCGGGGTCAGGTCGGGGTGGCAGCACAGGAAGAGGAGCGTCAGCGTGTCGTCCTCGGACGGGGCACGGCCGGCGCCGGGCGGCGGTGCGGTGAACGCGTCGCGCGGTGTGAGCGCCGCCGCCTTCTCCTCCCGCAGCCGGCGCGCCTGTTCCGCGCGCAGGGCGTCGACGAGCCGCCGTGAGGCCACCTTGATCAGCCAGCCGCGCGGGTTGTCCGGCACTCCCTTGTCGGGCCACTGGCCGGCCGCCGCCAGCAGCGCTTCCTGGACCGCGTCCTCGGCGGCGTCGAAGTGCCCGTAGCGGCGGACCAGCGCACCGAGGACCTGCGGCGCGTGGCGGCGCAGCAGGTCCTCGACCTCGGTCGTGCCGCTCATCCCGCTCAGATGTCCCCGGCCCCGTCCGCGATGGGCCGGATGACCACCGGGTATTCGGGGGCGCCCTTCGGGGCGGGGCAGGCGGTCACGCGCGCGGCGATCTCGGTGACCCGCTCCAGGCTCGCGCAGTCGAGGACCCAGTAGCCGGCCATCAGTTCCTTCGTCTCGCTGTACGGGCCGTCGGTGATCACGACCTCACCGTCCGCGCCGCGGCCCACCAGGCGGGTCCTCGCGGGTTCGAGCAGGCCGTTAGCGTCGACCAGCTCGCCCGATTCGGAGAGGTCGTCGCTGATCGCGCCCATGTGCGCGTACATGGCCTGGATCTCCTCCTCGTTCCAGACCGGCGGCCGGGCGGAGGTGTCGCCCCGCATGCTCGCGTAGTCGGCCTGCGTTCCCTGCACCATCACCAGGTACTTCATGAGTCCGCTCCTTCTGTTTCCTCGGCTCGGGCCACCCGTGCGGGGCGGCTCTCACAGGGGACGTCGGAGCCGGTCCGCGGTTCTCGACACGACGGGGTCCACGACGTCGGTTTCTTTTTCGGGGGCGGGCCGTTCCCTGCTTTCAGGGTAGGGGGACGGCGGATTCAGCGCTTTCTGCCGTAGGTCCGCACGATGACGCCGTTCCCGAAGATCCGCAGCTCGTCGAGGGTGAACACGCCGACGTCGAATCCGGAGCCGAACATCGGCATCCCGGAGCCCAGGACCACCGGGTACGTCTTGACGACCAGTTCGTCGACCTCGTCCATCAGCTCACCGGCGAGCTGCGAGCCGCCGCACAGGTAGATGCCGAACTCGCTGTCCTCCGCCTTGAGTTCGCGGACGGTGCCGACGACGTCGTCGGCGACGATCCGGACGGCCGGGTCGGGCGACTCGGTGAGGGTGCGGGAGGCGACGTACTGGCGCAGATGTGCGTAGGGGCTGGTCACTCCGATGTCGAGGGCCACCTGATAGCTGGCCCGGCCCTGGACGACCGTGTCGAAGGCCCGGTTCTCCAGGTCGTCGATGCCGAGGGCGCGGCGGCCGTGGGTCGCGACGGTCTCGGGATACTCCGCCTTCAGGAAGGCGAGGAACTCCTCGTCGACGAACGGCATGAAGGGGTGTGCGTCGCCGCCGGGATCGCCGATGAAGCCGTCGATCGAGCAGGCGACGAAGTAGGAGAGCTTGCGCAAGCGGGTCTCTCTTCCGAGGCGGCATCGTGTTGGACGGCTCCTGCCGAACCACTTCAGTTATAGTGCTTCATCCGTAGTGGTTCAAGGGGATTGACGAGTCCGCCTCCGGAAGTCCCGCCGGCCTGACGCCGGGAGGCCGGAGCGGCTCGGGGAGAGGAACCGGCATGGCCAGGAACATCGAGCGCAGGGCAGCCCTCGTCGACGCGGCGGTGGCGGTGCTGGCCCGGGAGGGTGCCCGGGGACTGACGTTCCGCGCGGTGGACGCGGAGGCCGCGGTTCCGGTGGGTACGGCGTCGAACTACTTCACCGACCGCGACGATCTGCTGAACCAGGTCGACAGCCACCTCCACCGACGGCTGGCCCCGGACCCCGCGGTCCTGGCCGCTCTGCTGGAGGCCCCCCGCGACCGCGCCCTCGTCCTGGAGTTCATGCGCGACCTGGTGGGCCGGGCGACCCGCGACCGCACGGGCTACCTCGCCCTCTTCGAGATGCGCCTGGAAGCGACCCGCCGCCCGGCCCTGCGCGCCTCGTACACGGCGTCGGTGCGCGGCGATCTGGAACAGGCGATGGAGTTCCACCGGGACGCCGGGCTGCCCGGCGGGGACCCGACCGTGGCCGTCCTCTACCTCGCGGTCCTCGGCCTGCTCCTGGAACACCTCACCCTGCCCGGCGTCCTGGAGGGCGTCCTGCCCGGCGTGGCCGTACCGGACGCCCTCCTCGAACAGATCGTGACCACGATCGTCCCCGAGGTCCGCGCCGGAGACGGGAACGAGGAGCGGGACTAGCTCGTGACCTGCCGCCCCGCGCGCGGTTCGCGCCACATCGGCCACATGCGCGGGCCGTCGGGCAGGTCGAGCGGGCCGCCCGTGAGGACGAATCCGAGGCGCTCGTACAGGGCGCGGCTGCGGGCGTTGCTCGCCTCCAGGTAGGCGGCGAGGCCCTCGCGGTCGCAGCGGTCGAGCACAGGCTCCATGAGCGCGCTGCCGAGTCCCTCGCCCTGGCGCTCCGGCGACACCGCGATCATCCAGAGGTAGGTGTGCGCGCGGCCGGAGGGGTGGACGTCCGCCGTGAGCCGGCCGATCAGCTCGACGCGTTCGTTGTCCGGGTCGACGGCTGCACGCAGCTGCGCGGGGCCGTCCTCGCCCGGCGTCTCCCCCTCCCCGCCGTCGTGATCCCCGGCGGGGACGTCCAGCCACAGCGCGCACGCCGAACCGTCCTCGGCCAGGTCGACCCGGCCCTCGGCGAGCACGATGTCGGTGAACGCGGCCATCAGCCGGTGATGGGTCGCCCGGCGGTCCGCGGGGTCGGGGAAGACCCAGCCGCTCACCGGATCGTCCTGGAACGCCTCGTCCAGCAGCCGGACGACCAGCTCCCGGTCACCGCTGTCCGCCACCCGGATCGCCACACCCATGACCTGCCCCACCCCTCGCCCCAACCGCCCTTGATCGTACGGAGGTTGAGCCTAGTACGCGGGCCCGATCCGGTCGGGCCCCTGCTGGGTGCGGACCGAGGGAAAAGGCGCGGGCCCCGCACGCCGTGGGGATGTGCGGGACCCGCTCACCGGAGTCCGGCACCGTACGGCGGTCAGGTTCCGTACGGTGCCCGGGGCTCCGGGGTCTTCCACCGGCCGGGGCCGGTCAGCTGCTGCGCCGGGTCACGAACTCGGCGAGTGCGAGGAGGCCTCCCGCCGCCTCCGGATCGGGGACCGCCCGGGACAGTTCGTGCATCGCCCGCGCCATCCGGTCCGCCGCCTGGGCCTGCGCCCAGTCACGGCCTCCGGCCCGCTCGATGGCGAGCACCGTGCGCTCCAGCTCTCCTTCCCGGTAGGGCGCTCCGTACAACTCGGCCAGCTCGACGGCTGCCGGGGTGCCCGACCCGAGCGCCGCGACCACCGGCAGGGACTTCTTGCGGGCGACGAGGTCCGCCCCGGCGGGCTTGCCGGTGCGGCTCGGGTCCCCCCAGATCCCGATCACGTCGTCGATGAGCTGGAACGCGAGCCCGGCCTCCCGTCCGAACGCGTCGAGCGCGTCGACGTCCTGCGCGTCCGCCCCGGCGTACAGCCCCCCGAGGGCGCAGGCGCACCCGATGAGGGCGCCCGTCTTCGCCTCGGCCATGGCGAGGCACTCGTCGAGGGTGACCTCGTCCGGGCCGAGCTTCTCCATGGCCGTGTCCGTGTGCTGGCCGGCGCACAGTTCGACGACGCAGCCCGCGAGCCGGGCCGCGGCCGCCGCGGACGCGGGGTGCGGATCCTCGGCGAGCAGTTGCTGGGCCAGTGCCTGCAACGCGTCCCCGGCGAGGATCGCGTCGGCGTCGCCGAACACGGTCCACGCGGTGGGGCGGTGTCTGCGCGTGGTGTCCCGGTCCATCACGTCGTCGTGGAGCAGGGTGAAGTTGTGGATCAGCTCCATCGCCGCGGCCGCGCGGACGGCCGCCGCCTGCTGTCCGCCGAGCGCCCGCACCGCGGTCAGGACGAGCGCCGGCCGGATGGCCTTGCCCGCGTTGCCCGCGGCCGGAGTGCCGTCCGCGTGCTCCCAGCCGAAGTGGTAGAGCGCGACCCTGCGCATCGAACCGGGCAGCGAGTCGATGGCCCTGCGCAGCTCGGGGTCGACGAGCGCCCGGGCACGCTCCAGGACGTCCACGGCCTCCTGCCCTTCGGGCGGACCCGGCACCGCCCGCCGCTCACCGTGTCGTCCCATGGACCTCCCGCCGGCGCCTCGCGTGTCCGGGATCCCGGCCGGAGGCCGCCTGTTCGGGATGCCGGCCGGACCCTGCTTCGTCCCCGTCGTCATACGGTCTCCCCCGCGGTCGTCTCGCAGAGCGGGCCGATCGTGGCGCCGTCACGGCCGCCGGGCACGGACTGCCCGGGTGCGCCCGCCCCGGAGGACGGGCGCACGCCGGGTTCCGCCGTGCGGAACGTCACCGCCAGCGGCCGATCTCGACGTTCTCCAGGATGCCGAGGGCGTCCGGCACGAGCACCGCGGCCGAGTAGTACGCCGTCACCAGGTAGGAGATGACCGCCTGTTCGTTGATGCCCATGAAGCGCACCGACAGGCTCGGCTCGATCTCGTCCGGGATGCCCGCCTGCTGGAGCCCGACCACACCCTGCTCGGCCTCACCCGTACGCAGGGCGATGATCGAGGTCGTACGGGCGTCCGTGACCGGGATCTTGTTGCACGGGAAGATCGGGATGCCCCGCCACGTCGGGATGCGGTTGCCCGCCATCTCGATGCTCTCGGGGACGAGTCCGCGCTTGTTGAACTCGCGGCCGATCGCGGAGATCGCCCGCGGGTGCGCGAGGAGCATCTTGGTTCCGCGGCGGCGGCTGAGCAGCTCGTCCAGGTCGTCGGGGCTGGGCACGCCGTCGTGCGGCTGGAGCCGCTGGTCGTACTCGCAGTTGTTGAGCAGGCCGAACTCCCGGTTGTTGATGAGCTCGTGCTCCTGGCGTTCCTTCAACGCCTCGACGGTGAGCCGGAGCTGCTGCTCCGTCTGGTTCATCGGCTGGTTGTAGAGGTCGGCCACGCGCGTGTGCAGGCGCAGGACGGTCTGGGCGATGCTCAGTTCGTACTCGCGAGGGCTGCCCTCGTAGTCCACGAAGGTTCCGGGGATGTCCGACTCACCGGTGTGGCCGGCCGCGAGGTCGATCTCCTTCTCGCCGTACTTGTTGGTGCGCTGCGACGGGATGGCGCGGAGCGCCTGGAGGTGCTCGCGCAGCGAATCGGAACGCTCCGCGACCTGTTCGAGGTCCTGACGGGGCAGCGCGAGCACGGTCACCGACGTGACCGCGCGGGCCGTGTACTCCCAGATGGCCTCGGGGTCGATCAGGGACTGCTCCCCGAAGTACGCGCCGTCGGCGAGGACGCCGAGCACCGCGTCGTCCCCGTAGGGACCGGTGCCGATCTTCTCGACCTTGCCGTGCGCCAGCAGGAACACCTCGTCGGCCTGGCTTCCGAACGAGGCCAGTACGTCGCCCGGGACGAACTCCCGCTGCCGGCACCGGGCCGCGAGCTCGGCCAGCACCTCCTGGTCCTCGTACGACCGCAGGACGGACAGCTCGCCCAGTTCCGCGGGGATGACCTGGACCTGGTCCCCGGTCTTCACGAACGTCACGCGGCCGTCGCCCACGGAGTAGCTGAGCCGCCGGTTCACGCGGTACGTGCCACCCTGCACGTTCACCCACGGAAGCATGCGCAGCAGCCACCGCGAGCTGATCTCCTGCATCTGTGGCGCGGACTTGGTGGTGGTGGCCAGGTTCCGCGCGGCTGTTGTGCCGAGACTCTGCTGCGGACGGTTCTGCTCCGCGCGGACCTCTTCGCCTACCGACATGAAAATTGCCCTCCCGGTCGTGCGCTGATCTTCGAGAGCAAGCCTTCCATCACGGAGCGTGCCGGTGCTATTACACGAATGAGGGGGAATGGATCACCCGCGAGTTGGGCAGAGAGGGTGATTCCGTCGAGCGTTCACCGCGCGTCGGCCGGGGAACTCCCGCTTCCGGCCATCCGTTTGATCACTGACGGACGACGACGGGAGATCGCAGTGGCAGGCTTTCTGGACCGCGCGAAGGAACAGGCGCAGCGCGGCCTCAATCAGGGCAAGCAGAAGCTGGACGACGTGCAGGCCCAGCGGGCGGGCGCCGACCTCCTGAAGAGACTCGGCGCCGCGTACTACGCGGAGCGGCACGGCACCGGCTCCACCGAGGCGACCCAGCAGGCTCTCCAGTCCCTGGAGAGCCACATCGCCACCCACGGGGACAGCTTCCTCCACTCCTGACCGGATCCCGCGCCGCTGACCGGATCGGCTCGCTCGCCGTGCGAACGAGTGGGTCCGGCGGCCGCGTCGGCGATACAAGCTGCGATACGAGACGGCCGCGCGAGGCGGCCGGCGCGCAGCGCGAAGGAGGCGGCCATGGCATCGCCCATGTCCGCGGGCAGTTTCCTGGACCGGATCAGGGACGAGGGCGTCCACGTCGTCGAGGTGGGCGACTGGAGACATCACAACCGCAACCACAAGGGACCGTGGGGTCCGGTGCACGGCGTGATGATCCACCACACGGTGACCTCGGGCGCCGCGCGCACGGTCGGGTTGTGCCGTGACGGACGCGAGGACCTGCCCGGTCCGCTGTGCCACGGCGTCATCACGAAGGACGGTGTCGTCCACCTCGTCGGGTACGGTCGGGCCAACCACGCGGGTCTCGGCGACGACGACGTGCTGCGCGCGGTGATCGCCGAGAAGTCCCTCCCGCACGACAACGAGGCGAACACCGACGGCAACCGCCACTTCTACGGCTTCGAGTGCGAGAACCTCGGCGACGGCAAGGACCCGTGGCCCGAGGCCCAGCTGGCGGCCGTGGCCAAGGTGTCCGCGGCCATCTGCCGCCATCACGGGTGGAGCGAGCGTTCGGTGATCGGCCACCTGGAGTGGCAGCCGGGCAAGGTGGACCCGAAGGGCTTCACGATGACGTCCCTGCGGGGCCGCGTCCGCGAGCTGCTGAAGTAGTACCGGCCCCCGCGCCGGGCCGTCTGCGGACAGGTGTCCGACAATGGGCGGGTGACCAGCCCCGACACCCCGGAGACCACCGGCACCGCCGCCGCGACGTCGCGCTCCGGCGGCCCTCGACGCGATGGGTGGGGGGCGCCCGGGCGGCTCGGGACCGCACCACGGCTGCCGTCCCCGCTGCGGGAGGCGGTGGACGAGCGGTTCGCCCGCCGGGGGGTGCGCCTGCTGCTGAAGCGGGACGACCTGATCCACCCCGACCTCGTCGGCAACAAGTGGCGCAAGCTCACGCCGAACCTCGCGGCGGCGGCCGACCGCACCCTGGTCACCTTCGGCGGGGCGTACTCGAACCATCTGCGGGCCACCGCCGCGGCCGGCCGGCTCCTCGGTCTGCCCACCCTCGGCGTGGTCCGCGGCCAGGAGCTGGCCGGCCGTCCCCTCAACCCCTCGCTCGCGCGCTGCGCCGCCGACGGCATGCGCCTGCATTTCGTCGACAGATCGACCTACCGCCGCAAGGCGGAGCCGGAGACCCTGGCGGAGATCCTGCGCGCCACGGGGGCCGAGGACGCGTACGTCGTACCGGAGGGCGGCAGCAACGCGCCGGCGGTGCGCGGCTGCCGGACGCTCGGCGAGGAGCTGCGCGGCCACGGCGTCGACGTGGCCGCGCTCGCCTGCGGCACCGGCGGCACCCTCGCGGGCCTGGCCGCCGGCCTCGCCCCCGACCAGCGCGCCCTCGGCGTCCCGGTCCTCAGGGGCGGCTTTCTCGGCACGGAGACGGAGTCGCTCCAGACCGCCGCGTTCGGCGGCCGGCGCGGCACCTGGTCCCTCGACGACCGCTTCACCTTCGGCGGCTACGCCCGCACCACCCCCGAACTCGACGCCTTCGCCGAGGACTTCGGGCAGCGGCACGGTCTGCCGGTCGAACGTCTCTATGTCGCCAAGATGCTGTACGGACTTGTCGCCCTGGCCGAGGAGCGCGCGTTCCCGCGCGGCACGACGGTCGCGGCGGTGATCACCGGAGCGCCGTTCACCGCCGCCGGGGCGGCGCCTCAGGCCGCCTCGCGATAGGCGGCGGCCTCCTCCAGGTCCAGCCGGCGCAGCAGCGTGCGCAGCATCTCGTCGTCGATGTAGCGCAGGTCGCGCAGCCTGACGAACACCTCGCGCTCGGCGCCGATCATCTCGCGGGAGAGCCGGCGGTAGGTGTCGTCGGCGGTCTCGCCGGTGACCGGGTTGACCGCGCCGAGCCGCTCCCAGACGGCGTTGCGGCGCCGCTCCAGCACCGAGCGCAGCCGCTCGGCGAGCGGCGGGGGCAGGGCGTTGCGCTCGTCGGCGAGGAGGTCGTCGAGGCGCTGCTCGGCGGCCTGGGAGGCCTGTGCCTGCGCGTTGGCCTCGGCGAGCGTCTCGGCCTGGGGGTCGCGGCCCGGCAGCTTCAGCAGCCGGATCAGCGGGGGCAGCGTGAGCCCTTGGACGACGAGGGTGCCGATGACGGTCGTGAAGGTCAGGAAGAGGATCAGGTTACGGCCGGGGAAGGCCTCGCCGCCGTGCATCGTCAGCGGGATGGAGAAGGCGATGGCGAGCGAGACGACGCCCCGCATGCCCGCCCAGCCGATGACGAACGGCGCCTTCCAGGTGGGGTTCTCCTCGCGCTCGCGGATCCGTGACGAGAGGATGCGGGGCAGGAAGGTGGCGGGGTACACCCACACGAACCGGGTCGCGACGACGACGACGAAGAGAGCGATCGCGTACCAGGCGGCGCTCGTCCCCTCGTACGATCCGAGGCCCTTGAGGACGACCGGCAGTTGCAGGCCGATGAGCGCGAACACCGCGGACTCCAGGACGAACGCGACCATCTTCCACACCGCCTCCTCCTGGAGCCGGGTCGCGAAGTCGACCTCCCAGGCGCGGTGACCGAGGTAGAGGGCGACGACGACGACGGCGAGCACGCCGGAGGCGTCCACCCACTCGGCGACTCCGTAGGCGACGAAGGGGATCAGCAGGGAGAGGGTGTTCTGCAGCAGCGCCTCGTTGATGTGGGTGCGCAGCCAGTGGATGGGGATCATCAGGACGAGCCCGACGACCACGCCGCCGACGGCCGCGAGCAGGAACTCGCGGATGCCGCCCGCCCAGGTCGCGCCCTCACCGACGGCGGCGGCGAGCGCCACCTTGTACGCGGTGATCGCGGTCGCGTCGTTCACCAGGGACTCGCCCTGCAGGATCGTGGTGATCCGGGAGGGCAGCCCCACCCGGCGTGCCACCGCGGTCGCGGCCACCGCGTCCGGCGGCGCGACGACCGCGCCCAGCACGAGCGCCGCGGTCAGCGGCAGGCTCGGCACGAGGAGATACGCGGCCCAGCCGACGACGAGCGTCGCGAACAGCACGTACCCCACCGACAACAGCGCCACGGGCCGCATCTGGGCCCTCAGGTCGAGGTACGAGCTGTCGGTCGCCGCCGTGTACAGCAGCGGGGGCAGCAGCAGCGGAAGCACGATGTCGGGGTCGAGTTCGTACGCCGGCACACCGGGGATGTACGACACGGCCAGGGCCACCGCGACGAGCAGCAGGGGCGCCGGGACCGGGGTCCGGCGGGCGGCCCCGGCGACCGCCGCGCTCCCGCCGACCAGCAACAGCAGTGGCAATACGTGCATCGTCTTCCGCCCGCCCTCGTTTTCGCGCGGCATCCCGCACACCCGACGTAACCTGGCAATCATGAAACAGTGCACGCACACCGACGCGCTGCCGCAGCAGGAGCCCGAGCCCAAGAGCGACACGTGCCTGGAGTGCGTGGCCGCGGGCACGCATCCGGTACAGCTTCGGCTGTGCCTGGAGTGCGGGCACCTCTCCTGTTGCGACTCCTCACCCCTGCGGCACGCGACCGAGCACCACAAGGACACGGGACATCCGATCATGCGCACCTTCGAGTCGGGGGAGAGCTGGCGTTGGTGCTTCGTGGACCACGTCCTCGTCTGAGCCGTGCGCGGAGGAGGACCGTGGCCGAAAGCCGGGACGGTTCGACGGTCTGACGCCTGGGTACGTCAACCCGGCGCGCGCTCTTCCGATTTGGGCCCCGCAGACCCCTAGCCACTGTCCGTGCTCGTGGGCTTACTATGAGTGACAGCAAGGGACGGGGTCCCCAGGACAGGAAAGACGGGAGCGCGGTAGCGTCACCGCTGCACGACGTAGCGCGTTAGCCCGGGGGGCGACCCTCGGCCCCCGAGAGAGCTCGAATGAGCTTGTACCACCATGGAGGTGAGGGTGTCCCAGATCGCAGGCGAGCCCGCGACGAAGGACTTCGTGGAAGTCCGGCTGCCGGCCGCGGGTGCCTACCTGTCGGTACTGCGTACGGCCACGGCCGGGCTCGCGGCCCGGTTGGACTTCACCCTCGACGAGATCGAGGATCTGCGCATCGCGGTGGACGAGGCCTGCGCGATCCTGCTGCAGCAGGCCGTGCCCGGTTCCGTCCTCAGTTGTGTCTTCCGGCTCATCGAGGACTCACTGGAGGTCACGGTCTCCGCTCCGACGACCGACGGTCACGCTCCGTCACGGGACACGTTCGCGTGGACCGTGCTGTCGGCTCTCGCCGGCAAGGTCGAATCCACCGTCGCCGAGGACAAGACCGTTTCGATCAGCCTCTACAAACAGCGCGGCGCGGGACCCGGGCCGGCGTGAAGGACGGGGACGGGCCGGTGCGGGACGAAGAGCGCGGCACACGGGAGCCCCCCGCGGAACGCGCCGGCGGCCCCGCCGGGTCGCGGCACACGGGGGACGGCGTCGACGGCATCCCCGAGCAGGCCCGGCAGCATCCGGAGGGCGGTGCCGGCGAGGTGACCAGCGGAGCCGGCGCCGCGCAGTCCGGGGTCTCCCCCGTCCGGGGAGGTTCTCCCGGTCCGCGTGCTGCCGAGGTCATGGGGGAAGAGCCGCGGGCTCGGGGAATGGTGACGGGCGGGACTATGAGCGAGCACGAGCGAGACGCGGAGCAGAGCGTGCAGGGCACGCAGCACGGGCCGAGCGCCCAGCACATCCGGCACGACCCGCAGGACCGCAGCGCGGCCCGGGCGATGTTCGTCGAACTGCGCAAGATGCAGGACGGCAGCGCCGAGTACGCGGAGCTGCGCAACCAACTGGTCCGCATGCATCTGCCGCTCGTGGAGCACCTCGCGCGCCGCTTCCGCAATCGCGGTGAGCCGCTGGACGACCTGACCCAGGTCGCGACGATCGGCCTGATCAAGTCGGTCGACCGCTTCGACCCCGAGCGGGGCGTCGAGTTCTCGACGTACGCGACGCCGACGGTGGTCGGCGAGATCAAGCGTCACTTCCGGGACAAGGGGTGGGCGGTTCGTGTCCCGCGCCGTCTCCAGGAGCTGCGCCTCGCCCTGACCACGGCCACGGCGGAGCTCTCCCAGCTGCACGGCCGCTCCCCCACCGTCCACGAACTGGCCGAGAAACTGGCCATCTCGGAGGAGGAGGTCCTGGAGGGCCTGGAGTCCGCGAACGCGTACTCCACGCTGTCCCTGGACGTCCCCGACACGGACGACGAGTCGCCCGCCGTCGCGGACACCCTCGGCTCGGAGGACGAGGCGCTGGAGGGCGTCGAGTACCGGGAGTCGCTCAAGCCGCTGCTGGAGGATCTTCCGCCGCGGGAGAAGCGGATCCTGCTGCTTCGCTTCTTCGGCAACATGACGCAGTCGCAGATCGCGCAGGAGGTCGGCATCTCGCAGATGCACGTCTCCCGGCTGCTGGCCCGCACCCTGGCCCAGCTGCGGGAGAAGCTCCTCGTCGAGGAGTGAGACCCGCTACTTCTCTTCCCGCACGTCGCCGCCGGGCCCTCGGATACCGAGGGCCCTCGTCGTTGCCGGGTTCACCAGCAGCACCAGGGCGGTCACCGCCACGGCCGCGAGGGCGATGCCTGCGGGGATCGCGACGCTGTCGGCCTGGAGCAGGTTGTAGGCGACGGGCAGCGCCATGACCTGGGTGATGACGGCCGGGCCGCGGCTCCAGCCGCGGCGCAGCAGCAGTCCGCGCGCGGCCAGGAGCGGCAGCAGCGCCAGCACGATGAGGGTGACGCCGCCGGTGACGGCCTGCTGCCGGTCGTCGGGGTCGCCCGTCAGGCCGAGGACGAGGACGTAGACACCGCCCGCCGCGAGGGCGAGCCCCTCCAGCGCGGCCAGTGCCGCCGCGGCGGTCAGCCGCCCGGGGCGCGGTTCGGCGAGGGGGACGTCGGAGGTGGGGTTCTGCTCTCGGCTCACTCCTGAAGAGTAGCCGTCGGTCCCGGACCGCCGAGTGCCCCGGGGCGGGCACTCCCCTTTGCCGGGAGGCCCTGCGGGCGGTGCGCTGTGGCCCGGCTCACGCCCGGGTCTCTTACCGGACCCCTACCTCGGTCTGGGCCGAGTACCACCCAGTAGGTACGCTGCATCGCATGCGTGCACTTCTCGTGGTCAATCCGGCAGCAACCACCACAAGTGCGCGCACGCGCGATGTCCTGATCCATGCGTTGGCCAGCGAGATGAAGCTGGAGGCCGTCACCACCGAGTACCGCGGGCACGCCCGGGACCTCGGCCGGCAGGCCGCCGACAGCGACGAGATAGACCTGGTCGTGGCCCTCGGCGGGGACGGCACGGTCAACGAGGTCGTGAACGGTCTGCTGCACCGGGGCCCCGACCCGGACTCACTGCCCCGCCTCGCCGTGGTCCCCGGCGGCTCCACCAATGTCTTCGCCCGCGCGCTCGGTCTGCCGAACGACGCCGTGGAGGCGACCGGCGCCCTGCTGGACGCCCTGCGCGAGGAGCGGGAACGCACCGTGGGCCTCGGCCTCGCCGCGGGGACTCCCGGCACGGAGGACGAGGCCGTGCCGTCGCGCTGGTTCACGTTCTGCGCCGGGCTCGGCTTCGACGCGGGGGTGGTGGGCCGGGTCGAGCAGCAGCGCGAGCGCGGCCGGCGGTCGACGCACGCGCTGTATGTCCGCCAGGTGATGCGGCAGTTTCTGGACGAACCGCATCGCCGGCACGGGACGATCACACTGGAGCGCCCCGGCGCGGATCCGGTGACCGATCTGGTGCTGTCCATCATCTGCAACACCGCGCCCTGGACGTTTCTCGGCAATCGTCCGGTGTACGCGTCGCCTAAGGCCTCGTTCGATACGGGGCTCGACGTACTCGGCCTCAGTCGCATGTCGACGGCCTCGGTTGCCCGGTATGCCACCCAGTTGCTCACTTCGTCCCCCGAGCGGGGACCCCGCGGGAAGCACGCCGTCTCCCTGCACGACCTGACGGACTTCACCTTGCATTCGAAGGCCCCGCTACCCCTCCAGATGGACGGCGACCACCTCGGACTGCGAACCAGCGTGACGTTCACAGGCGTACGCCGTGCACTGCGTGTGATTGTGTGAGCGGAAGGGCCCAAAGTCCTTTCACTCGAACGTTTAGACCAGGGTCCACCCCATGGAAGTACGGCTGTGACCTAGTCGACACCGAGGAATCAAAAAAAACTTTCCAGAAGGGGTTGTATCCGCCGCCGAGGTTTGCGAGTCTCTATCTGGCGCTCGGGACGGCCCGCAACATCGGCCCCCAGAGCACCGGAACCCCTCCTCAAATCACAGGACCACACCAGTCCGTCTGGTCGTCGGCCCTTCACTTGTTGAGGGATTCGTGAAAGCGTTCACATTCACAAGCAACGTGCATGTAATACCAAGGAGAGGTAGCAGCCATGGACTGGCGTCACAACGCCGTTTGCCGCGAGGAAGACCCCGAGCTCTTCTTCCCCATCGGCAACACCGGTCCTGCGCTGCTGCAGATCGAGGAAGCCAAGGCCGTCTGCCGCCGCTGCCCCGTCATGGAGCAGTGCCTGCAGTGGGCGCTCGAGTCCGGCCAGGACTCCGGCGTCTGGGGTGGCCTCAGCGAGGACGAGCGCCGCGCAATGAAGCGCCGTGCCGCCCGCAACCGAGCTCGTCAGGCCACCGCCTGACGTTCCACCCCGCACGAGCCTGAGCTTGGCGGCGCGTACAGCGTGTACGCATCTCCCGCCCCCGAGCCGCAGCGCGCAGTACCCCGATGCGCTTGATTGCAACGAGCTTTCAGCCCCGGACCACCTGGTGGTCCGGGGCTCATTGCTGTCCGCCGGCCGCTCCCATCCGGTGGGGGTCACGGTGAGTGACCGACCGAGCGGTCGTCGACTGCCGCCATCCGGGGGCCAGTTGTGCGGATCGTGTGCCGATCGGCTACTTGGGTACGCGCACCGGGAGATCCAGGATCACCTGGGTGCCGCGCTCCGGGGCGGCGACCATGTCGAAAGTGCCGCCCAACTCGCCCTCCACCAGCGTTCGTACGATCTGCAGGCCGAGGTTGCCCGAGCGGTGCGGGTCGAAGCCCTCGGGCAGGCCGACCCCGTCGTCCTGGACGGTGACCAGCAGGCGGGCCTCCTTGGCGGTGCCGCCACGGACCGCCGAGACCTCCACGGTGCCCCGGTCGCCCTCGCGGAAGCCGTGCTCCAGCGCGTTCTGGAGGATCTCGGTGAGCACCATGGACAGCGGGGTGGCGACCTCGGCGTCCAGAATGCCGAAGCGTCCGGTGCGCCGGCCGGTGACCTTGCCGGGGGAGATCTCGGCGACCATGGCGAGCACCCGGTCCGCGATCTCGTCGAACTCGACCCGCTCGTCCAGGTTCTGGGAGAGCGTCTCGTGCACGATCGCGATGGAACCGACCCTGCGCACGGCCTCCTCGAGCGCCTCCCGGCCGCTCTCCGAGTCGATACGCCGGGCCTGGAGCCGCAACAGGGCGGCGACCGTCTGGAGGTTGTTCTTCACCCGGTGGTGGATCTCCCGGATGGTGGCGTCCTTGGTGATCAACTCACGCTCGCGGCGGCGCAGTTCGGTGACGTCCCGGAGCAGCACCAGGGAACCGACGCGGGTGCCCTTGGGCTTGAGCGGGATCGCCCGCAGCTGGATCACGCCCTCGGCGCTCTCGATCTCGAACTCGCGGGGTGCCCAGCCGCTGGCGACCTTGGCCAGCGCCTCGTCCACCGGACCCCGGGACGGGGCGAGTTCGGCGGTGGTGGAGCCGAGGTTGTGGCCGACCAGGTCCGCGGCGAGGCCCAGCCGGTGATAGGCGGACAGCGCGTTCGGAGAGGCGTACTGGACGACTCCGTCCGCGTCGACGCGGATCAGTCCGTCGCCGACGCGCGGTGAGGCGTCCATGTCGACCTGCTGGTCGGGGAACGGGAAGGTGCCCGCCGCGATCATCTGGGCGAGGTCGGAGGCGCTCTGCAGATACGTCAGTTCGAGGCGGCTCGGGGTGCGCACGGTGAGCAGGTTGGTGTTGCGGGCGATGACTCCGAGGACGCGGCCCTCGCGTCGCACCGGAATGGACTCGACGCGGACCGGGACCTCCTCGCGCCATTCGGGGTCGCCCTCGCGCACGATCCGGCCCTCGTCGAGCGCCGCGTCCAGCAGGGGCCGGCGACCGCGCGGGACCAGGTGGCCGACCATGTCGTCCTGGTACGAGGTCGGGCCCGTGTTGGGCCGCATCTGGGCGACCGAGACATAGCGGGTGCCGTCGCGCGTGGGGACCCACAGCACGAGGTCGGCGAAGGAGAGGTCGGAGAGCAACTGCCACTCCGAGACCAGCAGGTGCAGCCACTCGAGATCGGAGTCACCGAGGGCGGTGTGCTGGCGTACGAGGTCGTTCATGGAGGGCACGAGTGCGAGCGTACCCGGCGGAACCGTCCGGACCCCGGTCAGCCGCCCGCGGGGGGGCCTCGGCGGATCGTGCGGGGCCCTGGAGACACCCGCGGGCCGCGGCGCCTGGGAGGGACCCTCAACCCTCCCGGCACCGCAGCCCGGAGCAACAACGGCCACGGGGTGTGCGGTCCCGATCGGCCGAAGAGAGGAGCCGGAGCAGTCAGGGCAGAGAGCGCCGGTTCCTCGGTCCGCCTTCCTGTGCGGGGAAGGCGGAGGCTTGTTCAGTTTCTCAAAGCATTGTGGACTAGACCATGGTCCTGCGTCCATGTGTTCGCTGTCCATGCGTCCGCGGATGTTTGTTGTCGTCCGATTCTCAAACACCCGCGAGCATCCATCAGACTAGCCCGCTTCGGTTCGTGAACGGGCGGGATCGGCGGATGCCGCGACCGGACGGGGCGGCGGCGCCCGGTCGACGGCGCGGTCGCCGCGACGAACATGGAGGGCGACGGCCGGGTGGCGCTCTGCTAGATTGGTCTATACCACACGTGTCCCCCTTCGGGTTCCAGTTGAGTCCCCTCTCCAGATCGGCAGGCCCAGCGTGGAAGTTGTCATCGTCCCGGACGCCAAGGCGGGCGGCGAGCTGATCGCCGAGGCCATGGCGGAGCTGCTCAGGCGCAAGCCCGACGCCCTGCTCGGCGTGGCCACCGGCTCGACGCCGCTGCCCATCTACGAGGCGCTGGCGGCCACCGTGCGGTCCGGTGCCGTGGACGCCTCGGGCGCGCGCGTCGCGCAGCTCGACGAGTACGTGGGGCTGCCGGCCGAGCACCCCGAGTCCTACCGTTCCGTCCTGCGCCGTGAGGTGCTGGAACCGCTGGGTCTCGGCATGGACGCGTTCATGGGTCCGGACGGCACCGCGGCGGACGTCCAGGCGGCCTGCGAGGCGTACGACGCGGCGCTCGCCGCCGACGGCGGGGTCGATCTGCAGATCCTGGGCATCGGCACGGACGGGCACATCGGGTTCAACGAACCGTGCTCCTCGCTCGCCTCGCGCACCCGTATCAAGACGCTGACCGAGCAGACCCGGGTGGACAACGCGCGGTTCTTCGAGGGCGACATCGAGCAGGTCCCGCACCACGTGATCACCCAGGGCATCGGCACGATCCTGGAGGCGCGCCACCTCGTGCTGCTCGCCACCGGTGAGGGCAAGGCGGACGCCGTGGCGGCGACGGTCGAGGGGCCGGTCGCGGCGATCTGCCCGGCCTCCGCGCTGCAGCTGCACCCGCACGCGACGGTCGTGGTCGACGAGGCCGCCGCGTCCAAGCTGAAGCTCGCGGACTACTTCCGCGCCACCTTCGCCGCGAAGCCGGACTGGCAGGGCATCTAGAGCCTGACGGTCCGCGGACGTACACGTGCCGGTGCCCGGCCTCCCCTGGGGAGGCCGGGCACCGGCACGTGTGGCCCGAGGGCCCGCGCGGCTACTCCCCCGCGATGACCTCGGCCGCCGCCCGGCCGCAGACCCGTGCGGCGCCGTGGGTGGCGATGTACAGGGCGCCACGGGGCGTCGACTGGGGAACGCCCATCTCGACGACAACGCTGTCCGGGCGGGCAGCGAGGAGCGTGTCGAGGGCGGCCGTCATCCAGGGGTGCCGGTGCTCGTCCCGGACCACGGCGACGACCGGGCGGCTCCCGGCAGCGGCGAGCGCCGAGGAGCCGGCGTCCTCGCCGGTGAAGCTGCCGGTCTCGGTGCCGGGGAGCAGCCGGGCCAGTTCGGCGGCGACGCCCCAGGGCGTCTCGTCACCGACGGCGATGTTCGCGACCGGGGTGAGGGAGGCGACGTAGGGCGCCTCGGTGAGCGGCGTGAACGCCCCGGAGTGGGTCACGGTGAGCGCGCGGCGGGCGGCGACCAGACCGACGTCCACGGCGCTGCCGGAGCCCGCCGGGCCACCCGCGGAGCTCGTACCGAGCGTGACGGCCGGGGTGCCCGAGCCGTTCGACGCGTTCGAACCGTTTGAGCCATTCGTGTGGGACCGGGAGACCGCGGCGGCCGCGGCCGTCCACTCGGCGAGCGCCCGTACCCGGTTCGCCGCGTCCGCGAGTCGTTCCTCGGCCAGCTCGCCGGCGCGGACCGCGGAGACCAGGGCGTCCCGGAGGCGGCGCACGGTGTCGTCGTCGGCGAGCCCGCCGCCGACGCAGATGGCGTCGGCGCCGGCCGCGATGGCCAGCACGCTGCCCCGCTCGATGCCGTACGTCCCGGCGATGGCCTGCATCTCCATGCCGTCGGTGACGATGAGGCCCTGGTAGCCGAGTTCCTCGCGCAGCAGGCCGGTGAGGATGCGGCCGGAGAGGGTGGCCGGGCGGTCCGGGTCCAGGGCCGGGACCAGGATGTGGGCGCTCATCACGGCACGGCTGCCCGCGGCGATCGCGGCCCGGAACGGGGCGAGTTCGCGCGACTGGAGGACCGCGAGGTCCGCGTCGATGCGGGGCAGCGCGTGGTGGGAGTCGACGGCGGTGTCGCCGTGGCCCGGGAAGTGCTTGGTGCAGGCGGCGACGCCGGCGGCCTGGAGGCCGGTGACGTAGGCGGCCGTGTGCCGGGCCACCAGGTCGGTGTCGGCACCGAAGGACCGTACGCCGATGACCGGGTTGGAGGGGTTGGAGTTCACGTCGGCGGAGGGCGCCCAGTTGAGGTTCACCCCGCACGCGGCCAGCCGGCGGCCGAGTTCGAGGGCGACAGCCTCGGTGAGCGCCACGTCGTCGACGGCGCCCAGCGCGTGGTTGCCGGGGAACGACGAACCGGTGCGCACCTCCAGGCGGGTGACGTCGCCGCCCTCTTCGTCGATGGCGACCAGGACGTCGTCGCGCTCCGCGCGCAACTGGGCCGTCAGGGCGGCCAGTTGATCGGGGGTGGCGATGTTGCGGCCGAACAGGCCGACGGAGGCGAGACCTTCACCGAGGCGGCGGAGCAGCCAGTCCGGAGCCGTGGTTCCGGTGAAGCCGGGCTGGAGGACGGTGAGGGCGTCGCGCGTCAGGCCGTCCTTGGGATGGGACTCGGTGGTCCCACTGGCGAATGTCGTCATCGGGGGGCGTTATCCCTTCACGGCGCCAGCGGTCAGACCCGCGGCCATCTTGCGCTGGACGAGGAGGAACAGGACGACGATCGGCACGGCCATCATGGTGGATCCGGCCATCATCGGGGCGTACTCGGTGCCGTGCTTGGTGGTGAAGTTACCGAGCCAGACGGTGGCGGTCTGGTTCTTCTGGCTCATCAGCATCAGGGCGTAGAGGTATTCGTTCCATGCCTGGATGAACGCGTAGACGGACGTGGCCACCATGCCCGGGGCCAGCAGCGGGAAGACCACGCGCATGAAGGCGCCGGTGCGGCTGCACCCGTCGACCATCGCGGCCTCCTCCAGCTCCTTCGGGATGTTGACGATGAAGCCGCGCAGCGTCCACACCGTGAAGGGGAGGATGAAGGTCAGGTAGGTGATGATCAGGCCGGACAGCTTGTCGTACTGATCGAGGTCGTTCAGCAGCAGGAAGACCGGGATGATCATGGCGACCAGCGGGACCATCTGGACCGCGAGGATGCCGACGATCACGACCTTGCGGCCGCGGAAGGCGAAGCGGGAGATGGCCAGGGCGGCCAGCATGCCCACGATGATCCCGACCACGACCACCGAGACGGACACGATGAGGCTGCGGCCGACCGGGCCCCAGAAGTCGGCGATGTCCAGCGCGCGGCGGAAGTTGTCGAGCGTGAGGCCCGTGGGGAACAGGCTCGGATCGGCGTCGATGGCGTCCTTGGCCGGCTTGAAGGCCGTGTTGAACATCCAGTAGACCGGGAAGCCCGCGGTGAGGAAGACGAGCAGGCCGAGCAGGTTCCAGCCGAGCTTGGACTTGCGGGGTCCGGAGGACTTCCGCCCCGCGGCGGACGGACGCCCGGGCGTGGCGACGGCGCTCATTCGACCTCTCCGATCTTCAGCATCTGACGCATGTACACGGCGACCACTCCCAGCAGGAGCAGCACGGTCAGCAGGGCGATCGCCGATCCCTGCGCGTAGTCGTTGACGACGAAGGCGCGGTCGTACGAGTACGTGGTGAGGAGTTGGAACTCGGCCTCGGGGTGGCCGCCGCGCATCACGAAGACCTGCGGGAAGACGCCCATGTCCCAGATGACGGAGAGGGTCGTGAGCATCACGATGATCGGCTTGAGGATCGGCAGCGTGACGTAGCGGAAGACACCCCAGGCGCCGGCTCCGTCGAGCCGTGCGGCCTCCTCCAGTTCCGCGGGCACCTGGGTGAGTCCGGCGCTGAGCGTGATGACGACGAACGGCACGGCGCCCCAGACGACCAGGAGCATGATCACGGCCAGGCCCTGCGGTCCGCTGGCGAACCAGTTGTGGCCGATCATGTCGATGCCGGGGAGCTTGCTGAGCAGCGCGTTGAAGATGCCGTAGTCGGAGTCGAAGAGCCACTTGAAGACCGTGGTGGCGACGATGATGGGCATGCCCCAGCTCGCCACCAGCACGATGTTGATGAGCGTCTTCACCCAGCCGGAGACCCGCTGGAGGAGGAGGGCGATCAGCATGCCGGCGACCATCGTGAAGATGACGGAGCCGCCCGCGAAGATGATCGTCCGGACGACGACCGCCCAGAACTCGCTGTCGCCGAGCACGTTGCTGAAGTTGTCGAAGCCGACGGACTCGGCCGGCTGGAAGCCCCAGAGCTGGGACTGTCCGAACTTCTGGAACGAGAGGGTGACCAGGCGGACCAGCGGGTAGCCGAGGACCAGCGCGAGGATCAGCAGGCAGGGGGCGAGCAGGGCCCAGGGTGTCGCCGGCCCGCCCGAGGTGCGCCGCTTGCGCGGTGCCGTGGGGGCGGCCGGTGGCGGCGGCGCCTGCCGCGGTGGCGGCAGCTTGGCGGGGGTGGTCGTGTCTGCGGCACTCATCGCGCGCTCCTCAGCGGTCCCTCAGGTCGTACGAAAGCGAAGGCCCGCACGGCCGGGCCCACGGGGCGTGCCCCCGGGCCGGGCCGTACGGCAGGCAGGGCCCCGCCCCTCCGTGACGGAGGACCGACGGGGCCCTGCACTCAGGTCACTTGGTGTTGATGACCTTGTCGATCTTGGCGTCCGCTTCCTTCGCGGCGTCCGCGACCGACTTCTTGCCGGTACCGATGCTCTGCAGCATGGTCTGCAGGACCTGGGCCTTCTCGACCTGGCCCCAGCCCGGCGCCATCGGGACGAACCAGCTGGACTCGGCCGCGGTGGCCGGGACGACCGTCGCCGGGTCGTTCTTCAGGGTGGCGAGGTCGGTCTTGTTGTTGGGCAGGTTGCCCTTGCCCATCAGACCCTTCTGGCCCTTGGCGCCGGTGAACGCGTTGATCCACTCGGCGGCGACGGCCTGCGCCTTCGACTTCACCGGGACGGCGAGGTCGGAGCCGCCCAGGAAGACCGGGAGGTTCTTGCCGGACGGGCCGGGCATCACGAAGTTCTCGAGGTTGCCCTTGAGCTTGCCGGTGGTGTCGGTCTTCGGGTCCTCGGCGGTCGCGCCCTCCCAGGCGGCACCGAAGATCATGCCGGACTTGGCCTGGCCGTAGACCGTGTAGCGGTCGGACTCGTCCTTGGTCTTGTCACCGTGCATGTACTTGTCGATGACGTTCTTGAACTCGGTGAGGCCCTTCTGGGACTCGGGAGAGGAGAGGTTGGCCTTCCACTGGCCGCCCTCGTCCTTCGCGATGGAGCCGCCGGCGTCGTAGACGAAGGACATGGCCGCGTACCAGTCACGGGTGGGCTGGTACCAGGCGCTGAACTTCTTGCCCTCCTTCTTCTGGATCTTGTCCAGGTCGGAGGTGAGTTCGGCGTACGTCTTCGGCGGGGTCTTCACACCGGCCGAAGCGGCGATGTCCTTGCGCCAGTTGCCGACACGGCCACCGGCGTAGTACGGCACGCCGTAGGTCTTGCCGTCGTAGGTGACGGAGGCCTTGAGGCCGTCCAGCCAGGTGGCCGAGTTCTCGAACTTCGACGCGTCGAGGGGAGCGAAGGCGCCCTTGACCATGTAGCCGAGCATCTCGGTGTTGCCCATCTCGACCACGTCCGGCGCCTTGTCGGTGGCGAGGACCGCGTCGAGCTTGGTGTTCTTGTCCGGCCAGCCGTAGTACTCGTGGTTGATCTTGATGCCGGGGTGCTTCGCCTTGATCGCCGCGTCGGCGGCCTTGACCAGCTCGGGCCAGTTGTTCTGCGCGTCGACCGTGAGCCAGACCGTCAGGGCCTTGGTGTCGCCGGCGTTGTCCGACCCCCCGGACTTGTCGTCACTGTCCCCGCACGCCGCGATGGAGAACATCATGCCCGCGATACCGATCGCGGCTATCAGCTTGCGCTTCACGCCACCCTCCTCAGGGATGCCACAAACCCCCCTGCTCCCCGCGGTGACATACGACGTCGTGACCGCCCGTGGGGCCGGGACTGGACCAATGGTGTAGACCAGTACGGGGAGCTTGGCCTAGACCTAGGGGGGTGTCAAGGGTGTGTAAGCCCGTCCAGTCGGCCGTTATGGGACCTACATATGCAAGGACCTTTAAGTAGGTAAGCGGCATAAATGGCGGGGGTGTTCGGGAACCCCCGGAAGACGGCCGCCGAACCACCGGCACACCCCGGGTGACCCGCCCCTATGTCCCCCGGAAGCCGCACCACGGGCCCCATGCGCACCGTCGCGTACACGATCACGTCCGCGCGATGGACTAGACCAACAGGAACGCCGACGGTATATAGAGGGGATCACGGAGCGTGCGGGGGGACACTCGCACGACAAGCCGTGCCACGATGTGAGCCGTGACCGACGGAACGTCGGTCGCTTCGGCATCCGGAGCCGGGAAGGCGGAGCATGAGCACCGACGTCAGCAGTGCGGAGAACGAGGGTGGGGCGCCCATCCGTACCGCGCGCGTGCCCAAGTACTACCGGCTCAAGAAACACCTGCTGGACATGACGGAGACCCTTCCGCCCGGGACACCGGTACCGCCCGAGCGCACGCTCGCCGCGGAGTTCGACACCTCGCGCACCACCGTGCGGCAGGCGCTTCAGGAGCTGGTCGTCGAGGGCCGCCTCGAACGCATCCAGGGCAAGGGCACCTTCGTCGCCAAGCCCAAGGTCTCCCAGGCGCTCCAACTCACCTCGTACACCGAGGACATGCGCGCCCAGGGACTCGAACCCACTTCGCAGCTCCTGGACATCGGCTACATCACCGCGGACGAGACGCTCGCCGGTCTGCTCGACATCTCGGCCGGCGGCCGGGTGCTGCGCATCGAGCGGCTGCGCCTCGCGAGCGGCGAACCGATGGCGATCGAGACGACCCATCTCTCCGCCAAGCGCTTCCCCGCGCTGCGCCGCTCGCTCGTCAAGTACACCTCTCTCTACACCGCGCTCGCCGAGGTCTACGACGTCCATCTCGCCGAGGCCGAGGAGACCATCGAGACCTCGCTGGCCACTCCGCGCGAGGCCGGACTGCTCGGCACCGATGTCGGGCTGCCGATGCTGATGCTCTCCCGCCACTCGCTCGACAAGGTGGGCGAGCCGGTGGAATGGGTGCGGTCGGTGTACCGCGGCGACCGGTACAAGTTCGTCGCCCGCCTCAAGCGCCCGACGGACTGAGCGAGTCGGGACGGCGCGCCGCCGCCCGCCCGGTCCGCGGGGCGACCGCTCCCCGCGGTCCCGCCTCTCCTGAGGGCGTCGTCCGGCACGCACACCAAGCCTCCACACCAGCGCTCCGAGCAGGGGTTCCCTAAAGCTGAACCGTCGCCTAGATTGCCTGCGCGTTACACAGGTGATCGCGAGGGGACGGAGCCGCCGTATGTCAGACCTGCCCGAAGTGAAACCACCGGTGGTGACACCGGTCCGCGTGGTGATCGCGCTCTGCCTCGTCGCGCCCTTCGTGGCGATGCTGTGGGTCGGTTCCTATGCCAAGACCGATCCGACCTTCATCGGCATCCCGTTCTTCTACTGGTACCAGATGCTGTGGGTGCTCCTCTCGACGGTGCTGACGGTGACCGCGCACCAGCTCTGGCGGCGTGACCAGCGGGCCCGCGCGGCCAAGGGAGGTGGAGCATGAACGACGGTGTGAACGGCGTCGCCCTCGGCGTCTTCATCTTCTTCTTCCTGGCCGTCACGGCCATGGGCTTCCTGGCCGCGCGCTGGCGCAAGGCCGACAACGAACACAGCCTCGACGAATGGGGCCTGGGCGGACGGTCGTTCGGCACCTGGGTCACCTGGTTCCTGCTCGGCGGCGACCTCTACACGGCGTACACCTTCGTCGCCGTCCCCGCGGCGATCTACGCGGCGGGCGCGGCCGGCTTCTTCGCCGTGCCCTACACGATCCTCGTGTACCCGCTGATCTTCACGTTCCTGCCGCGCCTGTGGTCGGTCTCCCACAAGCACGGCTATGTGACCACCTCGGACTTCGTGCGGGGCCGGTTCGGCTCCAAGAGCCTGTCGCTGGCCGTGGCCGTCACCGGCATCCTCGCGACCATGCCGTACATCGCGCTCCAACTGGTCGGCATCCAGGCCGTCCTCGACGTGATGGGCGTGGGCGGCGGCGAGAACACCAACTGGTTCGTCAAGGACCTGCCGCTGCTCATCGCCTTCGGCGTGCTGGCCGCGTACACCTACTCCTCGGGTCTGCGGGCCCCCGCGCTGATCGCGTTCGTGAAGGACACCCTGATCTACATCGTGATCGCGGTGGCCATCATCTACATCCCGATCAAGCTCGGCGGCTTCGACGAGATCTTCAAGGCGGCGGGCGAGAAGTACACGGCGGCCGGGGCCGGCGGGGTCGTCCCGCCCGCGGCGGGCCAGTGGACCTACGCCACGCTCGCGCTGGGCTCGGCGCTGGCGCTGTTCATGTATCCGCACTCCATCACCGCGACGCTGTCCAGCCGCAGCCGCGAGGTGATCCGCCGCAACACGACCATCCTCCCCCTCTACTCGCTGATGCTGGGCCTGCTCGCCCTGCTCGGGTTCATGGCCATCGCGGCCGGCGTGAAGGTGCAGAACGGCCAGCTCGCCATCCCCCAGCTCTTCGAGACCATGTTCCCGGACTGGTTCGCGGGCGTGGCCTTCGCCGCCATCGGCATCGGGGCGCTGGTCCCGGCGGCCATCATGTCGATCGCGGCGGCGAACCTCTTCACCCGCAACATCTACAAGGACTTCATCAAGCCGGACGCGACACCGAAGGAGGAGACCCGGGTCTCCAAGATCGTCTCGCTCCTCGTGAAGGTGGGCGCGCTGGTCTTCGTCCTGACGATGGACAAGACCGTCGCGATCAACTTCCAGCTGCTGGGCGGCATCTGGATCCTCCAGACCTTCCCCGCGCTGGTCGGCGGCCTGTTCACCCGCTGGTTCCACCGCTGGGCGCTGCTGGGCGGCTGGGCGGTCGGCATGGTCTACGGGACGCTCGCCGCCTACGGGGTGGCCTCGCCGACCCAGAAGCACTTCGGCGGCAGCTCCAAGGAGATCCCCGGCATCGGGGAGATCGGCTACATCGGCCTCACGGCGTTCGTGATGAACGTGGTCGTCTCCGTCGTCCTCACCTTCGTCCTGCGGGCGCTCAAGGCGCCGGACGGCATCGACGAGACCTCTCCCGAGGACTACACCGTCGACGCGGGCGACCGCGGGGTGGAGACGGAGCTTCCGCCGGCCACGGCGGGCGCGAGCCACTAGGACACGCCCCGGGAACGGGGCGGCACGCGACGCACGGGCACGGGCCGCCGGAGACGACATCCGGCGGCCCGTCGCCGTGCCCGGGCGGGCCCGCCCGGAGGGGCGCGGGCAGCCGGGTGGACATGACCCGCCGGACGCGCGACCGCCGAGGACGACGGCGCGGGAGGCGCGATCCGGCGCCCGGCGGCATCCGGCCGCTCACCTACGAGTTGACGCTCCGCCACACTCCGTAGCGCTCTCCGACACCAGCGCGACACAACATGTGGGGGCGCTCCCTGGGGTCGGCACAAGATGTATGCTCATGCTCGCTGTCGTCGCAGGGGAATCCGGTGCGAATCCGGAACTGTCCCGCAACGGTGTACTTGTGCGTGTTCGTGTATTGGACGTGCCCGCACGCGTCTCAGTCCGAGGACCTGCCGACAGCGCGCCCCGGCCACCCGGCCCGGGTGCCGACGACGTCCGGGCCTCGCGGAATGGGCCGGTGGACGCGGTGCGCTGGCTGCCCAGAAGCGCTTCCGTGTGCCCCCGTGCTCCCCGAAAGGCCCCGTGCCGAGCGAGGGAGAGCCCCACGTGACCATCGCGCCAGCAGATCCGGCTTCAGTGACCGCGCACCAGGCCCCGGTGGAGACCGACGGTCCGGGAGCCGCGCTGCTGCGGACCCTGACCGACCTCACCGCCGACCTGACCGACGCCGACCCCGGCCGGGTCGCCGCCGCGGCACTGCGCGGCCGGTCCGCCCGTGCCGACGAGGCCGAGCTGCGCGAGCTGGCCACCGAGGCGGCCGCCGGTCTCATCTCCGAGGACCCGGTCTACTCCCGGCTCGCCGCGCGTCTGCTCACCATCAGCATCGCCGCGGAGGCCGCGTCCCAGGGCGTCACGACCTTCTCCGAGTCGGTCGCCGTCGGACACCGTGAGGGCCTGGTCGCCGACCGCACCGCCGAGTTCGTCCGGCTGCACACCGCGCGGCTCGACGCGCTGATCGACACGGAAGGCGACGACCGCTTCGGCTACTTCGGCCTGCGGACGCTGCACAGCCGCTACCTGCTCCGTCACCCCATCACCCGCAAGGTCGTCGAGACGCCCCAGCACTTCATGCTGCGGGTCGCCTCCGGTCTCGCCGAGGACGACACGGCCCAGGCCGTCGACGAGGTCTCCGCGCTCTACGGGCTCATGAGCCGGCTCGACTACCTCCCGTCCTCCCCCACGCTCTTCAACTCCGGTACGCGGCACCCCCAGATGTCGTCCTGCTACCTCCTCGACTCCCCGCTGGACGAGCTGGACTCCATCTACGACCGCTACCACCAGGTGGCACGGCTGTCGAAGCACGCCGGCGGCATCGGCCTGTCGTACTCCCGCATCCGGTCGCGCGGTTCGCTGATCCGCGGCACCAACGGGCACTCCAACGGCATCGTCCCGTTCCTCAAGACCCTCGACGCCTCGGTCGCCGCGGTGAACCAGGGCGGCCGGCGCAAGGGCGCGGCCGCGGTGTACCTGGAGACCTGGCACTCCGACATCGAGGAGTTCCTGGAGCTGCGCGACAACACCGGTGAGGACGCCCGGCGTACGCACAACCTGAACCTCGCGCACTGGATCCCGGACGAGTTCATGCGCCGGGTGAACGAGGACGGCGTCTGGTCGCTCTTCTCCCCCGCGGACGTGCCCGAGCTGGTCGACCTGTGGGGCGACGCGTTCGACGCCGCCTACCGCAAGGCCGAGGAGGCGGGTCTCGCGAGGAAGACCATCCCGGCCCGCGACCTGTACGGCCGGATGATGCGCACCCTCGCGCAGACCGGCAACGGCTGGATGACGTTCAAGGACGCCGCCAACCGCACCGCCAACCAGACGGCGGAGCCCGGGCACACCGTCCACTCCTCCAACCTGTGCACCGAGATCCTGGAGGTCACGGACGACGGGGAGACCGCGGTCTGCAACCTGGGCTCGGTCAACCTCGGCGCGTTCGTCGTCGGTGACGACATCGACTGGGAGCGGCTCGACGAGACCGTCCGCACGGCGGTCACCTTCCTCGACCGTGTCGTCGACATCAACTTCTACCCGACCGAACAGGCGGGGCGCTCCAACTCCCGCTGGCGCCCGGTCGGTCTGGGCGCGATGGGCCTGCAGGACGTCTTCTTCAAGCTGCGGCTGCCCTTCGACTCGCCGCAGGCGCGCGCCCTGTCCACCCGGATCGCCGAGCGCATCATGCTCGCCGCCTACGAGGCCTCCGCGGACCTCGCCGAGCGCAGCGGCCCGCTCCCTGCGTGGGACAAGACCCGTACCGCCCGCGGCGTGCTGCACCCGGACCACTTCGACGTCGAGCTGAACTGGCCGGAGCGCTGGGCGGCCCTGCGGCAGCGGATCGCCGAGGTCGGCATGCGCAACTCGCTGCTCCTCGCCATCGCGCCGACCGCCACCATCGCGTCCATCGCGGGCGTCTACGAGTGCATCGAGCCGCAGGTGTCGAACCTGTTCAAGCGCGAGACGCTCTCCGGCGAGTTCCTCCAGGTCAACTCCTACCTGGTGGCCGAGCTGAAGAAGCTCGGCGTGTGGGACGCGCAGACCCGTGAGGCGCTGCGCGAGTCCAGCGGCTCGGTGCAGGGCTTCACCTGGGTGCCGCAGGACGTGCGCGACCTGTACCGCACGGCGTGGGAGATCCCGCAGCGCGGACTGATCGACATGGCCGCCGCGCGGACCCCGTTCCTGGACCAGGCGCAGTCGCTGAACCTGTTCCTGGAGACACCGACCATCGGCAAGCTCTCCTCGATGTACTCCTACGCCTGGAAGTCGGGTCTGAAGACCACGTACTACCTGCGGTCCCGTCCCGCCACGCGCATCGCCCGCGCGGCCCAGGCCCAGGCGCGGCCCGAGAAGACCATCCCCGTCCAGCAGGTCGCCGACCCCGACGCCGTCGCCTGCTCCCTGGAAAACCCCGAGTCCTGCGAGGCCTGCCAGTAATGACCGACACGAACGACCAGAAGAACCTGCTCGACCCGGGCTTCGAACTCACCCTCCGTCCCATGCGCTACCCGGACTTCTACGAGCGCTACCGGGACGCGATCAAGAACACCTGGACCGTCGAGGAGGTCGACCTCCACTCGGACGTCGCCGACCTCGCGAAGCTGACGCCGGGTGAGCAGCACATGATCGGCCGGCTGGTCGCGTTCTTCGCGACGGGCGACTCGATCGTGTCGAACAACCTCGTGCTGACGCTGTACAAGCACATCAACTCCCCCGAGGCGCGGCTCTATCTGAGCCGTCAGCTGTTCGAGGAGGCCGTGCACGTCCAGTTCTATCTGACGCTGCTCGACACGTACCTGCCCGACCCCGCGGACCGCGCGGCGGCCTTCGACGCGGTCGAGAACATCCCGTCCATCCGCGAGAAGGCGCAGTTCTGCTTCAAGTGGATGGACTCGGTCGAGAAGATGGACCGGCTGGAGACGCAGGCCGACCGCCGCCGTTTCCTGCTGAACCTGATCTGCTTCGCCGCGTGCATCGAGGGCCTCTTCTTCTACGGTGCCTTCGCGTACGTCTACTGGTTCCGCAGCCGTGGTCTGCTGCACGGCCTGGCGACCGGAACCAACTGGGTGTTCCGCGACGAGACGATGCACATGAGCTTCGCCTTCGAGGTCGTCGACACCGTCCGCAAGGAGGAGCCGGAGCTCTTCGACGACAGGCTCCAGGAGCAGGTGACCGACATGCTGCGCGAGGCCGTCGAGGCCGAGCTGCAGTTCGGGCGCGACCTGTGCGGTGAGGGCCTGCCGGGCATGAACACCGACTCGATGCGCCAGTACCTGGAGTGCGTCGCCGACCAGCGCCTGCAGCGGCTGGGCTTCGCGCCGGTGTACGGCTCCGAGAACCCGTTCTCCTTCATGGAACTCCAGGGTGTCCAGGAGCTGACGAACTTCTTCGAGCGCCGTCCGTCGGCGTACCAGGTCGCGGTGGAGGGTTCGGTCGACCTCGACGAGGACTTCTGAGCGTTCGTCACCATCCGGACGCCGGAACGTCCTTGACGCTGGGGAGCCGGGTCGCCTGTGCGTGACCTGTGAGAGCCGGGCCGCCTGTGCGGCCCGGCTTTCGTCACGTGCTGCCCCCGGGCCGCCAATCCCCTTTCCAATCCCCGTCCATGGAGCGGCAAAGTTCTGCGGGCACGGCTGTTCGCAGGTCGTCGGGCCCGGCTACGTTCTGGCCGTCCCTCCGTGTCGCCAGGCAGCGGCACGACGGGACGACTTGATTGGCATGCCCATGACGTAACCCGCCGTAGCGCGGATCACATCGGAGCACCTCTCCGTGAACCGCGCTACGCGCGTCATGAGCCGCCCTTCAGAGCGCCGAGAACCCCCACTTCCGGCTGTGGCACCGCGCAGGACCCCACCCGGGCCCACGCGGCACCGGCCTCGAACCGATGGAGGCGACACCCCCATGCGTTCCCAAGCCCCGATACCCTCTGGCAGACCCGCCCGGAGCCTGCGAAGACTCCTCACCACGGCACTCCCCGCCCTCGCCCTCGGCCTCGCCGGGTTCGCGGCGGCCCCGCCGGCGGACGCGCAGCCCGCGCCGGCCCCCCTGACCTCGCACGCCACCCAGAACTCCAGGGCCCTCACCGACCCCGCCCGGCAGGCCGTCCACGCCACCGGAAAGGCCGGCCAGAAGGTCGCGACGAAGCACCTGTGCGCCGAGGCCGCCCGGCCCGGCACGATGTCCTGCTTCGCGCAGCGCAGGACCGACATCGCCCAGAAGCTCGCCGACGCCGTCTCCCCGGACGCGGCCGCCGCGGTGTCCGGCCTGAGCCCGGCCAACCTGCACAGCGCCTACAACCTGCCCTCGACCGGCGGCTCGGGTCTGACCGTCGCCGTCGTCGACGCGTACAACGACCCCAACGCCGCCGCCGACCTGGCCACCTACCGCACGCAGTTCGGCCTGTCCGCCTGCACGAAGGCCAACGGCTGCTTCAAGCAGGTCAGTCAGACCGGCTCGACCACCTCGCTGCCCACGAACGACACCGGCTGGGCGGGCGAGGAGGCGCTCGACATCGACATGGTCAGCGCCGTCTGCCCGAACTGCAACATCGTCCTGGTCGAGGCGAACTCGGCGAACGACACCGACCTCGGCACGGCGGAGAACGAAGCGGTCGCGCTCGGCGCGAAGTTCGTCTCCAACAGCTGGGGCGGCGCCGAGGCCTCCTCGCAGACGAGCGAGGACACCGCGTACTTCAAGCACCCGGGCGTCGCGATCACCGTCTCCTCGGGCGACGAGGCCTACGGCGCCGAGTACCCGGCGACCTCCCAGTACGTGACCGCCGTCGGCGGAACCGCGCTGACCACCTCCTCCGCCACCCGCGGCTGGAGCGAGTCGGTCTGGAAGACCAACAGCACCGAGGGCACCGGCTCCGGCTGCTCCGCGTACGACACCAAGCCGAGCTGGCAGACCGACACCGGCTGCTCGCGGCGCATGGAGTCCGACGTCTCCGCGGTCGCCGACCCCGCGACCGGCGTGGCCGTCTACGACACCTACGGCGGCTCCGGCTGGGCGGTCTACGGCGGCACCAGCGCCTCGTCCCCGATCATCGCGGGCGTCTACGCGCTGGCCGGCACCCCCGGCTCCGCCGATTACCCCGCGAAGTACCCCTACTCCCACACGTCGAGCCTCTACGACGTGACCAGCGGCAACAACGGCTCGTGCTCGCCCTCGTACTTCTGCACCGCGGGCACCGGCTACGACGGACCGACCGGCTGGGGCACCCCCAACGGCACGGCCGCCTTCACCGCGGGCACCACCACGGGCAACACGGTCACCGTCACCAGCCCGGGCAACCGGTCGACGGCCACGGGCAGTTCGGTGAGCCTGCAGATCGCGGCCACCGACAGTGCGGGCGCCGCCCTCACGTACAGCGCGACCGGCCTGCCGACCGGGCTGTCGATCAACGCCTCCACCGGGCTGGTCTCCGGCACCGCGAGCACCGCCGGCACCTACGCGGTCACGGTCACCGCGAAGGACGGCACGGGCGCCTCCGGTTCGGCCTCCTTCACCTGGACCGTGAGCACCTCCGGCGGCGGCACCTGCACCTCGGCGCAGCTGCTCGCCAACCCGGGCTTCGAGTCGGGCAGCACCTCGTGGACCGCGTCGAGCGGGGTCATCACGACCGACACCGGTGAGGCCGCGCACGGCGGCTCGTACAAGGCCTGGCTGGACGGCTACGGCTCCACCCACACCGACTCGCTGTCCCAGTCGGTGACCGTCCCCGCCGGCTGCAAGGCCACGCTCACCTTCTACCTGCACATCGACACGGCCGAGACCAGCACGAGCACGGCCTACGACAAGCTCACCGTCACCGCCGGCTCCACCACGCTGGCGACCTACTCCAACCTCAACAAGGCCACCGGCTACGCCCAGAAGACCTTCGACCTGTCCTCCTTCGCCGGCTCCACCGTCACGCTGAAGTTCAGCGGCGCCGAGGACTCCTCCCAGCAGACCAGCTTCGTCGTGGACGACACCGCCCTGACGACCGGCTGAGCACGGGCGAGGCCCCGGTCGCCGCGGCGGCCGGGGCCTCGTCGCGCGCCCCGGGGGCCCGATGGATCCTGATCCGCCGGTGGCACGTCCAACCCGCAAGGAGGCCACCCCATGCGTCGAACGACCCCCACCAGGACCATCGCCCTCACCGCACTGACCCTGCTCGTCGCGGCGGGCTGCGGAACGAAGGGCGGAAGCGAGGCGGGCGGAAGCGGCAGCGTGTCGCCGTCACCCGCTCCGTCGTCCCCGTCCCCGTCGTCCCCGTCCTCGCCCGCGTCCGTGCCGCCGTCCCCGTCCCCGTCCTCATCGTCGTCCTCGCCATCGCCTTCGTCCTCGTCCCGTCAGGACTGTGCGGCGGCGACGGGAGAACTCGGTGCGGCCGACACCGGCCACACCTACTGCCTGACGGCCGGGGACACGCTCCGCGTCACCCTGGACGGCACCACACCCCGGCCGTGGAAGCCCGTGAAGAGCGACGGCAGCGGTCTCGAACCGACCAACAGCGGCATCGTCCTCCAGGCCGGTGACGCGTCCGCCGCGTACCGGGCGGTCTCGGCCGGGACGGTCCGGCTGACCTCGTCCCGGCCGATGTGCCCGAGCGATCCGGGCCGGATCTCCTGCAAGGGACTTCAGGAGTGGACGGTCACGGTGGTCGTGACGAAGGCGTGAGGCCGCGGTGGCCGCCCGGCGTCCCTCAGGGCGCCGGCGGCCGCCCTGAGCTGACGGTCCACGCGCCGCTCGCGGGCCAGCCCGATCAGGGACGGGAGCGCCACGAGCGCGAAGATCCCGAGGACGACGAGGATTCCGACGAGGTTGTCCATCAGTGCGTTCATGGACATCAGTGTCCCGTCGGTGACTCCTTACCGTCAGTGGCAGAACTGCCGCACACCCTCGATTACTGCCACTTCCGGTGCACACTGGGGACCATGCTGAACAACGTGGCCGCCGTCCTGCTCGACGGCGTGCATCCCTTCGAACTCGGCGTCGTGTGCGAGGTGTTCGGCCTCGACCGCAGCGACGAGGGCCTGCCCGTCTACGAGTTCGCGGTCGTCTCCGCCGAGGGCCCGACCCTCGGCACCCACGTCCCCGGGTTCACGGTCTCCACGCCGTACGGCCTGGACCGGCTGGAGGAGGCCGACCTCGTCGTCGTCCCCGCCGGGGACACCTTCGCCGTCCGCGGCTACCCGCCCGAGCTGCTCGCGTCGCTGCGCCGGGCGGTGGACCGCGGGTCCCGGGTGCTCAGCGTGTGCTCGGGCGTCTTCGCGCTCGGCGCGGCCGGGCTGCTCGACGGCCGCCGCTGCGCGGTGCACTGGCAGCACGCCGACGAACTGGCCCGGCAGTATCCGCGGGCGGTCGTCGAACCGGACGTGCTGTACGTGGACGCGGACCCGGTGATCACCTCGGCCGGCACCGCCGCTGGGATCGACGCCTGTCTGCACATCGTCCGCAAGGAGCAGGGCACCGAGGTGGCCAACACCATCGCCCGCCGCATGGTGGTCCCGCCGCACCGGGACGGCGGCCAGGCCCAGTACATCGAGCGGCCCCTGCCCCGCTCGCGGTGCGACACGATCGGTGACGTGCTGGTGTGGATGCAGCGGCACCTCGACCTGGAGACGACCGTCGAACAGCTCGCCGCCCGCGCCCACATGGCGCCCCGCACGTTCGCGCGCCGCTTCCAGCAGGAGACCGGCACCACGCCCTACCGCTGGATCCTGAGCCAACGGGTGCTGCTGGCCCAGCGGTTGCTGGAGGCGTCGGACGAGACGATGGACGCGATCGCGAGCCGTACGGGATTCGGCACCGCCGCCGCCCTGCGCCATCAGTTCGTCCGGAGCCTGGGAACGACCCCGAACGCGTACCGGCGCACGTTCAGGGGCCCGGAGGCGGCCTGAACGTGCGCCAGGTGGACGTGCGGGTGGGTACGGTCCGGCCGTGGCCGGACGGGGGACCCGGCTAGCGCGGCTCGGCCTTCAGCCGCAGCTCGTGCGGCCGGAGGGTGATGCCGACGCGGGTCGCGTCGTTGGAGCCGGACACCTGCTCGAAGCGCCAGCGGGAGGCCACGGTCGCGGTGACGAGCGTGAGCTGCGCCATCGAGAAGTGGTCACTGGGGCACTTGCGGTTGCCGACGCTGAAGGGACGCATCGCGTACTTCGGGGTGTCCTTGGAGCGTTCCGGAAGCCAGCGGTCGGGGTCGAAATCCAGGTGCTCCTGGTACGACCGGGGATCGCGCTGGATCGCGTACGGGCTGTAGACGATGTCGGCACCGGCCGGAATGCGATAGCCGCCCAGTTCGGTTTCGGTCACCGCGCGCCGCGTCAATATCCATACGGCGGGGCGCAAACGCATGGCCTCGACGACGACATTGTTCGTGTGCGACAGCTTCCGGACGTCCTCGAATCCGACGGGCCGGTCCCCGACGACGGATTGGACCTCGGCGGCCACCTTGTCCGCCTCTTCCGGGTGTTCGGCGAGGACTTGGAGGAGCCACATGATCGTGGACGCGATGGTTTCACTTCCGGGAGTGAGTATCGCGACGACCTGGTCGTGGATCTCCTGTTCGTCGATGGGGTCGCCGTCGTCGTTCTTCGCTTCCAGCAATGCCGTCAGCAAATCGTCCGGCTTTTGACCAGATGCGCGGCGCTCGGCGATGATCTCGTCGACGAGAGCGTGCAAATCGGCCAATGCCCGGTCGAATTTGCGCATGGACGGGAGCGGGAGCCGATAGAGCGGCCCCGCGGGTATGACCATGCGCTGGTACATACCGCGGAACACCGTCGCGAGGGCAAGGCTGAGCCGCTCGGCGCGCTCGTCCATGAAGCGGCCGCGCAGCAGGCAGCGGGCGGCCATGCGGACGGCGACGCGGAAGGACTCGGAGGTGCAGTCGACGGTCGCCCCGCCCTCCCAGCGGTCGGCGAACGCGCGGGACTCCTCCTCCATGATCGGCCCGTACTCGGGGATGATGTCGGCGCGGAACGCGGGCTGGATGGTCCGCCGCTGGCGCCGGTGCATGGGCCCGTTGGCCGTCGCGACGCCCTTGTTGCCCAGCAGCCCTTCCAGCGACTCCCACAGGGGGCCGCCGATCTCGTAGTCCGGGTTGAGCGCCAGCGCACCGGTGAGCGCGGGGGCGGTGACGGCGTACACCGTCTTGGGGCCGAGCTTCAGGCGCACGACGTCGCCGTGGTCGCGTAGTTGGGTGAAGAAGGCGAGCGGGTCGCGAGCCAGTTTCCAGCCGTGCCCGAGCACGGGCACCCCGCCTCCGGCGAGGGGCGGAGCGGACAGCTCCAGCACCTCGGGCACCTCGGGTCGTACGGACTCGACGGTCATTTCTCACCTGCCGCTTCATTGTTGACGTACGGGGGTGTCGAGCGGTCGTCCCAGCTGTCGACCATGTACCGGCCCGACTCGTGGTGGAACCAGTACACGGAGCTGAACCAGTTCCGCATGTTTCCGACGCACGCCCTCACCGCGGCACTCGTCGCCTTTCCCTGCACGGTGCCGTCCGTGAGGGTTTCGGCGAGCCTTAAGACGTCCTTCTCGGCGGCAAGGAATTCACTGATGCATTCCTCGACCCGGCGCCGGACTTCGGTGACGGCTTCTTCGAGCGTCAGCCCCTGATGGTGAATGAGACTGATGCCGAGATTGTGGACCTCGTCGCCCGCTATTTCCTTCGGCAGTGAGCAGAGGTCGTTGTACCAGGCGGCGAATTCCTGACTGAGCAGTGCCGCCCGGTGAAATGCGGGATGCAGTCGCACCGTGTCGGGGAGTTCCTGTCCCGCGCTCGGTTCGAGAAGGTCGGTCCAGATCCAGTGCGCGAAGGTGAGCCGACGCAGTTCGAGGTATTCATCGACGGTGGGTACGGTGCCGGACGTACGGTTCCGGAATTCCCGGTCGTACGCCTCGATCACCGCGTGGAAGTGGAGCGCGAACCGCTCGTTCCAGTCCTCCCCGAGGAACGAGTACAGCCGGCCCACGCTGTCGGCGAACCCCGCGACCAGGGGATCCTGGTGGTGCAGGTGGTCCCCCGGTGCGTCGAGGGCCGCGTGGAGCTGGAACCTGAGCGTCCGCCAGGCGTCCGCGCGGCCGTGGATGACGTCCCGGTCGTGCCGGTCGTCCCAGACGAAGAACCACGCGCTGTAGTCGGCTATCGCCTGCATGACCTCGTCGGGAGCGCCTAGGTAGTAGCCCGCCATCAGGTCCGTGTAGCACAGACCGTCGGCATATTCCTCGACCTTGTCCGCGGGCATCAGCCGCTTTTCGAGGAGCCAGGTCCGGGTCCTCTCCTGGAGCCTGGGCCAATACGGGTGCAGTTGACGGGGAAACTCGGACTCGATCACCGGGAGAGAGAGCGCCGGTGGGACCGCGATCGCTGTCGGTGAAGAGCCGTGTGAGAAAGCATGCACGAACAAACCCCTCTCAGCCGCCTGTTGGCGCCACGCCCCTCCCGCTGTGCCGGGCGTGCGCCGTTGCGTATCCCCGCACTTCCCATTCAGCACCACAACTGACCGTTCTGGGAACGGATTTGCTCCATTCACTACCTCAAGGTGCCGAGAATCCCCCCTTGTGTGACTGAATCTGGATCACCAGGAGTGCACAAGGGAGCGAACGTGCGACGTACATACGAACGGTGCCTGGTCAGGAGGTTCCCCTGACCAGGCACCGTTCGAGCCGGCCCACGAGGGGCCGCGCGTCCCGCCTGTCAATTTCTGTCACAGCCGTACGGGACGGCCGGAGACGTGCTATGTCAGTCGTTCGCGACGACCTCGTAGCGCGGTTCGTTCTCGGCCATCTGCCGCAGGGCGTCCTTGCGTTCACGCTTGGAGAGTCGGTCGATGTACAGGTAGCCGTACAGGTGGTCCGTCTCGTGCTGGAGGCAGCGCGCGAAGTAGCCCGTACCGCGCACCCGGACCGGGTTGCCCTTCTCGTCCTGCCCGGTGACCTCGGCGTAGTCGGGGCGGGCCAGCGGCGCGTACGCCGTGGGCACCGACAGGCAGCCCTCGTTGCTCTCGTCGAGCTGACGCTGCTCGGCCGGCAGGTCGACGAGCTTCGGGTTGCAGACCACACCGACGTGCCGGGTGCCCTGGTCGTCCTGGCAGTCGTAGACGAAGACCTTCAGGTCGACGCCGATCTGGTTGGCGGCCAGGCCCACGCCCTCGGCGGCGCGCTGGCTCGCGAACATGTCGGCGATCAGCCGGTCCAGCTCGTCACCGAAGTCGGTGACGTCCCTGCACTCCTTGTGCAGCACCGGGTTGCCGACCACCGTGATCGGCCGCGAGGTGCCGCGCTCGCGGTAGGCCGACTCACGCTCCTCGGCCTCCTCGGTGTCGATGACGTAGCCGTCGTCGTCCACGGGAAGCACGCCCACGTGCTGCTGATCGGTGTCCTGCTGGGCCATGACGACGTACGCCTTCCTCAAACCTTCGGAGAATTCTGCGGGTACAGCCTAAAGGGGACCTCAGCAGACCTCTTCCAGGTCCCGCCAGTCCCGGGAATCCGGGCTGTCCGCCACCCAGCCGTCCAGCAGCCCGCGCACCAGCGAGGCGGGCGCCGCGAGCCCGCACTCCCGCTCGGGCACCCACAGCTGCCCGTCGGTGCGGTGCCCCAGCGGGCCGGGGTGTCCCGGCTCGCTGTGGTCGTGCGGGTCCAGGTGCTCCCCGTCGCCCTCATCGGACGGCATCCGCGATTCGGAGCACATCCGGCACAGCAGCCGCACGGACGAGGACCAGTCCTCTGCGGCGAAACCCGCGTCGGCCGCGAGCTGCTCCAGCGCGTCCCGGTCGTCCTCGCTCGCCGCCTCCAGCAGGACGACCCAGGTGGGCACCGGTGAGGGGGCCCACAGCTCGATCTCGTCGAAGACCGGATAGGAGTGCCCGGCCGCCGTGGTCCGCTCGCCGTGCGGGACGCCGTCGTGCAGCACGACCTCGCCCCAGCGGCGCCCGGAGGACGGCAGCGGGATCGACAGCACCTCGATACGGGCGGGGTCCAGCCTCCGCCCCCACACGACCTCGGCCTCGCCCTCGGGCGACAGCCGTACGGCCGCGCTGCCGAGGTCCATGCCCACCGGCTCGCCCGAGACGGCGGCACCGCCGGGCACCCGCAGCCCGTACGCCTGCCAGGCACGGCGGGCCAGCGGCCAGTCCTGCAGAGCGGTGGCCGCGATCCCGACGTTCCACCAGTCGGGTGCGCCGGTCTCGCGGTCGAGCAGCGCCACGGCCCGCAGGCCCGCCGCCCTCGCCTGCTCCCAGTCGTGCCGGAACTTGTGCAGCAGCGCCAGGTTGAACCAGGACTCGGACAGCCAGGGCTCCAGGTCCGCGGCCCGCGTCAGCAGCGCTCCCGCGTCCTCGTACCGGCCGTCGCCGATGAGCGTGAACGCACGATCGGTGGCCTGCCGCCATGAGGCGGAGGGCCGGTGTCGTCCCTTGCCGAAGATCCTCACGATTCCCGCCTGCCAGTTCCTTGCGTTTCCCGCCTGCCGGTTCTTTGAAGAGTTTCTTGAAGACAGTGCGGGCCCGGGCAGGCCCGTACCCCCGAACACCCTCTTCCTCGCATCCAACCACGTACCGTCGGACGGCCGCTCATTACCCATGGGTTACCCAGCCCAGGGCAAGGTCAGACCGGGTCGTGACAGGACCCGGGCCAGCGACTCCACGACCTCGGGCTGGTAGTCGCGGGCGGTCGCGAGCCGCAGCTTCTCCAGGGCCGTCAGCGGCCCTCCGGGCCCTGCTTCCCGGGCCATCTCCTCGTATGCGTTCACGGCGCGGACGATGCGCGCGGTGACGGGCTGCTCGCGGTACGGATCCGCCTGCCGCTCCACCACCACGGCGACCTCCGCGTCCACCCCGGTCTGGCGGACGACGGCACCCCCGAGCAGCGCGATCCGCCGCTGCTCGTCCGGCGGGAGACCCGCGGTCGCTCCGGCCGGCACGGGGTCGACCAGGCTGAGCTGCCCGATGTCGTGCATCAGCGCCGCGTACTCCAGGACGGTGAGGTCGGGCTCGGACAGGCCCAGCTCTCGGCCGACGGCCCGGCTGAGGGCTGCCACCCGCCGGGCGTGCCCGGCCGGGGTGTACCCGGCGACCTCGGTCGCCCGGGCGAGCGAGGCGATCGTCTGCCGGTAGGTGACCCGCACCGCCGCGTACCGCCGGAAGGACAGCTGGGTGAGCAGCAGCGGGAGCGAGAAGACGGGCAGCGCCCACAGCCCGACCACCGCGACCGCGAGCGCCATGACGACCCCGGTCGCGCACACCGCCGAACCGATCCCGAGCGTGGCCCGCAGCTCGTCGCGCAGCAGCGGCCCGAACGGCCACCGGGTCCTCGCGTGCGCCGTCGCCGCCGCGAGCACGGCGTCCCACAGCGTGGTGAGCACGAGCAGCGCGACGAGCAGCAGGGCGACCGCCGGACCTCCCCACGCCGGCAACCTGCCCTGGTTGTAGAGGGGTTGGAAGCAGACGGCGGCGAAGGCGACGGTGAGGACGCGCCGGGCGAGGTGGTCGAGGGTGGGTCCGCGTCCCCGGGCGACGTGCGGGACACAGCCGATCAGGGCCGCGGCGACGACCACGGCGACGACCTGGAGGACGCCGTGTCCGGTGCGCTGCCCCGCGTTCTCGCCGAGCAGCGCGTACGCGAGGGCCCCGGCGGCTCCGAGGGGCGCCGACTCGCGCTCCTCGGCTCCGCTCCAGCGGGCCAGCTCGCCGACGACGACGAGCACGCCGAAGGCCAGCGCCGTACCGCGGTCGTCGAGCCCGTCCCAGAGGGTGACGCCGAGGGCCAGGACGGCGAGGAGGAGGGCGAGGGCGCGTACGGCGGTGACCGTGGCGGGCGGTGCCACGGCCGAGGGGAAGCGTGCGGGACGCGCGGACAGTCCGTGCCGGGGTGCCGCGGTGCTCACGGCGCCCCCCGGCCGAGGGCGTCGGAGGCGTGCGGGGCGGACGTCCGGCCGTCGGGAAGGACGGGCGGGCCGTCGTCCGCGGTCACCGCGGGATGCCAGCCGTGCCGGCCGAGCGACCGCACCAGCGCAGCGACCATTCCGGGGTCGAACTGCGTGCCCGCGCAGCGCTCCAGTTCCTCCAGGGCCGTCGGCACCGGCCGGGCCCTGCGGTAGGAGCGGGTGGAGGTCATCGCGTCGAAGGCGTCGGCGACGGCCACCACCCGGGCGAACTCGGGGATCTGCGCGCCGGTCAGGCCGTACGGATATCCGCTGCCGTCCAGACGTTCGTGGTGGTGCAGGATCGCCGAGCGGGCCTCGCCGAGGAAGGCGATCCCGCGGACCATCTCGTGCCCGTACTCCGGGTGCAGTTCGATGATCCGGCGTTCCTCGGGGGTCAGCGGGCCGTCCTTGCGCAGCAGCCGGGTGGGCACGCCGAGCTTGCCGACGTCATGCAGGATCCCGGCGAAGCGGAGTCCCTCGACGCGGTCGTCGTCCATGCCGAGTTCGCGGGCGATCATCATGGACGCCTGGCCGACCCGCTCGCTGTGGCCGCGGGTGTAGCCGTCCTTGATGTCGACGGCCTGCACGAGGGCACGGATGGTGGCCTGGTGGGCGGCGCGTTCCCGGTGGTACTGGGCGAAGACCCAGCAGGAGACGTACATCGGGAGCAGCACGAGCAGGGCGGCGACGGGGCCGTACGGGCTGCGCCAGAGCACCGCCATCATCAGTCCGGCCAGTCCGTGCGCGGCGACGGGGGCCAGCGAGCGCGCGAAGAGGCCGCGCCAGGCGGTGCGCAGCGGCGCCCGTTCGGCGAGCGCGAGGATGCCGCCGTCGAGGACGGCGAGCACGGCGCAGAAGGTGAGGACGGCGGCGCCCGCGGGCACCAGCGCGTAGGGGAAGCGGGGGGTAGCCACCGCGTCCGGCCCGCCGAGCGCGCCGTACGCCCGGGAGGCCGCCCAGACGGCGACGGCGAGCTGGGCGGCGCGCCAGACGCGGCGCGGGGCGCGCGGTCGCTGGTCGACCCGGGCGAGCAGGGCTCCGGGCAGCGCGACGAGGGCGGCGGCGGCCGGGGGCAGCAGGAAGGCACCGGCCAGCAGGACGGGGAGGAAGGTGCCCATGCCCTGGGGGGTCTCGCCGCCGGGTGATCCGGCGGCGCGGGGTCCGCGTGGCGGCGGGACGTGGTCGCAGCCGGCGTAGAGCACGGCGAGCAGGGCGACGATCCACCAGTGGACGCGGAGGTCCGGCACGGGGGCGAGGCAGGCGAGTGCCGCGAGAACGACACAGGCCACGTACACCCGGGCTCCCGCCGGAACCGAACCCATCTCCTCGTCCCTCCCCCGGTCTCAGGCTCCGGAGCCTAGGACGGGGAAAGCGGCACGTGGACGGGTATGCACGAATCCGCGGGCCGGGAGCCCGCGGATTAGCACGTTCGGGTGACGGACGGACGGTCTTTCGGTGTCCGAGCCGGTCGCGCGGAGGTCAGGACTCCGTGGCGCTCGCGGTCACGTCGTGGTCGGGCACGGCCTGCCCCGAGCGGATGAGGTCGATGCGTCCCATGACCTTGGCCCGCAGATCGGTGGGCACGTCGTCATGACCGCAGCACCGCTTCACCAGCTTCTTGACGGCTTGTTCGAGGCCGTACTTCTCGAGGCACGGGGAGCACTCCTCGAAGTGGACCTCGAACTTGGTGCAGTCCGCGTCCGGCATCTCATGATCGAGGAACTCGTAGAGATGATCGAGTACCTCACTGCAATCCGTCTCGTGCGGCTCTCCGCAGCTCATGAGCCCGAGCCTTTCGCTTCGTTCGACTCTCCGGCGCCCGCGGGGACCAGCCCGCGGTCACGGGCGTAGTCCTCCAGCATGCCGCGCAGTTGGCGACGGCCCCGGTGCAGCCGGGACATCACCGTTCCGATGGGTGTCCCCATGATGTCCGCGATCTCCTTGTACGCAAAGCCCTCTACGTCCGCGAGATACACGGCGATGCGGAATTCCTCGGGAATCGCCTGCAGCGCTTCCTTGACGTCCGAGTCGGGCAGGTGGTCGAGCGCCTGCGACTCCGCGGAGCGCAGTCCCGTCGACATGTGCGACTCGGCACGCGCCAGCTGCCAGTCCTCGATCTCCTCGGCCGCACTGCGCTGGGGTTCGCGCTGCTTCTTGCGGTACGAGTTGATGAAGGTGTTCGTGAGAATGCGGTACAGCCACGCCTTGAGGTTGGTGCCCTCACGGAACTGGTGGAAGGACGCGTACGCCTTGGCGTACGTCTCCTGCACCAGGTCCTCGGCGTCGGCCGGGTTGCGCGTCATGCGCAGGGCGGCCGAGTACATCTGGTCGAGGAATTCGAGCGCGTCCCGCTCGAAGCGCGCGGTGCGCTCGGCGGACGATTCCGCCGTCGCGTCGCTCGTGCCCTGGCCCTCGGGCTGCTCCGCCTGGCCGTTTTCGGTCCCTGCGTCGGTCCCAGTGACCGGACCCACCTCCTCCAGCGATGTAGCGGGACCGAGACCGGTCCCACTGGAATCGGAGAATAGACGACCTTCGGTCGGGGCGGCTTGCCCAGCCGCCGGGGAGGGACGTACATCCTGGCCGCCCGGTGTCCGAACCGGAGTGTTCTTACCCGCGCGCAGCACCGTCCAGTCCAGGTCAGCGCGGCTGCTGCGGCTCGGGCAGAAGGTCGAACCCATGCGGCGGACTTCCTCTCGTACGAACGGTCCAGCACGCGCTCCGTGCTGTCTGATCCGCACAACAGTGGCCTGTCACGCAACATTCCCGGGCCTCACCCGAGTGACGCGGACCACCGCACGACACCGTCAGTGACGATCTTCAGCGCCTCCTCCTGACCGAGCGCCGCCCTTTTCGGTACGGCGAAGCCGTGGTCCGCGTACTCCACCTCGACCAGCTCGTACGAGCCGTCCGGGAACTCCCGGGGTCTGCCGAACGGGTCGTTGCCGCCCTGGACGACGAGCGTGGGCACCCCGGCGCCGAGCAGTTCCTCCGCCCGCGACTTCTCCGGCCTGCCCGGCGGGTGCAGCGGGAATCCGAGCGCGAGGACGGCGGCGGCTCCGAGCTCGGACGCGGTGCGGCAGGCGACGCGGGCGCCCGCGCTGCGGCCGCCGGAGATCACCGGCAGCCCCGGTTCCGCCAGCGTGGGCCACACCCCGCGCCAGCCGACGTCCAGCGTCTTCGGCGCGGGCGCCAGCTTCTTTCCGGCCACCCGCCAGGGCTGTTCGACGAGGGCGACGCTCACTCCGTGTCCGGGGAGCACCTCGGCGAGCGCCCGGAGGTCCCTGGCCTCGATGCCACCGCCCGCGCCGTGGCTCACGGCGAGGACGAGCCGCGGGTCCGACGCAGGGTGCCAGGTGACGCGGGCCTGGCCGGCGTCCGTCTCGATCGTCTCGCTCACGCTGTTGATCTCGGTCACGTCAGAAGAGTGTGCCCTCCTCGGGCCCCTCCAGCTCCTTGAGCAGCTCCGGTCCGTTGTTGCGGACGTTGCTGACCGCCGTGGAGACGGGGAACGCGCGCATCAGCCCGGTGGGCGGCGGGGCGAGCAGGTCACGCAGGGCGTCCGGGTCCGTGCCGGCCGGGTCGAGCCAGCTGTCCCAGAGGTCGGGGGTGAGCATCAGGGGCATCCGGGGGTGGATGTCGGCGAGCGCCCGCGGGCCCGCGTCGGGGGCCACGGCGAGCGGTGTGGTCTCCGCCTCGGTCGTGATCACCGAGCAGGTCACCCACCAGGCCAGCGGGTGCTCGTCCGGCAGGGTCCGGTCCCGCCAGAACTCGTAGAGCCCGGCCATCGCGAAGACCGAGCCGTCCGCCGGGGTCACGAAGTACGGCTGTTTGCGCGGCCGCTTCTTCTTGCCCTCGACCTCCAGGTCGCGCTCGGCGGTGCCGGTGACCCACTCGTAGTAGCCGTCAGCCGGGATGATGCAGCGCCGCGAGGTGAAGGCCCTGCGGTACGAGGGCTTCTCGTGCACCGTCTCCGCGCGCGCGTTGATCATCCGGGCGCCGCCCTCGGGCGTCTTGGCCCAGGACGGGACGAGCCCCCACTTGAGCTTGCGCAGCTGGCGAACCGGCCTCGGGCTGTCCGCGTCCTTAACAGGACGGTCGAGGACGGCGTAGACCTCCTTCGTCGGGGCCACGTTGTAGTCAGGAGCCAGAGTCTCCTCGACGTCCCACTTCTCGATCTCAAAGATTCCTGCGAGATCCTCGGGTCGACGACTCGCCGCATACCGTCCGCACATACGTGCCAGACTGCCAGACTCCGCGTCACGAGAGGGAGCCCCCGCCCACCATGGACAGCACCGCATCCACCTCGCTGGCCTCCCTGAGCTCGCTGTGGGACGAGGTCTTCGGCAGCCAGCCCGACCCCGATCTGTGGGTGGTGATCGCCACTCTGGTCGCGGCCCTCGCGGCGGTCGTCCCGCACGGGGTGTGGCGCCTCTCCCGCAACGCCGTCACCATCGCGCACGAGGGCGGCCACGGTCTGGTCGCGCTGCTCACCGGCCGCAGCCTGAGCGGCATCCGGCTGCACTCCGACACCAGCGGGCTGACCGTGAGCCGCGGCAAGCCGACCGGCCTCGGCATGATCCTGACCGCCGCGGCGGGCTACACCGCTCCCCCGCTGCTCGGCCTCGGCGGCGCGGCCCTCCTCGCCGCGGGCCACATCACCCTGCTGCTGTGGCTCGCCACGGCCCTGCTGATAGCCATGCTGGTGATGATCCGCAACGCGTACGGAGCGCTGACCGTGATCGTCGCCGGCGGAACGTTCGTGTTGGTCTCCTGGCTCACCGGACCCCAGGTACAGGCGGCGTTCGCCTACGCGGTGGTGTGGTTCCTGCTGCTCGGCGGTGTCCGGCCGGCCTTCGAGCTCCAGGCGAAGCGGATGCGCGGCAACGCGGGCGACTCGGACGCCGACCAGTTGTCGCGGCTCACCCACGTGCCGGCGGGCCTGTGGCTGTTCCTGTTCCACGCCGTGTCGCTGTGCTCGCTGCTGGGCGGCGCGCGGTGGCTGCTGGAGGTGTGACCCCGCTGCCCGGCCCCTCGGCCCGCCGCGGGCGCCGAGAGGTCCCGAGCTGCGGCGCGGCCGTCCGCGGTGGCCCGGGCACAGGGCGGTGCCCCGCACCCGTCCGGCGGCGTCTCCGGCCGTGACGGACCAACGGCGGCCCGGCCTCCAGCCGATAAAGTGGAGCGCATGACCGCGAACCCCGCCCACACCGCCCTCTGGCCCGCCCCGTACGCAAGCGGAGCCGTCGACGCGACGGTCCACGTGCCGGGGTCCAAGTCGGTCACCAACCGCGCTCTGGTGCTGGCCGCGCTGGCCTCCGAGCCGGGCTGGCTGCGCCGACCGCTGCGTTCCCGCGACACCCTGCTGATGGCGGGCGCGCTGCGCGCCATGGGCGTGGGCATCGAGGAGACGGTCGCCTCCAGCTCGACCGTCGCGGCGGGCCCGGACGCCTCCGGCGAGGCCTGGCGGATCATCCCCTCGGGTCTGCGCGGCCCGGCCACGGTCGACGTCGGCAACGCCGGCACGGTCATGCGCTTCCTGCCTCCGGTCGCCGCGCTCGCGGACGGCCCCATCCGGTTCGACGGCGACCCGCGGTCCTACGAGCGTCCGCTGCACGGAGTGATCGACGCGCTGCGGCTGCTCGGCGCCCGGATCGACGACAACGACCGCGGCGCGCTGCCGCTGACCGTGCACGGCCAGGGTTCCCTGGACGGCGGCCCGGTGGAGATCGACGCCTCGTCGTCCTCCCAGTTCGTGTCCGCCCTGCTGCTCTCGGCGCCCCGCTTCAACCAGGGCGTCGAGGTCCGGCACACCGGCTCGACGCTCCCCTCCATGCCGCACATCCGGATGACCGTGGACATGCTGCGCGCGGTCGGCGCCCAGGTGGACACCCCGGAGTCGGGCGGCGAGCCGAACGTGTGGCGGGTGACCCCGGGCGCGCTGCTCGGCCGCGACCTGATCGTCGAGCCCGACCTGTCGAACGCCCAGCCGTTCCTCGCGGCGGCCCTCGTGACCGGCGGCACGGTCGTCGTGCCCGACTGGCCGGCCCACACCACCCAGCCCGGTGACCGGCTGCGGGAGATCTTCACCGAGATGGGCGGTTCCTGCGAACTCACCGAGGGCGGGCTGGAGTTCACCGGTTCGGGTGCCGTCCACGGCATCGACGTGGACCTCGGCGAGGTCGGTGAGCTGACCCCGGGCATCGCGGCGGTCGCGGCGCTCGCCGACTCCCCCTCCACCCTGCGGGGCGTGGCCCATCTGCGGCTGCACGAGACGGACCGGCTGGCCGCGCTCACCAAGGAGATCAACGAACTCGGCGGCGACGTCACCGAGACCGCCGACGGTCTGCACATCCGGCCGCGCCGGCTGCACGGCGGTGTCTTCCACACGTACGACGACCACCGCATGGCGACGGCCGGCGCGATCCTCGGGCTGGCGGTGGAAGGCGTCCAGATCGAGAACGTGGCGACGACCGCGAAGACCCTGCCGGACTTCCCCGACCTGTGGACCGGAATGCTCGGGAACTGACGGGCGGACCTGGATCATGCGCCGTTACAACAAGAACACCGACGAGGACGACATCCGCCAGCGGCCGAACCGCAAGGGCAACCGTCCCCGTACGAACATCCGCCCCAAGCACGAGGAGGCCGTCGAGGGCATGGTCCTCACGGTCGACCGCGGCCGGCTGACCTGCCTGGTCGACGACCGGGTCGTGATGGCGATGAAGGCGCGCGAACTGGGCCGCAAGGCCGCCGTCGTCGGCGACCGGGTGGCCATCGTCGGCGACCTGTCCGGCGAGAAGGACACGCTCGCCCGCATCGTCCGCATCGAGCCGCGCACCTCCGTGCTGCGCCGCACGGCCGACGACGACGATCCGTTCGAGCGCGTCGTCGTCGCCAACGCCGACCAGCTCGCCATCGTCACCGCCCTCGCCGACCCCGAGCCGCGGCCCCGGCTGATCGACCGCTGTCTGGTGGCGGCCTTCGACGGCGGCCTCACCCCGCTCCTCGTCCTGACGAAGTCGGACCTCGCCCCGCCGGACAAGTTCCTGGAGCTGTACGGCGCGCTGGACATCCCGTACGTGGTGACCAGCCGTGAGGAGCTGCGGAGCGAGGCCGCAGCCGATCTGGTGCGGGAACAACTGGTCGGCAGGATCACGGCGTTCGTCGGCCATTCGGGCGTCGGCAAGACGACCCTGGTGAACGCGCTGGTGCCGCCGGAGCAGCGCCGGACGACCGGACACGTCAACGCGGTCACCGGCCGCGGCCGGCACACCACCACCTCAGCGCTGGCCCTGCCGCTGGCGGGCAAGGCGGGCGGGTGGCTCGTCGACACTCCCGGCGTCCGGTCCTTCGGCCTGAACCACGTCGACCCGTCCCGGGTCATCCACGCCTTCCCCGACCTCGAACCCGGCACCGAGGGCTGTCCGCGCGCGTGCAGCCACGACGAGCCGGAGTGCGCGCTCGACCAGTGGGTGGCGGACGGTCACGCGGATCCGCAGCGGCTGTACTCGCTGCGCCGGCTGCTCGCCACACGGGAGCGCCACGAGGGCGACTGACGTCGGCGTGTTTGCGTGGGTCCGTGGTCGGTAAGGGCTTCTCCCGGCCGTTGAATGCATAATCGCACCGAGCCGGATCCGGGCCAGCCGAAGCAGTCGACGTGCGGACGAGGGAGGACACGAGATGGCGTGGCTGCTGGTCGTTGTGGCGGGACTGCTCGAAACCGGCTTCGCCGTCTGTCTGAAGCTCTCGCACGGCTTCACCAGACTCTGGCCCACCGTGGCCTTCTGCGTCTTCGCCCTCGGCAGCTTCGGTCTGCTGACGCTGTCCCTGAAGAAGCTCGACGTGGGGCCGGCGTACGCGGTGTGGACGGGGATCGGCGCGGCGGGCACCGCCATCTACGGCATGATCTTCCTCGACGACCTCGTCTCGACCCTCAAGATCGTCTCGATCAGCTTCGTCATCATGGGCGTCATCGGCCTCCAGCTGTCGGGCTCGGCCCAGTGAGGCCCGGAGCGGACGGTCCCGGGGGCGCGCTTCAGACCCCGTAACGGTGCGACGGCGCCAGGGCGGCCTTCACCAGGTCCGTGGCCCCGCCCTCGACGGGCGGCGCGATCACGCACGACAGCCCGAGCCGGACGACGAGTTCGCACGACCGCGTGACCTCGGCGGCGTCCGCCCGGGAGACGCCGAGGGTGGCGACGGCCCGGTCCCTCACCAGAGCCACGAAGTCCGCGGGCGAGGGCAACGGCCCGTCCGCCCGCCGCTGCGCGGGCACCACGGACGCGGACGGTACGGCGGACAGGCCGGGCGAGGGCAGCCGTTCGCCCCAGCAGCCGGTGAGCATCGCCCGCACCAGCGCGTTGCTGCGCGCCGCCGAGGCGGTCCACTCGACGGCCGCGACCAGCCGGTCCCGGGCGTCCGTGTGGGTGGCGAGTGCCCGATCGACCCCGGCGAGGTAGGCGTCTGCCTCCCGGCGTACGAGAGCGCGCGCGAGGCCGTCCTTGCTCCCGAACTCGTTGTAGAGCGTCTGGCGTGACACCCCCGCCACGGCGGCCACGTCGACCATCCGCACCGCCGACCACGCTCTGCGCGCCAGCGCCGTATAGGCGGCGTCCAAGAGGGATTCTCGCGCTGCGGGCATCATCGCCTCCCTGGGGCGAGCGGCTCTGCAGCCAGATTTGACGCGCGAGGAGGCACTGTCAAGGGTGCGCGGCGGCTCCCGGGGTTCGCAGCGCACCCGGAGGGCGCGCGCATCCGACCGCGCGCCTGGGCCCGAGCACGAACCCCCGCCGTCACGACGGCGGGAGCGGTCGGCGCGGTCCCGATCATCCCCGGTCCCCTGTAGCCCCGTCCCGACACGGACAGATACGGTTCGGTCATGCCCGACTATCTCGATGACCTGCGGCTCGCCCATGTCCTCGCGGACGCCGCCGACGCCGCGACGATGGACCGGTTCAAGGCGCTCGACCTGAAGGTCGAGACCAAGCCGGACATGACGCCGGTGAGCGAGGCGGACAAGGCCGCCGAGGAGATCATCCGCGGTCATCTCCAGCGGGCCAGGCCGCGCGACGCGGTCCTCGGCGAGGAGTACGGCGTCGAGGGCACGGGCCCGCGCCGCTGGGTCGTGGACCCGATCGACGGCACCAAGAACTACGTCCGCGGCGTCCCCGTCTGGGCGACGCTGATCTCCCTGATGGAGGCGGGCGAGGGCGGCTTCCAGCCCGTCGTCGGCCTTGTCTCCGCGCCCGCGCTCGGCCGCCGGTGGTGGGCGGCGAAGGGCCACGGCGCCTACACCGGCCGCAGCCTGTCCTCCGCGAGCCGGCTGCGGGTCTCCGACGTGTCCCGGATGTCCGACGCCTCGTTCGCGTACTCCTCGCTGTCCGGCTGGGAGGACCAGGGCCGTCTCGACGGTTTCCTCGACCTCACGAAGGCCGTGTGGCGCACCCGCGGCTACGGCGACTTCTGGCCGTACATGATGGTCGCCGAGGGCGCCGTGGACATCTGCGCCGAACCGGAGCTGTCGCTCTGGGACATGGCGGCGAACGCGATCGTGGTGACCGAGGCGGGCGGCTCGTTCACCGGACTCGACGGCCGTCCCGGCCCGCACAGCGGCAACGCGGCGGCGTCGAACGGGATTCTGCACGACGAGATGCTCGGGTACCTCAACCAGCGCTACTGACCCCGGTCGGGCGGTCGCCGACGAGGCCGCGCCGAGCGGCAGTCGACACGGCGCCCGGTGGATGGCCCCGGCCACTCACCGGGCTCGGCCTCGCCCGGCGGCTCTTTACCCCGGCAAGAGGTACCCGGCGCGACTCCTGAGCAGCTCCGGTCGGCCCGGGACTGCTGAGTACTCCTCGGGCGCCCCCGAACTCACCGCACGCGCCCTCTTGTTGACCCTCCCTTTAACTGCGACTCTGAGAGCTCCCCCACTTGTGAACTTGTGAACCGTTTCTCCAGTGCCACACCGGGAGGTCGGCGGTTCACCAAGGAGGTGGCTCCAGCCCATGCTCGTCCGCGACGCCATGAGCACGGTGGTCCTCACCATCGGCCCGACCCACACGCTCCGCCAGGCGGCCCGACTGATGTCGGCGCGCCGCGTCGGGGCGGCGGTGGTCCTCGACGAGGACTCCTCAGGCCTCGGCATCCTCACCGAGCGCGACATCCTCAACTCACTCGCCCTGGGCCAGAATCCCGACACCGAGACCGCCTGCACCCACACCACCACCGACGTCGTCTTCGCCGCTTCCGGCTGGACGCTGGAGGAGGCCGCCTCCGCGATGGCACACGGCGGCTTCCGGCATCTGATCGTGCTCGACGGCGGCGGACCGGTCGGCATCGTCTCGGTCCGCGACATCATCCGCTGCTGGGCTCCGGCACGTCAGCAGATCCCCGCCTGACCCGACTACGGCACGTGCGACCGCGTCAGCACGTACGTTCCGGAGAACGAGCGGGCCGGAGCCCCGGGGTCACCCCGAGCTCCGGCCCGCCACCCTCGGCAGGGGACGGCCGTCAGCCGCGGAGGGCCTGGACCGCGGCGTCCAGCCGCTTGCCGAAGTCACCGTCCGCCAGGCGGAAGTTGCGCACCGCGCGCTCGGCGATGTCGTCACGGGAGACCTTGGCGATGAAGCCCGCCAGGTTCTCGATCAGTCGCCCCTTCCCGTCCTCGGACATCAGCCGGTAGAGGTCGCCCGCCTGCACGAAGTCGTCGTCCTCGGCGTGGACCGGGGCCGCGCTGTTCCCGGTGTGCCCGTCGACCGGGACGGGCCGCCACGGCGGCAGGTCCGTCTGGACGGGTCCGCCGAAGCTGTTCGGCTCGTAGTTCTTCGCCCCGTTGTGACGGCCGTCGTACATTGCTCCGTCGCGCGCGTGGGTACGCGCCTCGGTGGCGTGCGGGCGGTTCACCGGCAGGTGGCCGGCGTTGATCCCGACGCGGTAGCGGTGCGCGTCCCCGTACGCGAACAGCCGTCCCTGGAGCATCTTGTCGGGCGAGGGCCCGATGCCCGGCACGAAGTGGGCCGGCGAGAAGATGCTCTGCTCGACCTCCGCGAACACGTTCTCCGGGTTGCGGTTCAGCTCCAGCCTGCCGATCTCGACGGGCGGGTAGTCCTCGTGCGGCCACACCTTGGTGAGGTCGAACGGGTTGAAGCGGTACGTCGCCGCCTCGGCCGCGGGCATGATCTGCACCTGCACGGTCCAGGACGGGAAGTCACCGCGCTCGATGGCCTCGCGCAGGTCGCGCTGATGGGAGTCGGGGTCGACGCCGGACAGGCGGACGGCCTCCTCGGTGGTGAGGTTCCTGACGCCCTGGTCGGTCTTGAAGTGGTACTTGACCCAGAAGACCTCGCCGGCCGCGTTGTTCCACTGGTACGTGTGCGAGCCGTAGCCGTTCAGGTGGCGGTAGGAGGCGGGGATGCCGCGGTCGCCGAAGAGCCAGGTCACCTGGTGGGTGCTCTCCGGGCTCAGGCCCCAGAAGTCCCACACGTTGTCGGCCTCCTGCGAGCCCGTGTACGGGTCCCGCTTCTGCGTGTGGATGAAGTCCGGGAACTTGATGGCGTCCTTGATGAAGAACACCGGGGTGTTGTTGCCGACGAGGTCGTAGTTGCCCTCCTCGGTGTAGAACTTCAGCGCGAAGCCGCGGGGGTCACGCGCGGCGTCCGCCGAGCCGAGGTTCCCGGCCACCGTCGAGAAACGCAGGAACGTCTCGGTCCGCTTGCCCACCTCGGAGAGGAACGCCGCCCGCGTCCACCGCGAGACGTCACGGGTCAGCGTGAACGTGCCGTACGCACCCGCGCCGCGTGCGTGGACGACGCGCTCCGGAATCCGCTCACGGTTGAAGTGCGCGAGCTTCTCCAGCAGAAGCTGGTCCTGGACGAGCACGGGCCCGCCGACGCCCGCGGTCTCACTGTTCTGGTTGTCGGCGACCGGCGCTCCGGCCTCCGTCGTCAGCGGTCCTTGCGTCATGCGCGCCTCCAGCGTCACCCAGGCCAGTTCGACTCCCTGGCCAATCTCGAACTTGATCCTACGATAGACATTGTCTAAGTCAAACCTTCTTCCAAAGTCACACCCATTCGGGATCTGGTTCACCTGCTGTTACGCTGATCTGTATGAGTGACCTGTTGGAACGACTGCGCGGACGCGGCTGGCGGATGACATCGCAGCGGCGTGTCGTGGCCGAGGTGCTCGACGGCGACCACGTCCATCTGACGGCCGACGAGGTGCACGCCCGGGCCGTGGCCAAGCTGCCCGAGATCTCCCGGGCGACCGTCTACAACACGCTGGGCGAGCTGGTCTCCCTGGGCGAGGTGCTGGAGGTCGCCACCGACAAGCGCGCGAAGCGGTACGACCCGAACGCGCACCGGCCGCACCACCACCTGGTCTGCGCCCAGTGCGGCGCGATCCGTGACGTCCACCCGAGCGGCGACCCGCTCGGCGACCTTCCGGACACCGAGCGCTTCGGCTTCACGGTCTCGGGCGTCGAGATGACGTACCGCGGCGTCTGCCCGAACTGCGCGGCGGCGTAACGCGGCCCACACAGAGCCACAGGAAAGCCCCGGCACGCCAGGCGCGCCGGGGCTTTCGGCTGTCCTTCGGCCACAGACGGGCCAGACCGCCGGCTCCGGGGAAAGTGGTAGGGATCGCGAAAACACCGAGGGCCGGAACCCTTTCGGATTCCGGCCCTCGGCCTTCAGTAGCGGGGACAGGATTTGAACCTGCGACCTCTGGGTTATGAGCCCAGCGAGCTACCGAGCTGCTCCACCCCGCGTCGATGAACTGAACAGTACGTCACCGCTGCGGACCAGCGCAAATCAGTTGTCCGGAGGACAACGGGGGCCGGGCGCCGCAAGGGAATGAGGCCAGTCGGAGGGCGGATGCACGCCCCCGGGACCAGGTCCCTGCGGCACAGGAGAGACCCCTACGGCGCCGCGGCAACCCGATCTCCGAGCCTGCGGCGGGACCCTGCGGAGACGCCTCGGGCACCGCCGCTCACGCGGACAGTTCCTCCCGCAGCGCGTCCCGCAGCCGGGCCGCGCGCTCGGCGACCTCCGCCGGGCCCAGGGACACCGCGCGGTCGGCCCAGCGCTGGCCCTCCGCGAGTTCCCCGCGGCGCGCGTACACCAGGGCCAGCCGGAGCGCCGCCCGTCCGTGGCCGGCGTCGGCCGCCCGCGTCCACCAGAGTGCCGCCTCCGGCTCGCTGCCCTCACGGGCCAGCAGCAGGCCGAGGTTGAAGGCGCCGTTGCGCGAGCCCGCCTCGGCGGCCTCGCGGTACCAGCGGGCCGCCTCCACGACGTCGCCCCGCGCCGCGGCCAGCATCCCGACCCGCACCTGCGCGCGCCGGTGACCCTGGGACGCCGCTCGCTCGTACCACTCCTCGCACTCGCTCTTCTCCTGCGCGGGCTCGCCCAGTTCGTGTGCGGGCTCAGGCGGCCGACGGGCGTCGAGCACGGCGGCGAGCCGGTACGCGGCCTCGGCGCTGCCCCCTCCCGCCGCGCAGCGCAGGTGCCGCTCGGCCGCCCGCTCGTCGCCCTCCCGCAGCCGCGCGATGGCGACCTGGAGCGCGGCCTCCGTGTGTCCCGCGGCGGCCGCCCGCTCGTACCACCGCAGGGCGGCGGCGTCGTCGCTGTCGGTCGCGCGTCCGGCGTGCAGGATGCCGAGGTTGAAGGCGGCGTCCACGCTGCCGGCCTCGGCGGCCTTGGAGAACCAGGGCTCGGCCCCGGCCGCGTCACCGACCTGCAGCAGCAGGATCGCCAGCGCGTTCGCCGCCTCGCGGTGACCGGCGTAGGCGGCCCTGCGGTACCACTGCTCGGCCTGCGCGGTCCGGCCCTGCTCCACGCAGAGCAGCGCGAGGTTGTACGCGCCGTTCACGTCACCCGCGTCCATCGCGGCGCGGTACCAGCGCTCGGCGGTCTGGGTCTCCCCGCGCTCGGCGTGCAGGGCGCCCAGCGCGTTGGCGGCGTTCCCGTCGCCGTCCTGGGCGGCCCGCAGCCACCACACGGCGGCGCTCTCGGTGTCCCCGGCGTCGCGCAGCAGGAATCCGAGGGCACAGGCGGCCCGCGCCTCGCCGTCCTTCGCGGACGTCAGGTACCAGCGCCCGGCCTCCTTGAGATGGCCCCGCTTCTCCAGGATGGCCCCGAGATGCAGAGCGGCCCGCCGGTGCCCGCGCGCCGCGGCCTGCCGGTACCACTGCTCGGCGTCCTCGCCCGCGGCGCCGATGACACCGTTGTCCGCCACGGCCTTGCCCGATTCCAGGGCCTTGCGGTCGAGCGAGCGTGCCAGCCGGTAGGCGGCCTCGCGGTGCCCGCGCTCCGCGGCGGACCGCAGCCAATGCTCGGCGCCCACGTCGCCGCGGTGCTCCAGCAGGTCGGCGAGCGCGTACGCCCCCAAGGCGTGACCCTGTTCCGCGGACTGGCGCAGCCAGTACTCGGCGGCCGGCTCGTCACCGCGTTCGCGGTGGTGGCGGCCGAGCGCGTGCGCCGCGGCGGCGCTGCCCGCGACGGCGGCGATCCGCCACCATCCGGCGGCCTCGTCGGCGTACCCGCGCTGGTAGAGGAGGACACCCAGGTTGTTGGCCGCGGCCCGGTCGCCCGCCGCGGTGGCCGCGCGCAACTGCGGCTCGGCCGCGTCGAGATCGCCCCGGCGCAGCAGCGTGGCCCCGAGGACGCTCATCGCCTCGACGTCGCCGGCCTCGGCCGCCGACCACTGGCGCGCCTCCTCGGCAGCCTGGCCGGTTTCGTCCCGGTCGGAAGGCTGCGTGAGATCCGCAGGCTGCTCAAAGTCGGCAGGCTGCGCAAACCGCCCTGTATCCAACAGAGTTGCCTTGTCCCCCATAACGTCCATCGTCGCACCACCTGCAACCTGGGTACACCTGGTATACCGCAGCCAGTGAGGTCACTTCAGCGTTTTGTCGACATGCCCACAGAGAGACAAGTGAAACACAGATCCCTCAACTCCCCACGTATGGCGCAGGACTTCCTGGGAGTCGGCAGGTCACCGGGTGCGCCCCGGCGTGGCGTCACACACGCCGAAGGCCCGGATCCATGAACTGGATCCGGGCCTTCGACTTCAGTAGCGGGGACAGGATTTGAACCTGCGACCTCTGGGTTATGAGCCCAGCGAGCTACCGAGCTGCTCCACCCCGCGCCGTTGTGTTGCAACCGTACCACGGCGCGGGATGGGCCCTGACCAGCTACTTCAGGAGCTCTTGTCGCTGCTCGGACTGCTGCTGGGGCTGCTGCTCGGACTGCTCTTCTTGTCGCCGCTCTTGTCCGTGCCCTTGTCGGCACCGGAGCCGCCGCTGCCGGCCTTGTCCGCCTTGTTCTGGGCGTCCTCGGCCTTCTTCAGCGCGTCCTGCAGATCCTTCTGCGCCTCCCCGTACGCCTGCCAGTCGCCCTTCTTGAGGGCTTCCTGGCCCTGGTCGAAGGCCTTCTGGGCGTCGTCCAGAGCGGCCTGCACGGTCGGGTTGCTCGACGTCGGCGGTTTCGTGGTGTTCTCGTCCGGTGGTGGCTGGGTCGAACTCTCGGCCCCGAAGACCTTGTTGAGCGCCTGGTCCAGCGTGCTCTCGAAGGCCGTGCTGCCTCCGTAGGTGACCAACACCTTGCGCAGCAGCGGGTACTTGAGATCGCCGCCGCGGACGTACACGGGTTCCACGTAGAGGAGGCCGCCGTCGAGGGGCACCGTCAGGAGGTTGCCGTACTCCACCTTGGAGTCGCCGCGTTCGAGGAGGCTGATGGACTCGGCGATGGACGGTTCGGAGTTGAACTGGCTCTGCACCCGTTTAGGCCCGTCGACGGTTTTGCCCGTCGGCAGTTTCAGGATGTTGATCTTGCCGTAGTCCGGTGTGCCCGCCTCGGCGTCGACGGACATGAACGCGGCGAGGTTGTCCCGGCCGTTCGGCGTCATCGTCGTCGTGAGCGAGAACGCCTGTGACGACTCCCCCGGCAGCTTCATGCTGAGGTAGTACGGCGGCACCGCGCTGCCCGAGTTGTTGCTCGGATCGTCCGGGACCTGCCACACCTCGCTGCCGCTGAGGAACGTCTGCGCGTCCTTCACGTGGTAGCGGGTGAGCAGTTCACGCTGGACCTTGAACAGGTCCTGCGGGTACCGCAGATGGGCCATCAGGTCCGGCGAGATCGACTGCTTCGACTTCACCGTGTCCGGGAACGCCTTCATCCAGGTCTTCAGGACCGGATCCTTGGTGTCCCACTGGTAGAGCTTGACCTCGCCGGTGTACGCGTCGACGGTCGCCTTCACCGAGTTGCGGATGTAGTTGACCTGGTTCTGCTGGGCCACCACCGCCCGCTGGTTGTTGGCCGCCGTCAGCGAGTCCGCCGTGGTGTCGCCGAGGGTGGTGCGGGAGGCGTACGGATAGCCGTTGGTGGTGGTGTACGCGTCGACGATCCACTGGATCTTGTGGTTGACGACGGCCGGATAGGCGTCGCCGTCGATGGTCAGCCAGGGAGCCACCGCCTCCACGCGCTCCTTGGGCGTGCGGTTGTAGAGGATCCGGGAACCCTCGCCGATCGCGCCCGAGTAGAGGATCTGCGGCTCGCCGAACGCCACCGCGTACGCGGCGCGGTTGACCGGGCTGGAGAGGCTGATGCCGCTCTTGCCCTTGTAGCTGGTGGTCTTCTCACCGCTGTCGTCGGAGTAGTCGATCTCCTTCTGGGGACCGCCGACGATCGAGTACTGCGTGGTCTTCTCGCCGTAGTAGACCTGCTGCTGGTACTCGCCGAGGTCACCCCTCGACGGCAGGTTGTACTCGGTGAAGACCGGCCGGCCCTCGCTGTCGGCCGTAGTGCCCTTGGCCGCGACGACACCGTATCCGTGGGTGTAACGGAAGTGGTCGTTGATCCAGTTGTTCTTCGGGATGCCCGCGAGGTTCAGCTCGCGGAGACCGATGACGGTGTCCTGGTCCTTGCCGTCCTTGCTGTACCGGTCGACGTCCAGGTTCGACGGGAAGCCGTAGTAGTTCCGCACCTGCTGGAGCTGCTGGAACGTGGGCGACACGACGTTCGGGTCCATGAGCCGGATGCTGGCCGCCGTGTCGGCGTCGTCCCGGAGCTTGGCCTTGTCCTTGGTGTCGCTCGACCCCGGGTAGTCCTTCACGTCGGTGCCGTCGATCCCGTACGCCTCGCGGGTCGCCTTGAGGTTCTTCTCGACGTACGGCGCTTCCTTGGCCTGCTCGTTCGGCTGGACCTGGAACTTCTGCACGATCGCCGGGTACAGCCCGCCGATGAGGATCGCCGACAGCACCATCAGGCCGAAGCCGATGACGGGCAGCTGCCAGGTGCGCCGCCACAGGGTGGCGAAGAAGAGCAGCGCGCAGATGACGGCGATGCAGAACAGGATCGTCTTGGCCGGCAGATAGGCGTTGGCGTCGACGTACCGCAGGCCCGTCCAGTTGCCCGTCGCCTTGAAGTCACTGGACTTCACCGCGAGGCCGTACCGGTCGAGCCAGTAGGCGACCGCCTTCAGGGCCACGAAGATGCCGAGGAGCACCGAGAGATGCCCCGTCGCCGCGGCCGTGGCACGCGCGCCCGGGCTGGTGACCCGCAGGCCGCCGTACAGGTAGTGCGTGAGCGCGGCGGCGATCAGGGAGAGCACGGCGGCGGCGAAGCCGAAGCCGAGCAGGAAGCGGTACCAGGGCAGGTCGAAGGCGTAGAACGACACGTCGAGGTGGAACTGGGGGTCCTTCTGGTGGAAGGGCACTCCGTTCACCCACATCAGCCACGTGCGCCACTGGCCCGAGGCGGACGCGCCGGCGATCAGCCCCACCACGGAGACGATGCCGACCAGCAGCCACCGCTTGTAGGGCGCGATGCCCATGCGGTAGCGGTCGAGGCTCTGTTGCTCCATCGACATGGCGCTCAGCGGCGGGCGCAGCCGGTGCGCCAGCCAGATGTTGAAGCCGACCGCGGCCGCCATGAGCAGGCCGAAGACGAAGAAGAGCCCGATCTTGGTCCACAGGGTGGTGGTGAAGACCGACGAGTAGTGAACCGATCTGTACCAGAGCCAGTCCGTCCAGAACCCCGCGAACATGACGAAGGCCATGGCCAGAACGGCCAGTACGCCCAGTGTCATGAGCAGGGTCCGGACACGCCGGGACGGCCGGCCCACTCTCATCCGTGGCCCCGTCGGGCCTCCGCCGCGGTCCGGCATCTGGAAAGCCAAGGTGCGCACCTCGAAGTCGCTGTTGATCCGTCAGGCCCCCCGACTTGGAGAGCCGTCCGTAAGGCTCCGTGATCGAGGAGCCTCATCTATGCAACTTACTCACGCTTTACTCGGTTCCCGTTTCCGGGTACGAACGAGGCAGGATTGTGACCATGTCCAACACTCCCATGGCAGCGAGCCCCCTCACCCGGGCCGTACTCGAGATCGACGAGTACGCCTCCGGCCTCGGCTGGGACCAGCCCGCCCGCCTCTTCGCCCTCGTAGACACCGCACGGCTGCGGACCCAGGAACCCGGCCTCGCCCGGCAGCTCGGCCTGGAGGACGAGCAGGCGACCGCCGGTCTGACCCCCATCGAGCAGGACGAGATCCCTGCCGGCAAGCCGCTGGACGAGTTCCTCGGCACCATCGCCTGGCCCGACGCCGTGGTGGGCTGCGCGCTCACCGTGGAGCGGCTGATGCTGCCGCCGTCCGCCGAGGCGTCCGTCCCGGAAGGCCTCAGCGGCAAGAAGCTCACCCAGTGGGTCGCCGCGCACCCGGACCGCCAGGAGGTCCGGATGACGGTCGGCGTACTGCGTGACGGAACCCGCGACTCCGCCCTGCGGCTACGCGAGAAGGACGCGTCGACGGAGGTCCTCACGGGCGCGGGTCTCGTGCCCGGCCTCGCGGACGCGCTGTCGACGACGTTCGCCGACTGACCCGCGGACCGACGACGAGAGGGGGCGCCCGGAAGTTTCCGGGCGCCCCCTCTCGTCGGAGTGCTGCTGTGCGGCGGGCGGTGTCCGTCAGCCCTTGGTGGTGCACTTCGGCAGGTCGGAGGTCCGGCCCGCGCTGATGTCCTTCAGGGCGTTCATCGCGTCGTCGATGGTGCCGACCTTGACGAGCGTGAGCCCGCTCGGGGTGTCCTTGGCCGCGGCGGCGCAGTTGTCCTTCGGCGTCAGGAAGTACTTGGCGCCCTTGTCGCGCGCGCCGACGGTCTTCAACTCGATGCCGCCGATGGGTCCGACCTTGCCGTCGTCCTCGATGGTCCCGGTGCCTGCCACGAACTTGCCGCCGGTGAGGTTCCCCGGGGTGAGCTTGTCCACGATGCCGAGCGCGAACATCAGACCGGCGCTCGGGCCCCCGACGTCGGCGAGCTTGATGTCGATGGTGAAGGGGTACGTGTGGTCGGTCCCGGCCGAGATCCCGACGATGGCACGGTCACCGCCCTTGTCATCGGAGTGGGTCGTGGTGATCGTCACGTTCTTGGTCGTGGTCGCCGTCGTGTGCTCCTTCTCGGCGGCCGCCTGCTCCTTGGCCGGCACGATCGTGAACACCACCTTGTCACCGGGCTTGTGCTTGGTGACCAGCTTGGCGACGTCGTCGGGCGCCTTCACCACGGTGCCGTCGACGGACTTGATGACGTCACCGGCGTGCAGCCGGCCCTCGGCCGGGGAGCCCTTGAGGACGGTCGCGACGATCACCCAGGACTTCACCGGGATGCCCAGCTCGTTGAGCGCGGCCACCTTGGCGCTCTCCTGCGACTGGCTGAACTCCTCGGCGTTCTCCTGCGTCGACTGCTGCTCGGTCTTGCCGTCCGGGTAGAGGGTGTCGTGCGGCACGACCTTGTTGTCGTGGGCCAGCCAGCCGTAGACGGCCTCGACGAGGTTCATGTTGTAGTCGGCGCTCGTCACCCGGACCGTGGTCATGTTCAGGTGACCGGTCGTCGGGTACGTCTTTCGCCCGGAGATCTGCAGCACCGGCTCGCCGTCGTGGTCGCCCAGCGTGTTCACCGTGGGACCCGGTGACATCTCCGCGTAGGGCACTTTGATGAACACTCCCGCGCACAGGAGCGCGATCAGGATCAGAGTGGAGGCGAGCATCGTCGCGGTGCGGCGTGGCATGGAACGACAGTACGGGACACACCTGTCGGCGCACCGTCGGGGCCGCCCGTACGGAGTGCCGCCGGGATCCGCTCACCGAGCCGCCGAGGCCCCGGCGGACCGGGGCTCTCAGAGCACGTCGGAGGGTGCCTTCGCCTCGACGTCCGACCGCTCCATGGCCTCACGGAAGCGCGTGTATCCAGCGAGCTCGACGCCGTCTCCCGCGGCCTTGCGATTCCGGCCGGCCCAAACGCCCCACACTCCGGCACCGATCGCAGCCATAAGCGGAATCAGCAACCAGGCGAGCGCCGCCATGTCGACCTCCCAACCCCATGAGCGACCGCAACTGACTGATCAGCAGATTAACCATCCGCACGGTTAACGCTCACGGCAGGGCCCCGGTTACGCAACCGGAGGACCCGTCATGCGACCGGAGGTGTCGATCAGCAGGCGCCGACCCATTCCTGCGACCCGTCGGAGAACGTCTGGTGCTTCCAGATCGGTACCTCGTGCTTGAGGTCGTCGATGAGCTTGCGGCAGGCCTCGAACGCCTCGCTCCGGTGCGGACACGCCACGGCGACGACGACCGCGAGGTCCCCGACCCGCAGATCGCCCACCCGGTGAACGGCGGCCAGCGCCCGCACCGGGTAGTCGGCGACGACCTTCTCGGCGACCCGCCGCATCTCCGCCTCGGCGCTGGGGTGACCGGAGTACCCGAGGGAGTCCACGTCGGCACCGCCGTCGTGGTTGCGCACCGTTCCCACGAAGAGCGCGGTCCCCCCGGCGGCGTCGTCCCCGACGGCGCGGAAGACCTCGTCCAGGGAGAGCGGCTCGTCACGGATCGCCAGCAGCCGGATCGGATCCTGCGCGCCCTGCTCGCCGGGATGGTCATTGGTAGGTGCCATGACTCCATCGTGCCGCACCCCGCCGACAGGGCGGAATAGACCTTTCACCCGGCACGCGCGCGTGCCGGGTTGGAGCCTCCTACAGACCGGACCTACCGGACGGGCACCGCACAGACGGCACGCAGTGTGTGCGCAGGCCTTCCGGAGGGAGCCAGAAGGCCGCGACACGCCCGGGCTCACATCCGGCGTCGGGCCTTTCGCGCGCGGCGGACGACAGCCGCCGCGCCGAGCAGCGCCACCGTCGCGCCCGCCGCGCCCGCCGCCGTGGCGTCCTTGCGGCCCAGTCGCCGCCCGGCCACGGTGTGCCGCCCGGCGACCTCCTCCAGCAGCTCGGCGAGGACCTCCTCGTTGGTCCACCGGGGCCGCCACCCGGCGTCGTGCAGCCGGCTCCCGCTCACCACCCAGGGGTACATCGTGTAGGCCAGGTCGCCCGCGGGCGAAGGGGTGAGGCCGATCCGGTGGAGCCGGGCGGCGGCGCCCAGCGCGACCGCGGACGGCAGCTCCATCCGCCGGATCCCGCTCAGCTCCTCCACCTCCTCCTGCTCCAGCCAGCCGTCGCACCCGACGGCCAGCTCGCCCTCCACCTTCTCGACGACCGCGTACTCCAGGGCACTGCACAGGTCCTCGACGTGGCAGAACTGCCAGGCGGGCCGCGACCCCGCCACGACCAGCAGTCGCGGCGACTCGAAGTACCTGGTCAGCGCGGTGTCGGTACCGCCGCCGACCAGCACGCCGGGCCGTACGACCGTCACGTTCAGACCGGGGTGCGCCCGGGGCGCGCGACGGGCGAGCCGCTCGATCTCCAGGAGGTCTCCGACGCCCGTGGCCTCGGCGGTCGCCCGCAGTTCGGCGTCCTCGGCGAGCGGCAGTTCGTTGTCGGGCAGCGCCCCGTAGACCATCGCCGACGTGCACAGGACGACACGGTGGACACCGGCCGCCGCGGCGGCGGTGAGCACGGTCTGCGTCCCCCGGACGTTGTAGGCCGTCCGGGCCGCCGCGTCCGTCTCCAGGTCGAGGTCGAGCGCCAGGTGCACCACGACGTCCGCGCCGCGCAGCTTCTCGGCGATCGCCGGGTCCCGGACGTCCAGGATGTGCCACTGGGCGTCGGCGCACTCGCCGCGCCGCTCGTCGATGGCGACGACCTGCTTGATCTCCTCGCTGGCGGCCAGCCGTTCCGTGAGCATGGCGCCCACACCCGCCGCGGCACCGGTGACCGCGACGACGGGGCCGCGTGCGGCCGGGCTGGTTGAGCGGTTTCGCGCTGCGCGAACCTGTGGATCTGGGGAACTCACCGGGCGTCTCCAGCGGTTGTCTTCAGTAACGGACGCGCGTGACGCGCCCCTACCAGGTGGCATCCATCCTGCCGCAGGCGACGAGTCGGCGAAGCACCGAGGCCCGATCGGGTTCAGGTGTCTACGCTGGGTGGTGTTGTGGGCAGCCGCCGTCGGAACGAACCCGGCGGCCTTACCAGCCGAGGAATCCCGTGAGTGACACCCCATTCGGATTCGGCCTTCCGCCGGAGGAGCCGGAGAACGGCGACGAGGGCAAGAAGAAGGACCAGCAGGGCGGCGGTGGCCAGGGACCTTTCGGTTTCGGGCCAGGTGCCGGTGGTCCCGGAGCCGACAATCCCCTCGCAGCCATGTTCGGCTCGATGAACCCCAATGATCTCGGCGCCGCGTTCCAGCAGCTGGGCCAGATGCTCTCGTACGAGGGCGGCCCGGTGAATTGGGACATGGCGAAGCAGATCGCCCGCCAGACGGTCTCCCAGGGGACTTCTGACGGCACCAAGGACGCGAGCGTCGGCCCCGCCGAGCGGCTCGCCGTCGAGGAGGCGGTGCGTCTGGCCGACCTGTGGCTCGACGACGCGACGTCGCTGCCGTCCGGCGCGGGCTCCGCGCTGGCCTGGAGCCGCGCCGAGTGGGTCGAGGCGACCCTCCCCGTGTGGAAGGAGCTGGTCGACCCGGTCGCCGAGCGCGTCGGCGCGGCCATGGGCGATGTCCTGCCCGAGGAGATGCAGGCCATGGCGGGCCCGCTCATCGGCATGATGCGCTCCATGGGCGGTGCCATGTTCGGCACGCAGATCGGGCAGGCCGTGGGCGTCCTGGCGGGCGAGGTCGTCGGCTCGACCGACATCGGCCTGCCGCTCGGCCCGGTCGGCAAGGCCGCGCTGCTCCCGCTGAACATCGCCTCCTTCGGCAAGGACCTGAGCGTCCCCCAGGAGGAGGTGCGGCTCTATCTCGCGCTGCGCGAGGCCGCCCACCAGCGCCTCTTCGCGCACGTGCCGTGGCTGCGCTCTCACCTGTTCGGCGCTGTCGAGGGCTACGCGCGCGGGATCAAGGTCGACACCGCGAAGCTGGAGGACGTGGTCGGCCAGTTCGACCCGCAGAACCCGGAGGAGCTGCAGCAGGCGCTGCAGCAGGGCATGTTCCAGCCGGAGGACACGCCGGAGCAGAAGGCCGCGCTCGCCCGTCTGGAGACGGCGCTCGCGCTCGTCGAGGGCTGGGTCGACGCGGTCGTGCACGCGGCCGCCAAGCCGCGCCTGTCGTCGGCCGACGCGTTGCGCGAGACGCTGCGCCGCCGCCGCGCCACGGGCGGTCCCGCCGAGCAGACGTTCGCCACTCTGATCGGCCTGGAGCTGCGTCCGCGCCGGCTGCGGGACGCCTCGCGCCTGTGGGCCTCGCTCACCGACGCGCGCGGTGTGGACGGCCGGGACGGCCTGTGGGCCCACCCGGACATGCTGCCCACCGCCTCCGACCTGGACGACCCGGACGGCTTCGTGCACCGCGAGCACATGGACTTCTCCGAGCTCGACAAGATGCTCGGCGAGGCCGCGAGCGGTTCGGCCGGCAAGCCGAATCTGACGAAGGACTCCTCCTCGGAGACCGCCGACGCCGAGAACGACGACTCCAAGGGCGACGAAAAGGGCGAGGCAAAGGGCGAGGCAAAGGGCGACGGCACCGAGTGAGCCTGCACGACGACGCGGTCCTCGTACTGAAGAGTCACGAGGGCCAGGACGAGCTCCGACAGGTCTACCTGGACCATCTGGCCGAGCACCCGGACGGCACGTGGAAGTCGTGTCACGCCGGGCACATCACGGCGAGCGCCCTGGTCATCGACCCCGAGCGGGGCCGCGTTCTGCTGACGCTGCACCGCAAGCTCCGGATGTGGCTGCAGATGGGCGGCCACTGCGAGCCGGGCGACGCGACGCTGGCGGCCGCCGCCCTGCGCGAGGCGACCGAGGAGGCGGGCATCCGGGGGCTGACCCTGGCACCGGGTGGCCCCGCGACGCTGGACCGGCACGCCATCCCGGCTCCGTGCCACTGGCATCTGGACGTGCAGTACGTCGCCCTCGCCCCGTCCGACGCGGTCGAGGCCATCAGTGACGAGTCCCTCGACCTGCGCTGGTTCTCGTACGACGAGGTCTCCGAGGTGGCCGACGCGTCGGTCGTACGCCTTGTGGAGGCGGCCCGCGCCCGGCTGTGAGCCCTCGCCCTGACGGGGCCTGCCGGGCCGACCGGAGGTACCGCGGGAGGGACGGACGTCGACGAACGGCGTAAGGGGCGACCACTCAGGCGGTCGCCCCTTACGCCGTTCGTCTCGTTCCGTGCCGCTGCTGCGGGCCGGACCGTCCGCGGTCAGCTCCAGGCGTTGCCCTGGTTCTGCGCCTGGACACCCTGCTGGCCCATGCCGTACTGGGCGCGCAGCCCCTGGCCGATCGCCGCGTTCTGCGGCGGCAGCAGTTCGCTGGGCTGGACCAGTACGTAGCCGTTGCCCATGAAGCTGAGCTCCCAGCCCTCACCGGTGTTGCCGCGGCGCCGCCACACGCCGGAGGAGTGGGTCTGGGCCTGCATCTGGACGCGCAGGCTCGTGGACCACGCGACGATCGCGTCGGCGTCGCAGTTCACGTAGCGGTCCGGGGTCACCTGCATCATCAGGGGCATCCCGGAGGTCATCAGCGCGACCTTGCCGCGTCCCGTGATGTTGAGCTGGTACTTCCCCGAGCCGGAGATGCCGTACTGGCTGTCCACGGCGATGACCTCGTGGTGGAGCGCGGAGTCCATCGCGAGCACATAGCTGCTGTCGACGGTGAGACCGTCCTGGTCCACGTCGACGACGTGCACGTGCTGGGCGAGGTTGGCGAAGTAGACCGTGCCCTGCCCGTGGCAGCGCATCAGGTCGAGCCCCTCGCCGGTGTAGGCACGCGCGCGGTGCTGGCCGCTGTTCTGGTACTCGGCGTCGAACTCGACGAGTCCCTGGTAGGCGACCATGGTGCCCTTGCGGGCGAGGATGTCGTCGTGCCCCTCCAGGACGACGCGGAGCATCTGCGAGTTCTGCAGGCTGTAGCGGTCCTGGGTCTGCTGGTCGTTGTAGCCGAAAATCGGGCTCTGCATGGTGTCCTGTTCCCCCTCAGCCCCGGACTCGGAGGCGGTCGGTGCTGTCCTCGCTGGGCTGCACGACGACGATGCCGGTACCGGAGAACGCCATCTGGTACGCCTCGCCGCTGCCGCGGCCGATCAGCGACTGCGCCTTGAAGCTGCGCTTGCCCTTCACCTTGAGGTTCGGGGACCACGCGACGAGCGCGTCCGGGTCGACGTACGTCTCGTCCTCACCGCCGCCGCAGTCGACGACGATGGGCTTGCCCCGGGAGGTCAGCGCGACCCAGCCCTGGCCGGAGATCTTGGTGTTCCACAGACCCTGTCCGGCGAACTTGGCGAGCCCCTTGACCCGCTCCACGCCCCAGGTGAGCTGCGTGTCGAAGGCGAGCAGGTTGGTGGCGTTGACGGAGATCGCGTCGCCGTTGAGGTTGATGACGACGACGTCCGCCCCGTAGTCGGCCAGGTAGAGCAGGCCGTCGCCGGAGCACTTCATGAGGGGCGCGCCCTCGCCGGTCATCCAGTCGCGCGCGATCTGGCGTACGGCGGGCGGGTTGGGCTCGTACTGGACGAACCCTTCGTAGGCGACCATCGAGCCCACGCGCGCGAAGAGGTCGTTTCCGCTCTGCATGGCGACCTTCAGCATGTGGCTGCCGTGGTTCTCCATGCGCGCGGTGACGGGTGCAGGGGCGAAGCCCGCGAATGGCTGGTTCATGACGGGCTCCCTCAGACCTCGTACGGCTGGACGACGACGAAACTGCCGGGCGCGGCACGGAACTGGAGGTTCACGCTCTCGCCGGTGTCGCCCGGGTAGGCGTTCCGGCGCATCCGCACCTGGCTGGAGACGATCACCTGGGCGGCCGCGGACCAGGCGACGACGGCGTTGCAGTCGGCGAAGGTCGTGGGCGTCACCGGCAGGACGACGGGCGCGCCGTGCGTCTTGACGACGATGGTGCCGGTCCCCTGGAACTGCATCGTGAACAGCGCGCCACCGGGAATGCCGTGCCCCTCGATGCGACGGACCTCGTACTGCAGGGACTCGTCGAAGGCGAGCACGTTCTCCGCGGAGACACAGATCGCGTCACCCTGGAGTTCGATCGGGTGCACATGGGTGGCGTTCTCGGCGAAGAACACCTGGCCCTGACCGGTGCAGCGCATCAGCTGCATCTCCTGGCCGGTCGCGTTGCCCACGAGCCGACCGGCGAATCCGGCGCCCTTGTAGCTGAAGTCGACCTTGCCCTGATAGAGCACCATGCTGCCCTGCCGGGCCAGCACGGGCTGACCGCCGACGCCGAGGTCGACACGGATGAGCTTCTTGTTCTGCGGAGTCCAGCGCTGACCGGTCGGCGTCTCCTTGAAGGCACCGAGCGCCGCGGCCACCCCTGCTCCGACCTGCGGAGATCCCTGGGGAACGCCGTAGGGGGAGGGCGCGCCGGGCTGCCCCGGGTGCGGTCCGGGCGCCTGGCCCGGAATCTGCCCGTACTGCGGCTGCTGACCGTAGCCGGGCGGTGCCGACGGAGGCTGCTGGCCGTATCCGGGAGGCGCGCTCGGCGCCTGCTGCCCGTAGCCCGGAGGCATCGGGGCCGTCTGGCCGGGCGGCTGCTGGCCGTAGCCCGGCGGCGGGCCGGGCGGACCGGGAGGGCCGGGGGGCTGCGCGTACGGAGCGGGTCCCGGCGGCGGCACCGTGGCTCCGCCCGGGGCGTGCAGCGGCGCCACGATGGTGGGCGCGTGGTGCACGGAGGGCGCGGGCGCCGGGGCCGGCGGAGTGGCACCGGGCGGCGGCGCGAACCCCTGGGCCGGGGCCTGTGCGGGTGCCCCGAAGGCGGGCGGTGCGAAGGACGGAGCGGCGCCGGACTGCGGCTGCTGCGCGGCGGGCTCCTCCTCGGCGACCTCGCCGCCGAAGTTCTTCAGCAGCGCGTCGAGGCCGCCGTCGAAGCCCTGTCCCACGGCGGCGAACCGCCATACGTCCTTCAGGTAGAAGTCGCCCAGCATCACGGCGCGCTCGGTGGAGAACTCGGCGCCGCTGAACGCGTACCGGGCCACCTCTTCACCGCCCGCGACGATGCGCAGGTACCCGGGGGCGATCTGCGACATCTGTCCGGCGCCGTCGAGGGTCGCCGTGAACGACAGCTTCTGGATCTGCGCCGGGATCCGGTCGAGGGTGACACGGAAGGACTCGGTGTCACCCGACTGGGCGCCGAGCAGCTGAATGGACTCCTCGGGGGACTTCGGCTGGTTGAAGAAGACGAAGTACCGGTCGTCGGACAGCTGCTCGTCGGCGTCGAGCCCGAAGCAGCTGATGTCGAAGGTCAGTCCGGGGCCGGCGATCTGCACACCTACGTACAGATCGGTGCCCGCGGTGAGGTCAGTGATCTTGGCCTTGTGGCCGCGTTGGAATTCCCTGGCCATGCGTAACGACCGTCCCCCATCCCGATACGAGTGCGTCGCGTCAGGCTAACGGCAAAATCTTGGACTGGACTCAGCCGGTACAGACCCGGTACACAATCGCCCCCGCCGCGGGGTGCCGTCCGGTCTCCGCCGAAGGACGGACGGCCCTATTCGTCGCCCGTGGCCGGCATCCGGGGCAGCCGGTCCGCCGCGACGACCCCTTCGAGATAGCCGCGGGCCCGCTCGGTGCGCGGGTAGGCCTCCAGAAGACGCCAGAAGCGCGGCCCGTGGCCGGGAACGAGCAGGTGGGCGAGCTCGTGCAGAAGGACGTAGTCGACGACGTACTCGGGCATGCCCTGGAGCCGGTGCGACAGCCGGATGCTGCCCTCGGAGGGGGTGCACGAGCCCCAGCGTGTGTTCTGGTTGGTGACCCAGCGGACCGACGAGGGGCGCGCGCGGCCATCGAAGTACTGCGCCGACAGCCGCTCGGCGCGTTCGGACAGCTCGGTGTCGCCGAGCACCCGTTTACTCTCCTGCGCGGCCAGCTTGTCGAGCATGACGGTCACCCAGCGTTGCTCCTCCGCCTCGGACATGCGGGCGGGGATGAGCACGACGGTGCGATCGCCCTCGCGGTACGCGGAAACCGTTCTGCGCCGACGGGCGCTCCTGCGGACCTCGATCGCGCTCGCCCCCGAACCGCTCGGCGGCGGGCTCGTCGTGCTGCGCTGTGGTTTTGCGGCGCGGTGCAGTGGGTCGGCGGGCACGCCCCGACGTTACCCGCTGCACATGGGGGAAGTCCCGTCCCCGGGACGGTTCGGTGTAGATCCACACCCCCCGTGTTCGATTTGTACGACGAACGATGCCGCCTGTGGACAACTTTCGGCGGCGTCCGGACGGGCCCGGCATGCTGGCATTCGGTCCGCGCTGCGGGAGCACCCGGCGGACATTCGGGGACGTACTACGGTCTACGGGGGTAGGTCATGCATCCGATCGTGAAGCCCGCGCTGCGGCGCGCCTGGCGGGATCTCAACACGGTGCAGTTCGGCATGGCGCCGGCGCACGCGATGGTGCTGGGCCCGATGGACACGGCGACCGGCAGCTTCCTCGACCTGCTCGACGGAACGCGCGGGATGCCGCTGTTGCGCGAGCAGGGACGAGAGATGGGCCTGCCGGACGGACATGTCGACGGTCTGGTGGACCGGCTGGCCCGTTCGGGGCTGCTGGACGACGCGACCGGAGGCGGCGCGGCCGCGGCCGCGCTGCGGGAGAAGAAGGAGGTCATGGAGCGGATACGGCCCGATCTCGCCTCGCTCTCCCTCGTCGCTCGCGAGCCGGGCGGGGCCGTCGAGCGCCTCGCGGCCCGCCGTGCCCTACGGGTCCAGGTGCGGGGCGCCGGCCGGGTGGGGGTCGTCCTGGCCGCGCTGCTCGCGGGCGCCGGGGTGGGCGAGGTGCAGGTGCGCGACCTGGGCCGGGTCGAGCCGGGGGACGTCTCGCCGGGCGGGTTGCCCGTCGAGTCGATCGGTGAGCGCCGTGAGGACGCCGCCCGGCGGGCGGTGCGGCGTGCGGCCCCGGACCGTTCGCCCCGGTCGACCTCCAGGGAGCGGGAGGGGGAAGCGACCCGCGGACTGTCCCTGGTGATCCTCGCTCCCCGGGACGCCCTGTCCGTGCACGCACCCGATCCGGTCTCCGCCGAGCCTCTGATCTCCTCGGGAACACCTCATCTGTACGCCGGGGTCGTCGAGGCGACCGGGGTCGTGGGGCCCCTGGTGCTGCCCGGTGACACCGGCTGTGCGGGCTGCCTGGACCAGGTGCGCACCGACCGGGATCCGACCTGGCCGCGTCTGGTGGCGCAGTGGCGCTCCGGGCGGCAGCGCCGGGTGCCCGCGTGTGATCTGGCCTTGGCCGCGGCGGTCGCCGGACTGGCCGCGAGCCATGCGCTCGCCTTCCTGGACGGGGATGCGCCCTCCGCCGCAGGGGTCCGCTGGGAGGCGTCTCTACCGGGCTGCGACTGGCATGCGAAGCCGATCTGGGCCCATCCCGGATGCCCTTGCGGAGCCGCTGAGAAAACAAAAGGGGAGCGGGCCTCCGAGGACGAGGAGCCGCACGCGACAATGGCAGGGCAACAGTCGCACGCGGCAGGGCTTGCTGGGACCTGGAGGGCGCATGTCTGATCTTCCCCGGAAGGCAGTAACCCGTACTGCCAAACTCGCCGCGCTGCCGCTCGGCTTCGCCGGGCGTGCGACTTGGGGACTCGGCAAGCGCATCGGCGGGGCGTCCGCGGAGCTCGTGGGCCGCGAGCTCCAGCAGCGCACCGCTGAGCAGCTCTTCAAGGTCCTCGGGGAGCTCAAGGGCGGCGCGATGAAGTTCGGGCAGGCACTGTCCGTCTTCGAGTCGGCACTCCCGGAGGAGGTCGCGGGCCCGTACCGGGCGGCGCTGACGAAACTCCAGGAGGCGGCGCCCCCGATGCCGACGCGCACGGTCCACTCCGTGCTGGAGGAGCGGCTCGGCGCGGACTGGGGCGAGCTGTTCCTGGAGTTCGAGGACAAGCCGTCCGCGGCGGCCTCGATCGGCCAGGTGCACCGGGCGGTGTGGCACGACGGGCGCGAGGTCGCCGTCAAGGTGCAGTACCCGGGAGCGGGGGACGCCCTGCTCTCCGATCTGACCCAGCTCAGCCGGTTCGCCCGGCTGCTCGGACCGCTGATCCCCGGCATGGACATCAAGCCGCTCATCGCGGAGCTGCGCGACCGGGTCTCCGAAGAGCTCGACTACGGCCTGGAGGCGCAGGCCCAGGCGGCGCACGCGGAGGAGTTCGCGGACGATCCGGACGTGCTGGTGCCCGCGGTGGTCCACCAGTGCGACCAGGTTCTGGTGACCGAGTGGATCGACGGCGTACCGCTGTCGGAGGTGATCACCGACGGCACCGAGGAGCAGCGCGACCGCGCCGGCCAGTTGCTGGCCCGCTTCCTCTTCTCCGGCCCCGCCCGCACGGGTCTGCTGCACGCCGACCCGCACCCGGGGAACTTCCGTCTGTTGCCGGACGAGGAGAGTGGCTGGCGTCTGGGCGTCCTGGACTTCGGCACGGTGGACCGGCTCCCGGGTGGCCTGCCGCAGACGATCGGCGACTCCCTCCGAATGACATTGGACGGCGACGCGGAGGGGGTCTACGAACTGCTCCGCGAGGACGGCTTCGTCAAGGAGTCGATAGACCTCGACCCGGACGCGGTCCTGGACTACCTCGTGCCGATCATCGAACCGGCGCAGGTCGACGCGTTCACCTTCACCCGCGGCTGGATGCGCAGTCAGGCCGCCCGGATCGCCGATCCGCGGTCCCCCGCCCACCAGTTGGGCCGGCAGCTGAACCTGCCGCCGTCGTACCTCCTGATACACCGGGTGACGCTCAGCACCATCGGCGTCCTGTGTCAGCTCGGCGCGACGGTGCGGCTGCGCGACGAACTGGAGGAGTGGCTGCCGGGATTCGTTCCGGTGGATGAGGACGCGGAGCAGACAGAGGACGCGGACGACGACGAGGCCGCCGAGGAGTTGGACGAGGAGTTGCCTGCCGCCGAGGCCTGAGCCGGCCGGGCTACCACCAGGCCGAGTCGAGGCGGCCCTCGATCGCTCTGAGGTTGCTGCGCGAGCAGGTGTCGCAGAAGTAGTGGCGGGTGCCGTTCTCGACGGAGCAGCTCCACGTCGGCCGGGGGCCGTCGGCCCCGGTGCCGCAGCGGGCGCACACGATTCTGTGGTCCCCGCCCGCGTCGGACCGCGGTGCCGGACCTGTGCTGTCACTGTCCCCGGGAAGACTCGTCACCCGGCGACGATATCCCCGCGGTCCGCGGATCGCCTCGCACAACGCACCGCGGGGGCCGGTCCGACCGGACCGGCCCCCGCGAGGATGTGGATGTGCCTGCAACTGCTGCGGCTGTCAGAGCGACCGGGGTCGACTACTGCATGACCGCCATGGCCAGCGCACGGCGGGCACGCAGCGAAGCGCGCTCGGCCCGGCGCTGCATGCGGCGAGCGGTCGCCAGGCGCACGGCCCGGCGTTCCTGCTCAGCCTGGTGCAGTTGCTCGTGCATATGCGCACGAGCCAGGGCTTCTGGGATGAGTTGCATCTCTCGGGTCCTGTTCTGACGCGAGGCGTTCGCGCCGTGAGAAGTGAAGTCTGGGGTCGCGGAGCCGGCGGGCTCGCTCGTGGACGGCTTCATCGGGGCCTGTTTCTTGGGGTCGTTCGTCAGGGGGCGGTCGATCGTTCCTCGGATGTTCATGCCGCAACCGGGTTCTTGCGCGGGCGGCCACGCGGCCGCTTGCGGGCCACGACAACACCCTGGACGAAGAGCTCGCCACCCCAGACGCCCCAGGGCTCACGCCGCTCCTTGGCGCCGGCGAGGCAAGCCTCCATCAGCGGGCAGGTACGGCAGAGCGACTTGGCGTACTCGACATCGGCCGGCGACTCGGCGAAGAAGACCTCCGGGTCGTACGAACGGCAGGGGACGGGTACGCCGAGGTTCTCGATGGCGTCGTCGAGCGCGGTGAGCGCAGTGAGCGGGATCAAGGTGGAGTCCTCCGTGGAGCCGGGCGGGGGGATCGTGTCGGAAGGCGGTACGGACGGGGCGTGCGCTTCGAGTTGCACGGTTGGTTTTCCTCGTCTGGTCGTGCCGGCCGGGTCGGCCGGTTGGCGGCTGGTACCGGGTTCTCTTGTCCCGAGGCCCCTTCGCTCTGTCGTCCCCGGTCGGGGACAAACAGAAGGGCCGCGGATCCCGGGTGGGGTTCCGCGGCCCTGAAGGCGCCGGCCTGATCGAATCAGGCTGGATCACTCCAGGGTTCAGGCCCACGGAAGGCCCACATCGTGTGGTGCTGCTGCGTCTGCTTCAGGGATCCGGCACCGGCTGCCGCAAAGGCATAGGCATGCGCCTCTGCCACTACTGCCGCTTCCAGTGCCTGCGTCGGTCGCTCATTGCGCTCACGGATGGGAAGACCCGCGAGAGACACGGAGGACACGGGACGGCCGGCACTGATGCCGGACAGACCGGTGGCCACGTTCGAGACGCCGAGCGAGCAGGTGGAGACGACGGCCGAGAGATCGGTCATTTTCACGGTCCTGATGAAGCTGGTGTTGATGCTGATCACTGGAATCGCCTCCTCTCGGCGTCTTGGGGGATCGGCGTGAGCCGACCCGACGGTTATTAAGTACAGCACGGAACCAGGGCCTCGGAGAAGGCCGCTGCTGCCGTGGTTAAGAACCTATGGGGATTGCTGGGGCATGCGCAAACTATTTTTTCGACGAGTTTGAATCAGTCACTCTCGTGCTCCTCCCCGACCTCACGACCTGCGCAGATGGCCAGAACATCGGCCCCGAAGCGGTTGAGCTTGCGCACACCGACGCCAGGGATCCGGGCGAGCTCTCCCGCGTCGTCCGGCGCGGTCTCGGCGATCGCCATCAGCGTCTTGTCGGTGAAGACGCAGAACGCCGGCTGTCCACTGCGCTCCGCCTGCACCGCACGCCACTCGCGCAGCCGCTCGTAGAGCCCCTCGTCCATGTCGGAGGGGCAGCCCTCACAGCGCATCAGCTTCATCTCACCGGCATCGGTGAGTGTCCGCCCGCAGACCCGGCAGCGCGCCGGGGTGCGGCTTCTGCGCCCGACGGCGGTGGCGCCTCCACCACGGACTCCGCGCTCGATGCCTCCGGCCCCACCGCCGCCGCCCCGTCCGGCCGTGGCGACGGAGCCCGGACGCAGACCGTCCAGGAACCGGCTGGGGCGTCTGCCCGCACGGCCACCCGGTGATCGGGCCAGCGCCCAGGAGACGAAGAGGTGCTCGCGGGCCCGGGTCACCCCCACGTACAGGAGGCGGCGTTCCTCCTCGACCTGCTCATCGGTCTTTGCATAGGTGATCGGCATCATGCCCTCGGCCACACCGACCAGGAAGACCACGTCCCACTCCAGCCCCTTGGCGGAGTGGAGGGAGGCGAGGGTGACGCCCTGAACGGTCGGGGCGTGCTGGGCGTTCGCCCGTTCGTCGAGCTCGGCCACCAGGTCGGAGAGGGTCGCACCTGCCTTGGCGGTCGCGAAGTCCTGCGCGAGGTTCACCAGGGCGGCCAGCGACTCCCAGCGCTCTCTGACCGCACCGGAGCCGGCCGGGGGCCGGGTCGTCCAGCCTTCGCCGGAGAGCACCGCCCGCACCTGCGACGGCAGGTCGTCGGCGTCGTCGAGCAGTGCGTCGTTGCCGCCGAAGCGGGCCGCGGCGCGCAGGGCCGATCCCGCTTTGCGCACTTCGGGGCGGTCGAAGAAACGCTCGGCGCCCCGCAGCTGGTAGGGGACACCGGCGTCGGCCAGCGCCTGTTCGTAGGTCTCGGACTGGGAGTTCGTCCGGAACAGGATGGCGATCTCGGCGGCGGGGACGCCGGAGGCGATGAGGTCGCGGATCCGCCGGGCGGCGCCCTCGGCCTCGGCGGGCTCGTCCGTGTACTCGGCGTAGACGGGTTCGGCTCCCGGCGGTCGCTGGGAGATCAGTTCGAGGCGGTGCTCGGCCGCCCGGCCGTGGGCCTGGGAGAGCAGCCCGTTGGCAAGGTGGACGACCTGGGGCGAGGAGCGGTAGTCGCGGACCAGCTTGACGACGGTGGCTCCGGGGTGACGGGTACGGAAGTCGAGCAGGTGGTCAGGAGTTGCACCGGTGAACGAGTAGATCGTCTGGCTGGCGTCACCGACCACGCAGAGGCTGTCCCGCTCGCCGAGCCACAGCTCCAGGAGCCGCTGCTGGAGCGGGCTGACGTCCTGGTACTCGTCGACGACGAAGTGCTGGTACTGGGAGCGGACCTGTTCGGCGATGTCGTGGCGGTCCTGCAGGACGGCGACCGTCAGCAGCAGGACGTCCTCGAAGTCGATGACGGCGCGGTCGCGCTTCAGGTCCTCGTACGCGGAGTAGATCTGGGCGATCTCGGCCGGGTCCCTGGGGGCTTCGCGGCCGGCCTTGGCGGCGGCCGCCGCATAGTCGGCGGGGATGGTCTGGGTGACCTTGGACCACTCGATCTCGCCCGTGACGTCCCGCAGCTCTCCTCGGTCGAGGCGGATGCGGCAGGCGGCCGCCGCCTCCGCGACGAGCTGGATCTTGCGGTCCACGAGCCGGGGCAGGCTGCCGCCGACCGCTTTCGGCCAGAAGTACTGGAGCTGGCGCAGCGCGGCGGAGTGGAAGGTCCTCGCCTGCACTCCCCCGGCGCCGAGCTGGCGCAGCCGTCCGCGCATCTCGCCGGCGGCCCGGTTGGTGAAGGTGACGGCGAGCACGCTGGAGGGCTGGAGGATTCCGGCGCGCACTCCGTAGGCGATGCGGTGGGTGATCGCCCGGGTCTTGCCCGTGCCGGCGCCCGCCAGGACGCACACCGGACCGTGCAGGGCGGTGGCGACCTCGCGCTGCTCGGGGTCGAGCCCGTCGAGCACCGCGTCGGCCGTGTCCGGAACCTGCGGGAAGAGGGTGGAGTGCGTTGCTGCTGTCACCCCGCCATGCTGCCAGGTCCACAGAGACGGGTGAGCCGGTTGTCCACAGGGAGGCACCCGCAGTCGTACGAATGCGACAGGCGTCACTGCACGGGCCGGGTCGACGGGCGGGCGGGAGCCCGGACGGGAGTCGGGTGTGGGGATACCCCCGGCGGGAATGGCGGCCCGGCCGCTTGCGTTCCACTGGCAGCGAGCAAGCACCCGAAGCCGTGAAGGAGCCGTTGGACATGCAGGGCACTGTGACGATGTACAGCACCACGTGGTGCGGTTACTGCCGTCGGCTGAAGAGCCAGATGGACCGCGAGGGCATCACGTACAACGAGATCAACATCGAGCAGGACCCGCAGTCCGCGGCGTTCGTGGAGAAGGCGAACGGCGGGAACCAGACGGTCCCCACCGTTCTCTTCCCGGACGGTTCGACGCTGACGAACCCTTCGCTGGCCCAGGTCAAGCAGAAGATCGGCGTCTGAGAGACGTCAGACGGCGGTCCCCCGCATCGGCAGGGGCTTGCCGTACCAGAGCTCGATCAGGCGGGCCGCAATCGAGATTCCGTAGGGAGGCAGGACCTCTCCGGACTCGAAGGCGGCCCGCAGGTCTTCCCTGGAGAACCAGCGGGCCTCTTCGATCTCCTCGCCGTCGACGTTGATCTCGAACGAGGTGGCGCGGGCGAGGAAGCCCAGCATGAGGCTGGAGGGGAACGGCCAGGGCTGGCTGGCGACGTACTCGACGTCGCCGACCGTGATACCCGCCTCTTCGAAGACCTCGCGGCGCACGGACTGCTCGATCGACTCACCCGGCTCGACGAAGCCCGCGAGCGTGGAGAAGCGGCCCTCGGGCCAGTGCACCTGGCGGCCGAGCAGAATGCGGTCCTCGTCGTCCGTGACGGCCATGATCACGGCCGGGTCGGTGCGCGGGTAGTGCTCGGCGCCGCAGGCCGGGCAGCGGCGGATGTGACCGGCGGCGGCGATGACCGTGCGCTCGCCGCAGCGGGAGCAGAAGCGGTGCAGTCGCTGCCAGTTCTCCAGCGCGACGGCGTGCACCATCAGTCCCGCGTCGCGGGGAGAGAGCAGGAGTCCCGCCTCGCGCAGCCCGGCAGGGCGGGCCGACTGGTCGATACGGCCGGGCAGCGCGTCCTTCTGGAGCGCGAAGTAGCTCACCCCGTCGTCGTCCGTGCCCAGGAAGTAGCGGTGCGCCTCGGTGAGCGGGGCCTCGAAGGAGGGCGTCATCAGGAGCTCGGTGGTGCCGTCGGCCGTCTCGTCGATGAGCACCTGACCGCCGGAGACCACGAAGACGCGGGTGGTGGGGTGGCTCCAGGCCGCCGCGAGCCAGGCCTCGTCGAGCCGGTGGTGGGCGGCGCGGTCGATGCCGCTCGGCGCCGTGAGCGAGATGGGACGGTCGGCGCTGTGGTCGGTCCAGGTGGTCACGGGTGCTTCCAACTCCCCCGGTGGAACGGTTATTTCGGCGGGCGGTTCAGCGGGACGGGCGTGTGCAGCGCCCATGAGGGTGGGGATCGGCTTGTTCAGTGTGCCTCGCGCCAGTTCTCGGCCAGGTCGCCCCACAGATGGGCGGCCGTCTCGACGCCCTTCATGAGGAGGTCGAGTTCGACCTTCTCGTTGGGGGCGTGCCAGCCGTCGGAGGGAACGGAGATACCCAGGAAGAGCACCGGGGCATCGAGGACTTCCTGGAGGTCGGCGGCGGGCCCGGAGCCGCCCTCCCGGGTGTAGCGGATCGGCTGCTCGAAGGCACGGCCCATGGCGCGCACGACGGACTGCAGGGCGGGGTGGTCCAGCGGGGTGAGGCACGGGCGGGTGGCCGGGCCGAAGGTGATCTCGTGCCGGATGCCGGCGGGCACCTGGTCGGCCGCCCAGGCGCGGACGGCCTTCTCGACGTGGTCGGGGTCCTGTCCCGCGACCAGCCGGAAGGAGAGCTTCACCAGGGCCGAGGACGGGATGATCGTCTTGCTGCCGGGGCCCTGGTAGCCGCCGCCGATGCCGTTGACCTCGGCGGTCGGGCGGGCCCAGACGCGCTCCAGGGTGGTGTGACCGGCCTCTCCGTGGGTGGCCGTCGACCTGGCGGTACGCAGCCACCGCTCCTCGTCGAAGGGCAGCTCGGCGAAGAGTTCGCGCTCGCGGTCGGTGAGTTCGGTGACGCCTTCGTAGAAGCCGGGTACGGCCACGCGTGCGTGCTCATCGTGCAGGGCCGCGACCAGCCGGGCGGCGGCGGTCGCCGGGTTGGGCACGGCGCCGCCGAACGATCCGGAGTGGATGTCCTGGCCGGGCCCGTGCAGCTCGATCTCGCATTCGGCGAGGCCGCGCATGCCGGTGCAGACCGTTGGGGTGTCCTCGGACCACATGCCGGTGTCGGAGACGATCACCGCGTCGGCGGCGAGCCGCTCCGCACGCTCTTCGACGAGCCGGCGGAAGTGCGGGGAGCCGGATTCCTCCTCGCCCTCGACGAGCAGTTTCAGGTGTACGGCCGGAGCGGTGCGGCCGGTGGCGGCGAGGTGGGCCCGGACGCCGAGTGTGTGGAAGAACACCTGGCCCTTGTCGTCGGCGGCCCCGCGCGCGTGGAGACGGTTGCCGCGGATCACCGGTTCGAAGGGGTCGGTGTCCCAGCCGTCCTCGCGGGCGGCCGGCTGCACGTCGTGGTGTCCGTAGACGAGGACGGTGGGGGCGTCGGGGTCCTCGGAGGGCCACTCGGCGAAGACCGCCGGGGCCCCCGCGGTGGGCCAGATCTCGCAGGTCGGGAAGCCGGTGTCCCTGAGTTTGGCGGCGAGCCAGTCGGCGCTGCGTGCCACGTCCGCGGCGTGGTCGGGCTGGGCCGAGACCGAGGGGATGCGCAGCCATTCCATGAGGTCGTCGAGGAAGGCGGCGCGGTGGGCCTCGATGTACGTGCGGACGGTGCTGACGGCGTCGTCAACGGGCTTGCTCATGTTCACGAGCCTAGCGGCCCACGGAGGCGTGTTCGTCCGGCGGTTCTCCGGGGACCCCGTCCGACGGGTCCGCGGGGTCCTCGGTGAGCAGCCGCTCCAGAGCGGCACGGTCCGGGAGGTCGTGCGGGCGGACGACCTCGCCGCCGCGGACGTACACGAACGCGGCCGTGACGGATTCCAGGGGCACGCCCTGGCGCTCGGCCCAGGCGAGGCGGTACACCGCGAGCTGGAGCGGGTCGGCGGTCCGCTCCCGGCTGGTCTTCCAGTCGACGATCTCGTACGTCGTCCCGTCGCCGTCGCCGTCGCCGTCCTTGTAGACGGCGTCGATGCGTCCGCGCACCACGCGCCCCGCGATGGCGAGCTGGAAGGGTGCCTCGACGCGGTAGGGCGTGCGGTGGGCGTAGGGGGTGCGCTCGAAGGCGTCCTTCAGGGCTTCCAGATCGCGCTCGTCGGCGATCTCGGCATCACTGCCGGGCAACTCGTCGGGCTCCAGCATCGGCAGCCGCAGCTCTTCGAACCGGGACTCCACCCACGCGTGGAAGCGCGTGCCCCGGCGGGCGGCGGGCTGCGGCGGGCGCGGCATGGGGCGCGCGAGTTCCTGCGCGAAGCCGTCCGGGTCGGCGGCGAGGCGCAGCAGCTGGGAGGCGGTGAGCGAGGCGGGCAGTGGTACGTCGGTGACGCTCGCGCGGGCGCGCAGGAGTTCCCCGGTGAGCGCGTCCAGGTCGCGGTCCCAGGAGGCGAGGGTGCGGGCCTCCTCGGGTGTGAGGCGTTCGGTGCCGGGGTCCTCGGGGTGCCGCCGCGCACCGGCGGAAGGGGCGTGGCCCTGGTGCGGGACGGTCGGGCGGCTCGTCCCGTGCCCGGCCGGGCGTTCGCCGGGACGGTCCGTCGCCCAGGAGTCCCAGTCGGAGTCGGAGTCGTCGCTCTCGGGGAAGGGACCCTCGGGAAGGTCGTCCCGCGTGTGGTCGTCCTCGGGGAGGTCGCCCTCTTCGTAGGCGAACGGATCGGGCTCCTCTTCGTCCTCGCGCGGGGGCGGCCATTCCGGATCCTCGTGGGAGGCGGGGTCGTGGGTGGCCGTCGGGCGGTGCCCGGCGGTGGCGGGATGGGCGTCGTCGTGGGACGCGACACGCTCCAGGTGGGCGAGGACGGTCTCCGCCGCGGCACGCCGCCTGGCGAGGGCCGCGTCGTCCAGCGGGAGCGGCCAGGCGTGATCGGCGGACGCCTCGTGCAGGGCCGGGTTCTCCTCGTCCTCCGCCGGTTCGTCCGCCCAGGCCTCGATCTCGCCGTGTCCGGCCGCGCAGTGCTCGTAGAGGGCGTGCAGGAAGTCGGACGGGCCGCGGGGGCGCTTCTGGGAGGGGCCCCACCAGTGGCCCGAGCCGAGCAGCAGCGATCGGGGGCGGGTGAACGTGACGTAGCCGAGGCGGAGTTCCTCGGTGTGCTGGTGGTCCTTCATGGCTTCGTGGAAGGCCTTGATGCCCCGGGCGTCCCATGCCTCGATGTCGGGCAGCGTGTCGGCGTCGCCGCGCAGGGTGTGCGGCAGGACCTTGCCCTGGGCGGTCCACTTCTCGCGGCCCTGGCTGCTGGGGAAGGTGCCGTTGACGAGGCCGGGCACGGCGACGACGTCCCACTCCAGGCCCTTGGACTTGTGCGCTGTGAGGACCTTGACGGTGTTCTCGCCGCCGGGCAGGGCGTTGTCGAGGCCCTTCTCGTACTGCGCCGCGGTGCGCAGGAAGCCGAGGAAGGCCAGCAGGCTCGCCTCGCCGTCACCGGACGCGAAGGAGGCGGCGACGTCCAGGAAGTTCGACAGGGTCTCGCGGCGGCGGGCGGCCAGGGCGTGCGGGGACGCGGAGAGCTCGACCTCAAGACCGGTGACGGCGAGGACCCGGTGCAGGACGTCCATCAGCGGGTCGGCGAGCGAGCGCCGCAGGTCGCGCAGTTCGGCGGCGAGGCGCGCGAACCGCACGCGCGCGTCCGGCGAGAAGGGCAGCCCGTCGTCGTCCCCCGGGGTCTCGATGGGGGTCTCCAGGAAGGTGTCGAGGGCGTCCGCGAGCGATATCACCTCGGCCGGGTCGACCCCCTCGACGGCGGCGGCGAGCCGGCGGTCCGGGTCCTCGTCGGCCCCCACGCGCGTGTGGGACACGAGCAGCCGTGCCCGGCGTCCGAGGAGGGCCAGGTCGCGCGGGCCGATCCGCCAGCGCGGTCCGGTGAGCAGACGGACGAGGGAGGCGTTGGCCCCCGGGTCCTGCAGGACCTCGCAGACGGCGACGAGATCGGCCACCTCGGGCAGGTGCAGCAGCCCGGAGAGGCCCACCACCTCGACGGGGATGTCGCGGGCGACGAGAGCTCCCTGGATCTCCGCGAAGTCGGTGGCGGTACGGCACAGGACGGCGATCTCGCCGGGTACCTTCCCGGTGCGGACGAGATGCGCGATGGATTCGGCGAGCCAGTCGATCTCCTCGGCGTGGGTGCGCAGCAGCGCGCAGCGCACGAGGCCGTCGCGCTCGGCCCCGGGGGCGGGCCGCAGGGCCTCCACGCCCGCGTGCATGGCGCGCAGCGGTTCGGCGAGGCCGTTGGCGAGGTCGAGGAGGCGGCCGCCGCTGCGGCGGTTCTCGCTGAGCGACTGGCGGGTGGCGGGACGGCCGTCGGGGCGCGCGAAGTGCTCGGGGAAGTCGTCGAGGTTGGCCACGGAGGCGCCGCGCCAGCCGTAGATCGCCTGGCAGGGGTCGCCGACCGCCGTCACGGGGTGCCCGGTGCCGTGGCCGAAGAGTCCGGCGAGCAGCACGCGTTGGGCGACCGAGGTGTCCTGGTACTCGTCCAGGAGGACGACCCGGAACTCGTCGCGGAGGATCTCTCCGACCTCGGGGTGGGTGCGGGCGAGGGCGGCGGAGAGGGCGATCTGGTCGCCGAAGTCGAGGAGGTCCCGTTCGCGTTTGGCGGCTCGGTAGCGGCCGACCAGCTCGGCGAGTTCCCGGCGGGCGGCGGCGGCCTCGGGGACCTTGCGCAGGTCGGCGTTGCTGAGTTTCGCGCCTTCGAGGGTGCGCAGCAGTTCGGCGTCGTGGGCGCGCAGGTCCTCGGCTCGTACGAGGTGTTCGGACAGCTCGGAGTCGAGGGTGAGGAGGTCGCCGACCAGGTCGGGGAAGGAGCGGGTCAGCGCCGGGTAGGGGCCCGGCGCTTCGCGCAGCACGCGGGCGGCGAGCTGGTAGCGGGTGGCGTCGGCGAGGAGCCGTGACGTCGGTTCGAGTCCGATGCGCAGGCCGTGGTCGGTGAGCAGGCGGCCCGCGAAGGCGTGGTAGGTCGAGATGACCGGCTCGCCCGGCGGGTTGTCGGGGTCGATGACGTCCGGGTCCGTGACGCCCGCCTTGACGAGGGCCTTGCGGACCCGCTCGGCGAGTTCACCGGCCGCCTTGTTGGTGAACGTCAGGCCGAGGACCTGCTCGGGGGCGACCCGTCCGGTGCCGACCAGCCACACCACGCGTGCCGCCATCACCGTGGTCTTGCCCGAACCGGCCCCGGCCACGATCACCTGCGGGGCCGGCGGCGCGGTGATGCACTCCGTCTGCTCCGGGGTGAACGGGATCCCGAGGAGCTCCTTGAGCTGATCGGGATGGGTGATACGGGCGGGCATGTCCGAGAGGCTAGCGGCGCCCGCTGACAGTGGGGGCCACATCGACGCCAGGGTCGGGAGAACCGCTGGTCAGCCCACGTGGTGCCGTACGTCACGTAGGTGACGCACAGTCTCTCGCGGCGTCCGGCCCGGCAACCTCGTGCCCGTCTCCGGACACGTCATTCGATGACCTGCCGTCCCTCCGGCCGCGCGCTGCACGACGCCCGGAACGCGCAGTGTGTGCAGTGTTGTCCGGTCGTGGGCGAGAACCGTTCGTCGAGGACCTTGCCCGCGGCGTTCGCCAGGAGGTCGCCGACCCACTCGCCCTCCAGCGGCTCCTGGGCCTGCACCTTGGGGAGGGTCTCGCCGCCGTTCTTCTTCGCCGCGCCCTGGCGCAGCTGGACGAGTTCGGCGCCGCCGGGGTCGGGGCGTTCGCCGTCGAAGACGTCGTCGACGGCGCCTTCGCGGACGGCGAGCTGGTACACGGCGAGCTGCGGGTGCTGGGTCACCTCGGCGGCGCTGGGCGCCTGTTTGCCGGTCTTGAAGTCGACCACGTAGGCGCGGCCGTCGGTGTCCGCCTCGACGCGGTCCATGGAGCCGCGGATGCGCACTTCGTAGGAACCCGCTTCGAGGGTCACGTCGAAGTCGTGCTCGCTGGCCACCGGGGTCCGCCCGGTGCGGTCCATGACGTGCCACTTCAGGAAGCGTTCGAGCGCCACGCGCGCGTGCTCCTTCTCCTGCGCCGACTTCCAGGGCGCGTCGAAGGCGAGCGCGTTCCACACGGAGTCGAGACGCTCCATGAGGACGGCGAGGTCGGCGGGGGTGCGTCCGGAGGCGACCTCGTCGGCGAGGACGTGCACCACGTTGCCGAAGCCCTGGGCGGCGGTGGCGGGCGCGTCGGCCTTCACCTCACGCCCGAGGAACCACTGGAGGGCGCAGGTGTTGGCGAGTTGGTCGAGGGCGCTGCCGGACAGCACGACGGGCTGGTCGCGGTCGCGCAGCGGGACCTTGCTCTCGGTCGGCTCGTACACGCCCCACCAGCGGTAGGGGTGCGCGGAGGGGACCAGCGGCCGGCCGTCCTCGTCGGCGAGGGCGGCGAGGCGGGCGAGACGGTGGGCGGCCGCTTCCCTGAGCCGGTCCGAGACGAGCGGGTCGACCGTCGTGGCGCGCAGTTCGGCGACGAGCGCGGCGACGGACAGGGGGCGGCGCGGACGGCCGGTCACGTCCTTGGGCTCGACGCCCAGCTCGGTGAGGAAGCGGGACGGCTGGTCGCCGTCGTCGGCCGGTGCCTTCACGGCGGTCACGACGAGGCGTTCACGCGCGCGGGTCGCCGCCACGTAGAAGAGCCTGCGCTCCTCGGCGAGGAGGGCACCGGGAGTGAGGGGTTCGGCCAGGCCGTCCCGGCCGATGCGGTCCGCCTCCAGCAGGGAGCCGCGCCGGCGCAGGTCCGGCCACAGTCCCTCCTGGACTCCCGCGACGACGACGAGATGCCACTCCAGTCCCTTGGAGCGGTGCGCCGTCATCAGGCGCACGGCGTCGGGCCGGACGGCACGGCGGGTCAGGGTGTCGGCCGCGATGTCCTCGGCGTCGATCTCCTCCAGGAAGTTCAGGGCGCCCCGGCCTCCGGTGCGCTCCTCCGCGCGCGCGGCGGTCGCGAACAGCGCGCACACCGCGTCGAGGTCCCGGTCGGCGTTGCGCCCGGCCGCGCCACCGCGGCGCGCGGCCCGCTCCAGGCGCTGGGGCCACGGCGTGCCCTGCCAGAGGTCCCAGAGAGCCTCCTCGGCGCTCCCGCCGCCCGCGAGACGCTCGCGGGCCTTGCGGAGCAGTGCGCCGAGGCGCTGGGCCCCTCGGGCGTACGCCGGATCGTGCGCAACGAGCCGCTCCGGCTCGGCCAGCGCGCGGGCCAGCAGTTCGTCGGACGGCGGCGGTACGAGGTTCCCGGCGGCGCGCTCCTCCTCGCGAAGCGCCCGGCCCAGGCGTCGCAGATCCGCCGCGTCCATGCTGGCGAGCGGCGAGGCGAGGAGGGTGAGCGCGGTCTCGGTGCCGAGCCAGGCGGCGACGATCTGCCCGCCGACCGGCCCGTCGGCCGAACCGTCCGTGCTCTCGGAGTCCCGTATGCCCTCGGCGTCCCCGGCTGCCTCCTGGGACTCTTCCGCGGTGCTGCCGGTGTCCTGGGCGCCCTCGGTGTCGTCGGTCTCCCCGGTGCCGGCAGCGTCCTCGGGCGCGTCGGCCTCCCCGGGCGGGCCGACGTCCTCGGAGCCAGCGCCCTCGTCGGGCCTCCGGTCCGTGTTGGTGTCCGACTCCGCCCGGGCCACCGCCCGCAGGGCCGTCAGCAGCGGAGCCACCGCCGGCTCGTGGCGCAGGGGCAGGTCGTCGCCGTCGATGTCGAGGGGTACGCCGGCGACGGTGAGCGCCCGCCGGACCGTGGGGATCGAGCGGGAGCCCGCACGCACCAGGACGGCCATCTCGCCCCAGGGGACGCCGTCCTCCAGGTGGGCGCGACGCAGGATGTCCGCGATGTTGTCGAGCTCCGTGCCGGCCGTCGGGTACGTGTACACCTCGGCGCCGCCCCCGTCCCGCACCGGGGACAGCTCGCGGTGGGCGCGCACCTTCTCGCCCGGCAGGCGGGTGAGCGGCATGCGCTGGGTGAGCAGACGGGTGGCGGCGAGCAGGCGGGAGCCCGAGCGGCGCGACGTCCTGAGGACCTCGACCGGCGCCGGGCGGCCGTTCGCGCGCGGGAAGGCGTCCGGGAAGTCCAGGATGCCGTTCACGTCGGCGCCCCGGAACGCGTAGATCGACTGGTCCGGGTCCCCGAAGGCGACGAGGGTGCGGCCACCGCCGGCGAGGGCGTGCAGCAGCCGTACCTGGGCGGGGTCGGTGTCCTGGTACTCGTCCACGTAGACGGCGTCGTACTGCGCGGCCAGCCGCCCGAGGACGTCGGGGCGGCGGGCGAGGAGCACCGCGCGGTGCACCAGTTCCGCGTAGTCGAGCACTCCCTGCATGTCGAGCACGTCGAGGTACTCGGCGAGGAAGGCTGCCGCGGCGCTCCAGTCCGGGCGGCCGATGCGGCGGGCGAATGCCTCCAGGGCGTCGGGGCCGAGGCCGAGTTCACGGCTGCGGGCGAGGACCGCGCGGACCTCGTCGGCGAAGCCACGCGTGGTCAGGCAGGCGCGCAGCTCGTCGGGCCAGCGCACGGAGGCGAGGCCGAGCCGCTCCAGGTCGGGCTGGCCCGCGAGCAGGCCGCGCACCGCCACGTCCTGTTCCGGGCCGGACAGCAGCCGCAGCGGTTCCACGAAGAGGTCGGCGTCCTGGTGGGCACGGACCAGGGCGTAGCAGAAGGAGTGGAAGGTGGTGGCCTGGGGAGCGCGGGCGGCCCCTATGCGCAGGGCCATCCGGTCGCGCAGTTCGACGGCCGCCTTCCGGCTGAACGTGAGCACCAGGATGCGCGCCGGATCGCCGCCCCGGGCGATCCGTGCGGCGACGGACTCCACCAGCGTGGTCGTCTTGCCTGTGCCGGGACCCGCGAGCACGAGGAGCGGTCCGCCGCCGTGCTCAACCACCGCGCGCTGCCCTGCGTCAAGACGAGGGGGATCCACCCGGACCGGAGCGGTGCGCACCAGTCGGTACGCACCGCGGGTCCCCTGGCGCACCTGAGGGTGCGCCGGGTGCCTGGTGGAAGAAGTGGAGCTCACGTGGTTCGCCGGTCCTGGTGGTCGTACTGGTTGGCGGGCCGTCGCGCAGGGGAGGCGGTGGCCGCGGGGTGAGGGGGATGCGCGCCGACGACGGTACGCCGGTGAGGTTCACGGAAGCAGGGCTTCCGCTTCTTCCCTCACGCCACGTGCGTCCCTCGCCTCACGAACGTACGGCATGTCACGGATGTGCCTCGGTTCCCTCGTACGGGCCTCAGGTTCCCCTTCCGTCCCGCCAATGCCGGAAGCTGTCAGGTGTGACCTTCCGCCCGCTCGCCGCCGTCCCATCGCGCTCGTCTCATGTCGACGCGTGGCAGATGCCCCTCGGCGGAACGGCTCGCCTCCTTCAGGGGCGTGCCCTCCGAGCGGTAGTGGGCCAGCGCGTCCAGTTCGTGGCCGGGCAGCAGGGTCCCGTCGGCGCGGGTGACCCGCCACCACGGCACCGCCCCGCCATAGAGGGCCATCACCCGGCCCACCTGGCGCGGGCCGCCCTCCTCCAGCCATTCGGCGATGTCGCCGTACGTCATGACGCGCCCGGGCGGGATCAGCTCGGCGACCTCAAGGACCCGCTCCGCGTACTCCGGCAGGGCGTCCGCCGGAAGGCTCTCCTCGCTCATCCGCCCCATCCTGCACCACCCCACCGACAATGTGACGCGGCGGCGACTGTGCGTATGCCTCGCTCAGGGGTGACGCTTGAGGCAGACTGTGCGACCCCGCATTTGCACCCTGATGCCCCCGTGTGTCAGTCGGGCATGCCACCATCGTGCGGGCGGTGACTGGTGATACGAGATCAAGAAGAGACCATGAGGCAGCAGGGCGTGCACCCCGAAGACGCGGAGGGCACCTCCGATGCCTCGTCACGCCCGGACACCAGCGGCGACGGCGGGACGGACGAGAAGGGCACGAGCAGCTCGTCCGAGAAGTCCGCGACCGGTGCGGCCGAGCCGAGTGACAGCTCGGCCGAGGAGACCTCTTCCGAGGCCGACGAGACCGCTCCGGGCCCCCTCGGACCGGACAAGCGCCAGGCCAGGCAGGACTGCGAGGACATCGACGAGGCCCACGCGGACGAGGTCGAGGGTGACGAACCCCTCCTCCCCGCGCGCGTGCACCGCCCCTCCGACCTCATGCGGCTCCTGGTCGGCGTGCTCGCCATCGTGGTGCTGCTCGCCATCGCCGCGTTCGCGCACGGCACCACCTCGGGTCTCGAACAGGACATCAACAAGGGCACCGGCCAGGCACCCGATCTACTGATCAAGATCGCGGGGCTCGCGTCGAGCATCGCGATCCTCCTGGTACCCGTCGCATTCGCGATCGAACGGCTGATCAAGCGGGACGGACTGCGCATCGCCGACGGCGTGCTCGCCGCGGTCCTCGCCCACGGGGTGACGCTCGCCACGGACCTGTGGGTCGCGAAGGGCGCCCCCGGGTCCATCCAGGAGGCGCTCACCCAGCCCTCCCCCGGTGACATCCACGCCCTCACCGACCCGGTCCACGGCTATCTCGCCCCGGTCATCGCCTATATGACGGCCGTCGGGATGTCCCGCAGACCACGCTGGCGCGCGGTGCTCTGGGTGGTGCTCCTGCTCGACGCCTTCTCCATGCTGGTGACCGGCTACACGACACCGTTCTCGATCATCCTGACCGTGCTCATCGGCTGGACGGTCGCCTACGGGACGCTGTACGCGGTCGGTTCCCCGAACGTGCGGCCCACCGGACGGACCCTCATGGCGGGCCTGCGGCACGTCGGCTTCCACCCGGTCAGCGCGGCCCGCGAGGAGACGCCGGAGACCTCGGAGAACGGCGACCGCGGCCGCCGCTACTTCGTCACCCTGGAGGACGGCCCACCCCTGGACGTCACGGTCGTCGACCGTGAACAGCAGGCCCAGGGCTTCTTCTACCGCGTGTGGCGCCGTCTGACACTGCGCGGCATCACCACACGCCGCAGCCTCCAGTCACTGCGCCAGGCGCTGGAACAGGAGGCTCTCCTCGCGTACGCGGCGATCGCGGCCGGAGCCAACGCGCCCAAGCTGATCGCCACCTCCGAACTGGGTCCCGACGCCGTGATGCTCGTCTACGAGCACACCGGCGGCCGCACCCTCGACTCGCTGCCCGACGAGTACGTCACGGACGACCTCCTGCGCGACACCTGGCACCAGGTGCAGGCCCTTCAGTCCCGGCGCATCGCGCACCGCAGGCTCGCGGGCGACGCGATTCTGGTGGATCGTTCCGGCAAGGTGATCCTCACCGACCTGCGCGGCGGTGAGATCGCGGCCGGTGATCTCCTTCTGCGGATGGACATCGCCCAGCTGGTGACCACCGTGGGACTGCGCGTGGGCGCCGAGCGCGCGGTCGCGTCGGCGGTCGGAGTGCTCGGTCCCGACGCGGTCGCGGACTGCCTGCCCATGCTCCAGCCGATCGCGCTGACCCGCAGCACGCGTGCGACGCTGCGGAAACTGGCCAGGGAACGCTCGCAACGCGAGCGGGACGCGGTCCTCGAGGCCTCCCGGCAAGCCAAACTCGCCCGCGCCGAGGAAGCGGCGGAGGCGGCCGCACCCGTCTCCGAGAAGACAGCCAAGAAGGCCGTCCGCGCCGAACAGCGCGCCGAGAAGCGGGCCCTGGACGAAGCCCTCGACGAGGCGCGCGAGGAGGATCTGCTCACCCAGATCCGCCACCAGGTGCTGCTGATCAGGCCGCAGGCACCCGTCGAACCCGCTCGCCTGGAGCGCGTCCGGCCGCGCACCCTGATCAGTTTCATCGCCGGGGCCATCGGCGCGTACTTCCTGCTGACCCAGCTCACCCACATCGAGTTCGGGACACTCTTCGACAACGCCGAGTGGGGCTGGGTCGCGGCGGCCGTGCTGTTCTCCGCGCTGAGCTACTTCGCGGCGGCGATGAGCCTGCTCGGCTTCGTACCGGAACGGGTCCCCTTCATGCGGACGGTGGCGGCTCAGGTCGCCGGCTCGTTCGTGAAGATCGTCGCCCCCGCGGCGGTCGGCGGTGTGGCCCTGAACACGCGCTTCCTGCAACGTGCCGGTGTCCGGCCCGGGCTCGCCGTCGCGAGCGTCGGCGCCTCCCAGCTGTTCGGCCTCGGCTGCCACATCCTGATGCTGCTGTCCTTCGGCTATCTGACCGGTACGGAGAAGACGCCGTCCCTGTCGCCGTCCCGCACGGTCATCGCGGGCCTGCTGACGGTCGCCGTGCTCGTCCTCGTGGTGACGTCGGTGCCGTTCCTGCGCAAGTTCGTCGCCACGCGCGTGCGGTCACTCTTCGCCGGTGTCGTCCCGCGCATGCTCGACGTGCTCCAGCGGCCGCAGAAACTGGTCACCGGCATCGGCGGCATGCTGCTCCTCACGGCCTGCTTCGTGATGTGCCTGGACGCGTCGATCCGCGCCTTCGGCCACGAGGAGCCGACCACACTCAGCCTCGCCAGCGTCGCCGTCGTCTTCCTCGCCGGCAACGCACTGGGCTCCGCGGCGCCGACCCCCGGTGGCGTCGGCGCGGTCGAGGCGACCCTGACGGTCGGTCTGATCGCCGTCGGTCTCCCCAAGGAGGTCGCGGCCCCCGCGGTGCTCCTGTACCGCCTGCTCACGCTGTGGATCCCGGTGCTGCCCGGCTGGCTGTTCTTCAACCACCTGACCCGCAAGGGCGCGCTCTAGGACACCCGCGAAAACCCCCTCGTACGGGGTTCGCGGAGCGCCCTCACCCACACGGCTCGCGCCCCGAGCGCGCCGTCGCGCGGGCCCTCAGGATGGGGAACATGCCGAACCCGTCCCAGCTGCGCGCCGCTGCCCTGACCGTCACCGCCGTCCTGCTGGCCACATGGTCGACCGGCTGCAGCAGCGACACCACGAACGAGGATCTGACGGCACAGAAGCTCAGCTGGAAGGAGTGCCCGGCCCCGTCCGAGTCCGAGGGCGGCGGCAGCGCCCCCTCGCCCCTGCCGGGCGGCATGGAGTGGCAGTGCGCCACCTTGAAGGCCCCCCTCGACTGGGCCGACCCCAAGGGCGACACGATCGGGCTCGCACTGATCCGCGCGAAGACGAGCGGCGACGCGAGCAAACGCATCGGCTCGCTCGTCTTCAACTTCGGCGGCCCCGGCGGCTCGGGCGTCACCACCCTGCCCGCGTTCGGCAAGGACTACGCCGCCCTGCGCACCCGCTACGACCTGGTCAGCTTCGACCCGCGCGGCGTCGGCCGCAGCGCGGGCGTGGAATGCGAGGACGACCAGCAGCTGGACAAGTACTTCCAGCAGGACGCGACACCGGACGACGCCGCCGAGACGCAGGACCTTCTGCGGAACACCAAGTCGTTCAACGCGGCGTGCGAGAAAAACTCCGGCAAGGTCCTCCCCCATGTGCGCACCACCGACGCCGCACGCGACATGGACCTCATGCGCCAGGTGCTCGGCGACGACAAGCTGCACTACTTCGGCATCTCGTACGGCACCGAACTGGGCGGGGTGTACGCCCACTTGTTCCCCAAGAATGTGGGTCGCGCCGTGTTCGACGGGGTCGTCGACCCGACACAGAACCCGGAGCAGAGTTCGCTCGGCCAGGCCAAGGGCTTCCAGCTCGCGCTCGACAACTTCGCCGACGACTGCACCTCGAAGGTCGAGGACTGCCCCATCGGCGACACCGCTCAGGACGTCAAGGACCGCATCGCCAAACTGCTGAAGGACCTCGAGACCAAGCCGATCCCCGGAATCTTCCCGCGCGAACTGACCCAGACCGCGGCGACCAACGGCATCGCGCAGTCGCTCTACTCGAAGGACTTCTGGGAGTACCTGACCGAGGGACTCCAGCAGGCGTACGACGGTGACGGCAAGGTCCTGATGCTGCTGTCCGACTCGATGAACGGGCGCAACGAGAACGGCACGTACAGCAACATCACGGCGGCGAACATCTCCATCAACTGCGCCGACGACAAGCCGCGTTACACCGCGGACTTCGTGCGGTCGAGGCTCCCGGAGTTCCGGGCCGCCTCCCCGCTGTTCGGGGACTACCTGGCCTGGGGCATGGTCAGCTGCACCGACTGGGCGGTGCCGGGCGCCGCCGACCACCCGGACGTCAGCGCTCCCGGCGCGGCCCCGATCCTCGTGGTGGGCAACACCGGTGACCCGGCCACCCCGTACGAGGGCGCGCGAAAGATGGTGGACGCGCTCGGCAAGGGCGTGGGCGTCCAGCTCACGTACAAGGGCCAGGGGCACGGGGCGTACGACAGCAAGAACAAGTGCGTGCAGGGCGCGGTGAACGGCTATCTGCTGCAGGGCACCGTGCCCGCGGCCGGCACCGTTTGCTCATAGGTAACCGCAGGTCAGAGCGTTATCCACAGGTCTCGGCGCGGTCGGCGGCCGGCGCCTACTATTGCCTGCATGTGATCCGCGAATTCGGGCGGGGCACGGGCAAGGGGGGACGCTCATGACACGTTTCGCACGGTGGACGGCCGCTGCCGCCGCCGCGTTGCTGGTGGCCGGCTGCGGCGGGGGCTCGTCCGGTGACGGCAAGGACGAGGGAAAGAACAGCGACGGACCGTCGGCCGCGGCACCGTCCTCAACCGGGTCACCGGGGCTGCCCGCCTCCTTGACCGCGCAGAAGCTCGACTGGGGCCGCTGCAAGGCCACTTCGGACGGGCCCGCGCCGGGAAGCGGCTGGCAGTGCGCCACGCTCAAGGCGCCGCTCGACTACGCGAAGCCGGGCGGCCGGACGATCGGACTCGCGCTCATCCGCTCGAAGTCGACCGGCGGACAGAGCAAGCGGATCGGCTCGCTGTTGTTCAACTTCGGCGGCCCCGGCGGCTCGGGCGTCTCCACCATGCCGTCGTACGGAAGCCTCGTCGGACCGCTGCACGAGCGGTACGACCTGGTGAGCTGGGACCCGCGCGGGGTGGCCGCCAGCGAAGGCGTGCGGTGCCGCACGGACAAGGCGATCCAGGCGTCCGAGTCCGTGGACGCCACGCCGGACGACGCGGCGGAGGAAGCGGCGTACTTCCAGGACGCGGAGGACTTCGGCAAGGGCTGCGCCAAGGCGGCCGGGAAGCTGCTGTCCCACGTGTCGACGACCGACACGGCCAAGGACATGGATCTGATGCGTCAGGTCCTCGGCGACCGCAGCATGCACTACTTCGGCATCTCGTACGGAACGGAACTGGGCGGCGTGTACGCCCACTTGTTCCCGAAGAACGTGGGGCGCCTGATCCTGGACGCCGTGGTCGACCCGAGCGCCGACACCGTGGGCCACGCCAAGAACCAGACGCTGGGTTTCCAGCGCGCCCTGGACGACTACCTGAAGTCCACCGGCCAGGACCCCCGGCAGGGCTCGCGGAAGATCGCGGATCTGCTGAAGCGGATCGACGCGAAGCCGCTGTCCACCTCCGGTGGGCGCAAGCTCAGCCAGACGCTGGCCCTCACCGGCATCGTGCTGCCGCTCTACAGCAAGCAGGGCTGGCCGACGCTCACCGAAGCCCTGAAGGACGCCGAGGACGGGGACGGTTCGGCCCTGCTGGACCTCGCCGACGGATACAACGAACGCGACGCCTCGGGGCACTACGGCACGACGACGCATTCACAACGGGTCATATCGTGCTTGGACGACAAGCAGCGCCCGACTCCGGAGGAGACGAGGAAGCGGCTGGCCGAGTTCGAGAAGATCTCGCCCGTGTTCGGGGACTTCATGGGGTGGGACACGGCGGGCTGGTGCCACGACTGGCCGGTGGCCGGGCAGCACGACACCCCCGAGGTGAGCGCTCCGGGCGCCCATCCGGTCCTGGTCGTCGGCAACACCGGGGACCCGGCCACCCCCTACGAGGGTGCCCGCAGGATGGCGGACGAGCTCGGCCGGGGCGTGGGCGTGGAGCTGACCTGGAAGGGCGAGGGCCACGGCGCCTACGGCAGTGGGAGCGACTGTGTCGACTCGACCGTGAACAGCTATCTGCTGGACGGGACGGTGCCGAAGGACGGCAAGGTCTGTTCATGACGATGGCGGGGGTTCCGCGGACACCCGGTCCGCGGAACCCCCGCCATCGAAAGAGTGGGACGTGCCGCCGGTCAGTACACCGGCTTGTCGGGCTCGATCTGGTTGACCCAGCCGATGACACCGCCACCGACGTGCACCGCGTCCGAGAAGCCCGCGGACTTCAGGACGGCGAGGACCTCCGCACTGCGGACACCCGTCTTGCAGTGCAGGACGATCTTCTTGTCCTGGGGCAGGGTCGCCAGGGCGGTGCCCATCAGGAACTCGTTCTTCGGGATCAGCTTGGCGCCGGGGATCGAGACGATCTCGTACTCGTTGATCTCGCGGACGTCGATGATCTCGATGTTCTCGCCGTCGTCGATCCACTCCTTGAGCTGCTTGGGAGTGATCGTCGAGCCGGCCGCCGCCTCCTGGGCCTCCTCGGACACGACGCCGCAGAAGGCCTCGTAGTCGATGAGTTCCGTGACGGTCGGGTTCTCGCCGCAGACCGCGCAGTTCGGGTCCTTGCGGACCTTGACCTGCCGGTACTGCATCTCCAGGGCGTCATAGATCATGAGACGGCCGACGAGCGGGTCGCCGATGCCGGTCAGGACCTTGATCGCCTCGGTGACCTGGATGGAGCCGATGGACGCGCACAGCACGCCCAGGACACCGCCCTCGGCGCAGGAGGGGACCATGCCGGGGGGCGGGGGCTCCGGGTAGAGGCAGCGGTAGCAGGGGCCGTGCTCGGACCAGAAGACCGAGGCCTGGCCGTCGAAGCGGTAGATCGAGCCCCACACGTACGGCTTGTTGAGCAGCACGCACGCGTCGTTGACCAGGTAGCGGGTCGCGAAGTTGTCCGTGCCGTCGACGATCAGGTCGTACTGGCTGAAGATGTCCATCACGTTCTCGGCCTCGAGCCGCTCTTCGTGAACGATCACGTTCACGTACGGGTTGATGCCCAGCACGGAATCGCGGGCGGAGGCGGCCTTGGACCGGCCGATGTCCGCCTGGCTGTGGATGATCTGGCGCTGCAGGTTCGACTCGTCGACCTCGTCGAACTCCACGATGCCGAGCGTGCCGACGCCCGCGGCGGCCAGGTACATCAGCGCCGGCGATCCGAGGCCGCCGGCGCCCACACAGAGCACCTTGGCGTTCTTCAGCCGCTTCTGCCCGTCCATGCCCACATCGGGGATGATCAGGTGGCGGGAGTACCTGCGGACCTCGTCTACGGTGAGCTCAGAGGCTGGCTCGACCAGGGGTGGCAGCGACACGGGGACTCCGTTGGTCGGTCAATCACTACAGTTGTTCTCTCCGTAACACTGCCACGCCCTTCTTCATTCCGAGACACCCGTTCCGATCCGCGAGACGATTTCGTCCCAGTAGCCGGGCATCGTCTCCCAGGGGTCGACCCTCCCCCCGTGGTCGGAGCGGTCGGTGAAGTAGATCGTGGAGGCGCCCTGCCAGCGCGCGACGCGCAGCGCCTCCTCCAGATGACCGCGCGGCACACCGTGCACGAAGTGGCAGAAGCGCTCGGGCGGATAGTCGGCGGTCCACTCGGCGACCTGCGACCAGCGGTAGTCGCTCCAGGGCCCGGAGAAGGTGACCAGTTGGTCGGCGTTCTCCGCGTACCCGGGATACGGATGGGTGCCGTGGCCCAGCACTATGTGCGCGCCGTCGCGGAGCGCGCGCAGCGACCCGATCGTGCGGCGGATCTCGGGCAGCGCGGAGCGGTCGGCGGGGCAGCGGTCGAGCAGGAACCCGTCGGCCTGGTACCAGTCGAGATAGCGCTGCGCGTCGGAGACCACGTCGTCGAACGGGCGGGCCCCGTAGGCGGTGTCCAGGTGTCCGAGCACTCGGACACCGGCGTTGCGCAGCCGTCCGGAGGCGTCCAGGCAGCGCGGGTCGGGGCGGTCGCCGGGACCGTTGTCGACGTTCAGGACGACCCAGTGCAAGGGGGTGCCGGGGCGGGTGAGGCCGTCCCATTCCGCAGGGGCGACCAGGGGGTGGGCATAGCCGGGGACGCCGAAGCCGACCCCGGACCGGTCGGTGCCGGCCGTGCCGGTGGCGATGCTGGTCAGATGCGGCATGCCGCCTCCATCCAGATGTCCGCGAGGGACTCTTCGAGGTTGATCCGGGGCCGCCAGCCGAGCCGGTCGCGGGCGGTGCGCACGTCGGCCTGCTGCCAGCCGCCGCAGCCGTCCGGGTAGGGGTGGGCGAGGGGGGCCACGTGGTCGGGTTCCGGGCGGGGGTGGCCGATGGTGGCCCGCAGCGCGGGACCGGCCGGGCCGGGCGGCCCGTCGAGTTCGTGGAGGGTGCCTCCGTAACCGGCCACGCGGGCGAGGACGGAGGCGGCGTCGCGGAGCCGGACGGCACGGCCCGAGCCGATGTTGATGACGCCCTGTGCGGCGGAGAGGGAGGCGGCGTGCACGGCGCGGGCGACGTCACGGACGTCGATGAAGTCGCGTTGCACGCCCAGCCCGCCGAGCTTCAGTTCGCCGTCGCCGGACTGCATGGCGCGGCGCAGGGCCTCGGCGAGCCGGCCGAGCGGGGAGCCGGCGGGTGTTCCGGGTCCGGCGGGCGAGAAGACGCGGAGCACGACGGCGTCCAGGCCGGAGCCGAGGACGAGTTCGGTGGCCGCGAGCTTGCTCACGCCGTACGGGCCGCCCGGGCGCGGCACGGCGTCCTCGGCGGTGGAGGAGCCGGGCTGGCTGGGCCCGTACTCGGCTCCGCAGCCGAGCTGCACGAGCCGGGCACCGCAGCCGCTGCGCCGCAGGGCCTCGCAGACGGTGGCGACGGCGACGGTGTTGTGCCGGGTGAGGTCGCGGGCGCCGCCGCGTGTGGTGCCCGCGCAGTTGATGACGACTCCGGGGTGCACCGCGTCCAGGAAGCGGGTGAGCGCGCCGGGGCTGCCCGAGGCGAGGTCGAACCGTACGTCGGCGTCGTCGCCCCGGCCGAGCGCGGTCAACTGCACGGCCGGATCGGCGAGCAGTCTGTCGGCGACGAAACGGCCGAGATAGCCGTTGGCTCCGATCAGCAGGACCCTCATCGGGCGGCTCCCGGGGCGGATTCTCCGGTTCGGGAGGTGATCATCTGGCTGTCTCCTTCGAGGTCGTGCCGTAGGTCGGGGAGAGGGCCCGCGGTGTCGGCCCCGCGGGAGAAGAGGGCCCGGCTCCGGGGCGTGGTCCCGGGCGCCGGGGGGGGCTCAGGGCGTCGGGTGCCATGGGCCGGGCAGGACACGCCGTATGAGGAGACGGACAGCGCGTCGTGGTGGGGTCGGCCAGGGGCCGCGACCTGTGGAGGGCGACGAGGCTCGGAAAGCGGCCCCGGCCCCGGCCCCGGCCGTTCGGCATGCCGGGGTGGGGTCCGGGGGCGAGGACAGAGGGCCTCGATCCCTCCCGGGCACCGCGGTTGAGGCCACTCTGGGGGCTGCGGCTCAGTCGGCCCTGCCCGGAAGGCGGCGGGCCACCCACGCCACGGACCGTCACCCCGCCCACGGCACAGGCCGTCACCCCGCGCATGGCACGGACCGTCACCCCGCCCATGGCACGGACCGTCACCCCGCCCACGGCACGGACCGTCACCCTCCCCAGGTCAGAGCGCTTCGAGCCGCCTCGGGCACGGGTAGTCGGGTCGCTGTGCGCCGGCTGCCTCGCTCCGTGCAGGGCGTGGGGCCTCGACGCTGCCCGGGTCCCGCGGTCGAGGACGTCGAGAACCGGCGGCCGGCTTCGGCCCGTTCGCCGGGTCTCGTCGCCGGCGTTCACGGGGCCTCGCCGGTCCGGGCGTGGGCCGAGGCGCGGGTCAGCGTGCGGGAGGCGTGGAGGAGCAGGACGACGGCGCCCGCCCCGCACACCAGGGCGGGTACGGCGCCGGATCCCCAGGTGTGGACAAGGGTGTCGGCGGGGGTGGCCAGGAACGAGAGGCCGGGGAGGCGGGCCGCGTAGACGCTGGCCAGGGCCGCGGCTTCCATCAAGCCCGCGCCGGCGAGTGCCAGGGCCGGGGCGTGGGTGAAGCCGCGAGTCGCCAGGAGCCGGGCGAGCAGGAGGAGGGCGCCGAGGGTACCGGCTCCGGCGTAGGCGGGCGGCTCGTCGAGCACCTCGCCGCACAGGGCGAGCAGTCCGAGCAGCGCGCACACGAACAGGCCGAACGCGCCGAGGAGCAGGGGCTGTACGGAGGCGGCGAACTCCTCCAGACCCCGGCTCGTCGTGAGCCGGCGGCGAGCGCGGCCGACGAACAGGTGGGCGCACCAGGCGGCGGGGGCGCAGGCGAGTAGGAGGGCCAGTACGGGGGCGGTGGCCAGGGGCCAGTTTCCGTCCGGGCCGCCGTCGAGGCCGGCGTTCAGCAGGCCGTCGCCGAGGAGGGCGTACGCGACGAGCCAGCACGTCCACGCGATGGTGGCGCCGGTCATGCCGTGGCTGCTGCTCAGCGGGCCGCGGCGCAGCGCGAGGCGGAGGCCGAACGCGACGGCGAGGGCGCCGAACGCGGCGATGGCGAGGCGCGGTTGACCGTGCGTGAGCCGCAGCCCGGCGACGACGCCCGCGCCGAGGATTCCCGGCACCAGGGCGAGGACGGCCCAGTAGGCTCGCGCCCCGGGCGGTGCGGGTCGCTCCGCGTCGGGCGCCACGGCCTCGCCGTCGCGCGCCACGCGTGCGTACATCTCCTCGGCGAGCGAGAACACGTCCCGGTGACGGAAGCGAGCGGCGGTCCGGTCGGTCACGCCGTGGGCCTCCAGACCCGCGGCGATCTCCAGCGGGTCGACGGCCCGTTCGCAGAGTTCGCGGTGCCGGTGCATCAGCGCCTTCACCGGGTCCGCGGCGCCTCGCCGCCCAGCGTTCCTGCGCGCACCGTCGGCGCCCTCAGTGCCGGCACCCGTACCAGCACCGGCGCCAGGGCTGAGGCTGGGGCCGGGAAACCCGCGCCGGCCGTAAACACCCTCCGCGCCCATGTCGGGAAGACTGCTCGCCATGCCGGGAAGACCGCTCCCCGTTCCGGCAGCCCCGGAACTCGCGCCCTCCGCACCGGTGTCGGAGAGCATGAGCCCCCCGTCCTCGGCCTCGGCTCGTGTGCCGACGGCCCAGGCCGCCAGGCCCGCGTCCTCCACGCTCCCGCTCCCGCGCCCGCCGCCGCCCGGTCGGCCACCGAATCCGGCATTGGGTCCGCCACAGGATCCGGCATCAGATCTCACGACACGGCCAACGTCACGAACGCGCCCCGCGTCACCGTCGCTGTCCACGCCCCGCGCGTTCTCGCCCGACGCATCCCTGCCCGATACACCCGCACCGCCCCCCGACGCACCCCCACACGGCAAACCGCCGCCCGACGCGCTCTCGCCCGCGTCCGGAGTTCCCGTGCCGTCGAGGTTCGTGCCGTCGAAGTTCGTGCCGTCGAGGTTCGTGCCGCCCGGCCCTCGGAAACCGTCGGGGTCGAGTTCGGTCAGGTCGCCGACGCCGCCGCGGGGGCCCGGTCCTGGGGTGTCGCCGGTCATGCGCCCTCCCCCGCCGGAACGGTGGCCGTGGCACGCACCGGTGCCCCGTCGCCCCAGCGTGGCCGGCCCGCGGCCAGGAGGCGGGCCTCGGTCCAGCGGCCCGGAAGGTGGGCCTCGGCGGGTACGCCGAACGGCAACGGCTCCCCCGCGTTGTTCACGACCGGACGGCGTATCGGGGAGTGCGAGACGATCTCCAGGTAAATGCCGTGAAATGCCGCGATGTTCTGCTCGACGGTGAAGAGTTCGAGGGCGCGGGCGCGGGCGGCGGCGCCCAGGCGCTCGCGGCGCTCGGGGTCGCGCAGCAGCGCCACGCACGCCTCGGCGAGCGCCCGCGGGTTGCGCGGCGGGACCACCAGCCCCGTACCGCCGATGACCTCGACGACCGCGCCCACGTCGGTGGAGACGGTGGCCCGGCCGCAGAACATCGCCTCGACGAGGCTGATCGGGAAGCCCTCGACGACGCTGGAGAGGACGACCAGGGCGCCGGAGGCGTAGGCCTCGGCGAGGCTCGGGACCTCCGGTCCGCCGATCTCCTCGAAGGACACCGGGTTGTCGCCGACCGCGTGCACGCCCTCGGCCTCGTCGGGGAAGAGCTGCGCGGCGAGCGCCTTGCAGTGCGTCAGGTAGGTCGCGCCGTCCGGACCGTCGGCGGGGGCGCCGACGATCCTCAGCCGGGTCTTCGGCTCCTCCTTGCGGACCTCCGCGAAGGAGTGCAGCAGGGAGATGAGGTCCTTCGCGGGTTCGATGCGGCCGACCCACACCAGCGTGTCGGGGTCCGCGCACCGGCTGCCCTCGGCGCCCTCCCCGACCTCGGCGAAGCGGTCGGCCTCCATACCGGGGTAGACCGTGCGCAGCTTGGCGCGGTCGGCACCGCAGCGCTCCTGCCAGCGACGGGCGTGGGCGTTCCCGGGCGTGATGAGGGTGGCCGCGCCGTACACCTCGGCGGCGACCGCGCCGTGGAACGCGGCGAGCAGGGCGCGGACGGCGGGGGCCTCCGTGACGGTGGTGGAGGACAGGTAGTGCGCCCGCAGCTGCACGCCGTACTCAGTGACGAGCAGCGGGACTCCGTAGAAGTGCCGGGTGAGGAGGCCGGGCAGGGCAGCCGCTCCGCCGGCCGCGGCGTGACAGAGGTCGACCGAGCCGAGGCCGTCGTCCTCGTACCAGTCCAGCGAGAGGGGGCGCAGGGCGCGCTCGATGTGGCCGGCGACGGCGAGCAGGTCGGGTACGCGCGCCGCGCGGGCGGTCCGCAGCGCGCCGGGCGCGCGGCAGGCGCGCTCCAGGGCGCGGACCGCTCCTTCCGAACGGAGGGCGCCGACCAGGCCGCCTTCGTCGCGGGCGAGTTCGGCGAGACCGTAGAGCGCGCTGGCGAAACGGTCCGCCTCTACGCCGGAGGAATCCGCCTCCCCCTCCGAGGATTCCGTCGCGCCGGGTGCCACCGGTCCCGAGCAGACGGCCGCCGCGAGTTCCCCGTACGCCTCGGCGAAGCGGCGTCGTGCGCGGCGCCCGTGGACCACGCCGTCGTCCTCCGCCGTCCACAGCGGTGCCGTGCGGACGCGGCTGACCTGGGACGGAAGTTGGATCCAGCCCTCGTCCTCCTGGCGCTCGGTGCGGCTGAGCGCGTAGATGTCGAACTCGTGCTGCCCGAGCCCGCGCACGAGCCGGTCGCACCAGAGTCTGGCGTCACCGCTCACATACGGATAGCCACCCTCCGTCAGCAGTCCGATGCGCACGAGCACACCCCCGATCTCCCGTATGGGGAGCCGCCGTTGACCCGGCGGCTCGCAGCGGGACGAACGTATGCGGACAAGGCGGTGGCGCGACGGACGGTTGTCCATCGCGCCACCAAAAGGGGTGAACGGTCGTAACTTTCCCGCGCAGGACGCGTTCCGTCGCGCTAAGACATCAAGCAGTCACTTTTCGCTGACCGAAAGCCCGCGAACCGGGCTGCCGCCCGCGGGCCTCGCGCCGTCACGCCGGCGTCAGCTCCTTGCCGTCGGCCGGCTTCCCGCGGGCCGCGCGACGGCGTGCCGCGACCTCCGGGTCGAGCGCCGGTACGGCGGCCAGCAGTTGCCGGGTGTACGGGTCGCCGGGACGCTCGTACACGTCGTCGGCGGGGCCGTACTCGACGAGCTTGCCGCTCCGCATCACGGCCACCCGGTCGCTGACCTGGCGGACGACCGCGAGATCGTGCGCCACGAACACCAGGGCGAGCCCGAGTTCCCGCTGCAGCTCGCCGAGCAGGGCGACGACCTGGGCCTGCGTGGTGACGTCCAGCGCGGAGACCGGTTCGTCGCACACGATGACACGCGGCTCCGCGGCCAGTGCCCGTGCGATGCCCACGCGCTGGCGCTGTCCGCCGCTGAACTCGTGCGGGTAGCGGTCGTAGTGCGCCGCTTCGAGCCCGACACGTTCGAGCAGTTCCCTGACCCGCCCCCGGATGCGCCCCTCGTCCCGCTCGCCGCGCGCCCGCAGCGGGTCCGCGATGGACTCGCCCACAGTGCGCCGGGGGTTGAGGGAGGAGACCGGGTCCTGGAAGACCATCTGCACGGAGGGGCGCACGCCGGACTGTTCGCGCCCCTCGTAGCGGATCGTTCCGCTCGTGGGCTCCAGGAGTCCCACCAGCATTCTTCCCAGGGTGGTCTTCCCGCTGCCGCTCTCGCCGACGACACCGAGGGTCTCGCCTCTGCGGACGGTCAGCGACACGTCGTCGACGGCCGCGAACCGCTGCTTCCCGCGCCCGAACTCGCGCCGCAGCCCGACCGCTTCGAGCACCACCTCGTTCGACGGAACCGTGGCCGAGCCGCGGTCCTCCGAAACACCGCTCGCCGAACCACCGCTGTCCGAACCGACGGTCTCCGAACCACCGCTGTCCGAGCCGACCGTCTCCAAGACGGCGCCAGATCCGGTCTCCGCCGCGGGACCGGGCCCCTCCACGGAACCGGCCGCCTCGGCGCGACCCGGAACGGCAGCCGGTCCGGTCCCGCCGGCCACGCCGGTCGTGCGGGCGGTGTCCACGCGCGGCACGGCGCCGAGGAGTTCGCGGGTGTACGGCTCCCGGGGCGCGCCGAGAACGGCGGTGACCGGCCCGTGCTCGACCGCGCGGCCGTGACGCATCACGAGGATCTCGTCGACGCTCTCGGCGGCGACGCCGACGTCGTGGGTGACCAGCAGCAGCCCCATCCCGGTCTCGTGGCGCAGGGTGTGCAGCAGGTCGAGGATCTGGGCCTGGACGGTCACGTCGAGGGCGGTGGTCGGCTCGTCGGCAATCAGCAGCTCGGGTTCGCAGGCCAGCGCCATGGCGATGAGAGCACGCTGGCGCATGCCGCCGCTGAACTCGTGCGGGCGCGAACGGGACCGGCGTACCGCGTCGGGGATGCCGACCCGGTCCAGCACCTCCACGGCACGCGCGCGTGCGGCACGTCTCGAGGCCTTCGTGTGCACCCGGTGGACCTCGGCGATCTGGTCGCCGACGGCGTAGTACGGGTCCAGGGAGGAGAGCGGGTCCTGGAAGACCATCGCGGCCTTCCCGCCGCGCAGCCGGCCCAGCTCGTCGTCGGACGCCCGCTGGACGTCCAGGCCGGCGACGCGGACCGTGCCCGTGACCCGCGCTCCGGTGCCGCGGTGCAGCGCCAGCAGGGCGGAGGCCACGGTGGACTTGCCCGAGCCGGACTCGCCGACCAGGCCGAGGGCGGCACCCTTGTCCAGCCGGAAGGAGAGCCCGTCGACGGCCCGCAGGTCTCCGAAGTCGACGGACAGGCCGTCCACTTCGACCAGCGGGGCCGCGGTACCGGCGTTCGTGGAGACCGCCGCGTTCGTGGAGACCGCCGCGCCCGAAGAGGGCGCGGACTCGGTCGTGGAAGAGTCACTCATGCGAGCACCACCCGTCGGTCGGCCACCGCGTACAGCACGTCCGCGACGGCGTTGGCGATGACCACGAAGAAGCCGACCACCAGGACCATGCCGACGACCACGGGAAGGTCGACGACGTTCACCGCGTGGACCAGTTCCTGGCCGATGCCCGGCAGTCCGAAGAGCGTCTCGGTGAGGACCGCGCCGCCGATGGCTCCGCCGACGTTGTTGGCGTTGAGCGCGATGATCGGCGCGAACGCCCCGCGCAGCGCGTGCCGCCCGATGATCGACCGCTCACCGACGCCGTACGCGCGGAAGGTACGGATGTGGTCCTCGGCGAGGGTCTCCAGCATCGACGCCCGGGTGAGCCGGGCGAACGTGGCGGCCTCGATGAGGGCGAGGGAGAGCCAGGGCAACAGCAGGTTCCAGGCCCACTGTTCGGGGTCGTCGGTGAGAGCGACGTACTGCGGGAAGGGCAGCAGCCTCAGTTGCCCGCACACGATGATCATCAGGACGAGACCGATGACGAAGACGGGGGTGGCCACGCCCGCGAGCGTCACGCCGGTCAGCACGCGCTCGCTGATCCGGCCTCGCCGCCATGCGGACAGGACGCCGGTGCCGACGCCGAGGATCAGCCAGAGGATCATCGCGCCGAACACGAGCGACAGACTGACCGGCAGCTTCGCGAAGATCAGCTGGGTCACCTGCCGGCCGCCCTGGTACGACAGGCCGAGGCAGGGCGCCGAGCAGTGCTCCACGGACGTGCCCGTGGAGTAGTCCTGGCCGACGAGGATGCCCTGGAGGAAGTGCCAGTAGCGCACGTAGAGAGGGTCGTCGAGCCTCAACTGCTGCGCCACCTGGTGTACTTGTTCCGGAGAACAGCGGGGGCCGCAGGTGATCTGGGCGACGTTGCCCGGAGTGACGAAGAAGACGACGTAGACGATCACCGAGATGGCGAGCAGGGTGATCACGGTGCCGACGAGGCGGCGCAGGACGAACCCGCCGAAGCCGCTCATGCCCGCTCCTCCTTCCGGCCGGTGCCGTTCGCCTCGGTGTTCGCGTCCGCGCTGGCCTTCCCGGCGTCCGCGTCCGCCTTGGCCTCACGCCTGCGGCCGGTGCCGATGCTCAGGCGGGAGGCCGCGCGCGGGTCGAGGGCCGTGCGGATGCCGTCGCCCAGGACGGTCAGCGCCAGGACGGTCACGAAGAGCGCGCCGGCGGGCAGCAGCAGGTACTGCGGGGCGGCCTGGTACCAGACGTCGGCGGCGGTGAGCATCTGTCCCCAGGAGGGTGTCGGGGGCTTCACTCCGACGCCCAGGAAGGAGAGCGCGGCTTCCACGCTGATGTTCATCGGGACGAGGAGCGCGGCGTACGTGATGACCGGCGCGGCGAGCCCCGGCAGCAGTTCGCGGCGGGCGATCCGCCAGGTGCCCCAGCCGCTGAGCCGGGCGGCGGCGACGTAGTCGAGTCCCTTGAGGGTCAGGGTCTGGGCTCGCACGATCTTGGCGACGTTGCCCCAGGCGATCAGGCCGATGACGAGGGCGACCAGCAGGGGGCGGGGGAAGCCGCTGGGCACGATCGCCAGCAGCGCCAGCGACATGATCATGAGCGGCATCGCGATGATGATCTCGGTGAAGCGGCTGAGCAGCTGGTCGACCCAGCGCGCGCCGAGCGCGGCGGCGACACCGACCACGACGCCGATGAGGACCTGGACGACGGTCGCTCCGAGAGCGACCCCGAGGGAGACCCGGGCGCCGTACACGAGACGCGCGAAGAGGTCGCGGCCGGTCTGCGGTTCGACGCCGAGCCAGTGGTCGGCGCCGATGCCGCCGAGCGGCCCCACGGGGACACCGCCGCGTGCGGAGTCCACCAGCGAGGGGTGGTAGGTGGTGGGGTCCTGGCCCTCGATGGCGGTGAGCAGCGGTGCGGCGATCGCGACCAGGACGAGGAGGGCGACGACGGCCGCCGCGACGAGGGCGGCCCGCTGCGCGCGCAGCCGCCGCCAGAACTGACGGGCCCCCGAGGCCCCCGTGACGGACAGGTCCGTCACGGGGGCCGAGGAGGCGACAAGTGCCTCGCTCACGGTGCTACTTCACCGCGACCTGGGAGATGTCCAGAACGCCGGTCCAGTCGCTGATCACGATGTTCTTGACGTCCTTGCCGTACAGGCGCTTGTAGACGGGGTGGAACAGCGGCACGGTGAGCGCCTGCTCGCCGATCTTCTTGTCCAGGGCGCCCCAGCGGGCGGCGGCCTGGTCGAGGTCGGTCAGCTTGTTGATCGCGTCGATCTCGTCGTTGACCGACTTGTCGTCCAGGAAGCCCGTGTTGAAGTTGGCGCCGTCCTTGACGATCTGCCGGCCGTCGAAGATCGGGGCCAGGAAGGGACCGCCGGAGGGCCAGTCGGCACCCCAGTGGGCGAGGAAGAAGCCCGGCTCGGTCTTGACGCTCTGGACCTTGTCGCTGTAGTCGTTCGACTCCAGGCCCTGGAGCTTGACGGTGATGCCGGCCTTCTTGAGCGCGTCCTGGATCGCGGTGGCGATCTCGGGGCTGGTCTCGAAGTCCTTGCTGTTGGAGTGCGTCAGCGTCACGGTCAGGCCGTTCTTGTAGCCGGCCTCCTTCAGCAGTTCCTTGGCCTTCGCCGCGTTGCCCGACGCGCCCGCCGGGAAGTGGTCGTACGGGGTGTAGCCGAAGGACTTCTGGTTCGGCAGGTACGTGGTCGCGGGCTCGGCGAGCGAGGAGCCGCCGGCCGCGTTGACGACCGAGCTGCGGTCGATGGCGTAGGAGATCGCCTGGCGCACCTTGGGGTTGTCGAACGGCTTCACCTTCGGGTTGAAGGCGATGTAGTTGGTGTAGCCGAAGTGGCCGGTGCCGACGCGGGAGGCCAGCTCCTTGTCGCCGGACACCTTGGCGAGTTCGGCCGGGCCGAGGTTGGTGTCCGTGGTGACGGCGGCGGCGTCCGTGCCCTGGGAGGCGGACAGCCGCTGGTTGATCACGGACGAGTCCAGCCCGGAGCGCACGTCGATCCTGTCCGGGTAGGCCTTGCGCTCGGCGTCGGTCGAGGCGGACCAGTGGGTGTTGCGCTCCAGGACGAGCCGCTCACCGTCGTTCTCGTTCTTGACGACCTTGTACGGGCCCGAGGAGACGGGGTGCTCCTCGTACTTGGTACCGGTGTCCTTGGCCTTCGGGACCGGTGTCGTCTGGGTCTGCGTGGCCAGGTAGGGGAACTCGCCCTCCGGCTTGTTCAGGTGGAACACGATCGTCAGGTCGTCGGGCGTCTCGATGGAGTCGAGGCCCTTCTTGTCCTTGTAGGGACCCTGGTAGTCGGCCCCGCCGATGAGCCAGTCGCGCAGGTAGGGGGCGCCACCGGAGAGTTCGGCGGCGAAGGAGCGCTCGATGCCGTACTTGATGTCGGCGGAGGTGATCGGCGTGCCGTCCTCGTACTTGAGCCCCTTCTTCAGGGTGTACGTCCACACCGTCGCGTTCTTGCTCGGGCGGCCCGTGTCGGTGGCCAGGTCGGGGACGACCTCGGAGCCGGCGGCGCCGTTCTCGCGGTTGCGGGTGGTGAGCGTGCGGAAGACGAGCGAGGGCACGTTGCCGCCGCCGGAGGTGTAGAGCCGCGCGGGGTCGAAGTCACCCTGCGGGTTGGAGTTCAGGACGGTGAGCGTGCCGCCCTTCTTCGCCTGGGAGTCGCCGCCTCCGGAACTCTTGGCATCGTTGTCCTCAGGGCCGCAGGCGGCGGCGCCCGCCGCCACGACCAGGCTGACGGATGCCACGGCCACGCGGCGGGCTATGAGGGACGGTTGACGCATCGGAAGACGACCTCTCGGATGGCTCGAACAGTGAGACGGATTGACGCGGAATGAGACGGCGGGGCGCAGGGGCCCGCCCAGGGCGTCAGGCGTCGGTGTCCGACCGGACCGGAGGAGGTACGGGCACGCCGAACCGGAGGGGTTCAGGGGCGCGGAATCGAAACGGGAGAAGAATGCGACGCACTCGCCGTGGGCGGGCGTCAGCTACAGAGGATGTCGGCCACGCAGAGCGCGGTCACGCCGATGAGCGCCAGCTCGATGGCGGCGCAGACGGAGGCGTGACGGGGCGACATGCGCCAAAATATGAACGAACTTTCGGCGGGTGTCAACGTGATCTTGGAGGCCCCCATCAACTCCCGGGATAGGCCCAGGGGTTGGCCCGGCAGTGGATTCCGTCGTGGTCGAGGAACTTGGTCTGCTGCTGCATGACCGGGGCGAGCTCGCCGTCCTTGTCGCAGGTGACGTGCCCGTATCCGAGCCGGTGGCCGACCTCGTGGTTGATCAGCATCTGCCGGTACGAGTGAATCTTGTCACCGTAGGTCGTGGAGCCCTGGGCCCAGCGGTACGCGTTGATCATGACGCGCTCGGTGGACGCCGAGTCGCACGAGACGTTGTCCTCGGTGGTGTCGAGGCCCGACTTGGCACACCACTCGGCGGTGGTCCCCGGGCTCGCCAGCGTGATGACGAAGTCCGGTTTGCCCGAACTGATCCGCTCGAAGGTACGGGCTCCGCCGTGCGCCCAGCTCCGGCGGTCGTTCAGCGTCTTCTGGACGGCCTCGGCGAAGAGGGCGCCGTCCAGGCCGAGCCCCTGCTCCACGTCGACGCGGTAGGAGTACTTGTGCCCCTTGCCGGGCGCCTTGGCGAACCCGGGCACCGCGGCGAACTTCCCCGACGCCTTGAGCTTCGCGCCGAGCGGGTAGGTCCTGGCCATCTTCTGGTCGTACGTCAGGGCCACCGCGGCCGTGCTCGGACGGCCCGCCTGGGTCGGCCTGCCGTCCCCGCGCGAGGCGGGATCCTGGGTCACCCGGCCGCCCGCGGCCGACTGGGTCCGGGTATCGGCGTCGTGCTCCCCGGTCGCGACCTGACCGGCGACGACGACGGCCAGCACGGTGGTCACGGCGGCGGCCGCGATCCCGGTGAACGCCCGCCCCTTGCCTCGGCCCTTCTCCTGTTCGCCGGCCCCCGGCAGCGGTGGCTCACCGGGCCCGCCGACGCCGTCGGCCTCCGTGTCCCACGACGTGACGGAGCCGTACGGGTCGTCGGTCCGGGGACCGGCCGTCCGGCCGGGACCCCCCGCGCGGGGTGCGAAGAGGTCGTCGTCCTCGTCCGTGGCGACGTCGAACGCGTCGACGTACGCCTGCCGAGGGGCGTTCGGGTGCTCCTGGCGCGGGCGCGGGACCATCGGCCCGGGAGGCACTCCCCGCGCGGGCGCGCCGGCCCTGGACTCCCCCCAGCCGCCGCCCTGTTCACGCTGCTCGGGGTGGCCGCCCCGCACCTGGGGCATCCCCTGGGCGGGCGTTCCGTCGGGAAGTCGGGGCGTGCCGTGGGCGGGTGTCCCGTCGAAGAGGCGCGGCACCCCGTGCGCGGGGGTGCCGTCCTGGAATCGCGGGACCCCGTGCGCCGGGGTCCCGTCCGCGTAACGCGGCACCCCACGCGCGGGGGTGCCGTCGAAGACCTGCGGGAATCCGTGGGCGGGAGTCGCGTCGGCACGCGGTGGCGCGCTGCGGGGCGGGGCCGCGCTCGCGGGCGGGTAGGGCCCGAGGGCGCCGGGACGGGGCGCCGGCGCTCGACGGATCCGGTCAGGGCCCGGCTCCGGTGACGGCTCCGCCTCGGGAACCGCTCGCGTCCGCGAGGGCTCCGTCCTGTCGGCCCGCCCCCGACGACTGTGTCGTCCCACTTCCCGCCTCAGCTCTCCGCGCCGGTTGCCGCCTCGGAGGTCAACTCTCCCTGGTCCGCGAGGAGTTCACGGAAGGCCGTGGCCACCGTCTGTGGATACTCCATCATGGCGACGTGCCCCGCGTCCGGCAGAGTCAGCAGCCGGGAGTCGCGGAAGGCACGGGCCGCGCGCTGGGCCATACGGTAGCCGACGAGCTGGTCGCGGCCGCCATAGACCAGCAGGGTCGGAGCGAGCACGCGCTCGGCCTGCCGCCACAGTCCGTGCTGGCCGCCCAGCGTGTACGCGTTGACGATCCCGCGCGCGGAACGCGCCATCGCGTCCCAGAAGTAGGGCAGGGCGAGCCGCCGCTCCATCTCGTCGACCGCGTCGCGGAACCCCTCGGGGGTCACGATGGTGGGATCGCCGTAGCAGAGGGCCGTCACTCCGCGCACGCGCCTCTCGGCGCTCCACTCCCTGGTCAGGCGGGTGAACAGACCGGCCACCCCGGGCACCGCGAGCAACGCGGTGGGCCACGCGCTGCGCTGCGCGCGGATCTCCGGCAGGGCGGGCGAGACGAGTGTCAGTGTGCGGACGAGGTCCGGCCGGACGGCGGCCACACGCGTCGAGACGGCACCGCCGAGCGAGTTGCCGAAGAGGTGGACCGGTCCGCGTCCGGACGCGTCGAGATAGCGGATGACGGCGCGCGCGTGTCCGGTGACCGAGTAGTCGCCGTCGTCGGGCGGCGGCGAGTCGCCGAAGCCCGGGAGGTCGAGGGCCTCGCCGTCGACGAGTCCGTCGAGCAGCGACATCAGCGCCGACCAGTTCTGCGAGGAGCCGCCCAGGCCGTGCACGTACAGGGCCGGCGGGAGGCCCTTGCGGGCCGGGGGCCTCGACCGGACGGTCAGCGTGACCCCGGGAAGCCCGACCGACCGCAGCCGCTCGCCCTCCGCGACCCTGACGGCACCGACCCTGGGCGTGACGGTGGAGGCCAGCGCGGACGGGAGTTCGGTCGAAGACATGCCGCAATGTTACGAGACGATCACGCCGGGGCTCATGTGTTCGCCGTCACAGATCGCGAGCGGATCGCATAGCGCCTCGATCGCGTGTCTCCTAGGCTTCGAACGAGGGCACTCGTAGGTACGCCAGGAGCGCACTCGTACCGTTCGGGAAGAGGAACCATGACAGTCGACCCGACAGACCCCGCACCGTTCGACGATCAGTTCCGGGAGATCCTCGACGTGGAGGCCCCGGAGGCGGACGCCGCCGAACAGGCCAGCGAGCTGGATCCCGACGAGGACGTGGACCCGGAACCCCCGGGGGATCCCCTCAGCGCCGACGAGGCGGACCGCGCCGAGCAGGCCCGGGTCGTCCGGCTGAACGAGGACGACTACAGGTGACACGACACCGCTGATCAGGGCCGTAGCGGGAGGCGGGCGCCCAGCTCGTCCCCTTCGGTCCCCTGTGCGCCACCGCCGTCGGCGTCCGGTCCGTGAAATTCTGCGCTCGCACCGCACACAGCACGGTTACCGAAAAGTACGATGGCGACGCGGCGCACACCGCAGTGGACAATTTTGGGAGGCGGCGTGACAGCCATCGAGCAGACAGAGGCAGCACGCCCGCGGGGCACTCGCCTGCCGCGCCGTGCCCGACGCAACCAGCTCCTCGGCGCCGCCCAGGAAGTCTTCGTTGCGCAGGGGTATCACTCGGCCGCCATGGACGACATCGCCGAGCGCGCGGGCGTCAGCAAGCCGGTCCTCTACCAGCACTTCCCGGGAAAGCTCGATCTGTACCTCGCCCTGCTGGACCAGCACTGCGAGTCCCTGCTCCAGGCGGTCCGCACCGCGCTCGCGTCGACCTCGGACAACAGCCTGCGCGTCCGCGCCACGATGGACGCCTACTTCGCGTACGTCGAGGACGACGGCGGCGCCTTCCGGCTGGTCTTCGAGTCGGACCTGACCAACGAGCCCGCGGTCCGCGAGCGCGTCGACAAGGTGACGCACGAGTGCGCCGAGGCGATCTGCGACGTCATCGCGGAGGACACCGGCCTCTCGCGCGCCGAGTCGATGCTCCTCGCGTCCGGGCTGGGCGGCCTGGCACAGGTCGTGGCCCGTTCCTGGCTGCACAGCGACCGCAGTGTCCCGCGCGACCAGGCGGTGCAGCTGCTGACCTCGCTCGCCTGGCGCGGCATCGCGGGTTTCCCGCTGCACGGCATCGACAGCCACTGAGCGGGCACGGCACCGATCATCACGGAGCACACGGAAGCGGCCGGGGGGTGCATCCCCCGGCCGCTTCTTTGTTCCCGTCCCCTGTTCGCTCCTGGCGTTCCCGGGCGGAGCGTGTACGTCCCCTCACCGGGCTAATGTGTGCTGCGTACGGCGCGTACGAACGCGCACATGACTGACCGTCGGAGGGACAAAGCCGTGGAGGTCAAGATCGGCGTGCAGCACGCGCCCCGCGAGATCGTTCTGGAGAGCGGTCAGACCCCGGAAGAGGTCGAGCGCGCGGTGTCGGAGGCGCTGGCCGGCAAGTCGCAGCTGCTCAGCCTCGTGGACGACCACGGCCGCAAGGTCCTGGTTCCGGCCGACCGCCTGGCCTACGTGGAGCTCGGCGAGCCCACGCAGCGCAAGGTCGGATTCAGCGCTCTGTAAGAGGTTCGCAGAGCGGCACGGAGGTACACGAAGGGTCCGGTGGCGAGGTCACCGGACCCTTCGCGTGCATTCCGCCCCGCGCGAACTCCTCCACAGATGGAGCACAGTTCGAGCACAGGGGAGGGTTGCGTTCCGCACGCCACGGGTAGGACCGGCTACGACCGATTTGCACCGGCCGTGAGGGAGGGACACCCCATCATGTTCTTGGAAGCGCTCGGCTCCGCGCTGCTGGGTCTGGCTCTGGCGTGGGCGGCCTCGTACCGCCTGCCCCACCGTCTGCCGGCCCGCAGCCTGGTTCTGTCGACGGGAGTGGCGGGAGGCCTTTTCGGGGCCTTCCTGACGCACACCGCGCTCGGCTCCGGCCACTTCCTCGTGATCCTCGCCGGAGCGGTCGCCGTCTCCGCGGCGCTGCTCTCGCTGCTGCTCCGGCCGGAGGAGCGTTTTCGCCGACGCTCGGCGACCGCCTAGTCCGTTCCGCGGGATCCGCGGCAGGTTCCCGGCTCTCCGTTCACGCGGGCGCCACGGCGAACGCGACAGGGAGCGGCAACCGCGCGGATAGCCGCCGCGGCAGCCGTCCGCAGCACCCGGGACGGGTCCGTGGCCCAGGAGGCCAGGACCTGTCCACGTGCCGGTCCTAGGCTGCCAGTCCCAGCGCCGCCATCCGCTTGGTGTGCGCCTCGGTGATGCGGGAGAACATCCGGCCGACCTCCGCGAGGTCGAACCCGTCCGCCACGCCGCCCACGAGCATCGTCGACAGGGCGTCGCGGTCGGCGACCACACGCTGCGACTGCGACAGGGCCTCGCCCATCAGCCGTCGCGCCCACAGCGCGAGCCGGCCGCCCACGCGCGGGTCGGCGTCGATCGCGGCGCGCACCTTCTCGATGGCGAAGCTCGCGTGACCGGTGTCGTCGAGGACGCCGAGGACCAGCCCGCGGGTGTCCGAGTCGAGGCGGGCGGCGACCTCTCGGTAGAAGTCGCTGGCGATCGAGTCGCCGACGTACGCCTTGACGAGACCCTCCAGCCAGTCCGAGGGAGCCGTCTGCTTGTGGAAGCCGTCGAGGGCGGCGACGAAGGGGTCCATGGCCTGTCCGGCGTCGGCGCCGATCGCGGAGAGCCGGTTCGACAGCTGCTCGAAGTGGTGGAACTCGGCCGACGCCATCTTCGCCAGCTCCGCCTTGTCGCTCAGCGTGGGCGCCAGCTTGGCGTCCTCCGCGAGCCGCTCGAACGCCGCCAGCTCGCCGTACGCGAGCGCTCCGAGCAGGTCCACCACTGCGGCGCGGTACTGCGGGTCGACGGAGGCCGTGTCCCAGTTCTGCGCGGCGACTCCGGTGGCCGTCGGAGCGGTGACTGCGGGGGCGTCGGCGGACTTCTCAGCGGCGTTGTCGGGCGTCGTCATGAAGCGCACAATAGCCCTCTCACCGCACGGGGGAAGTCCCTGGTCAACCAGTGTGACGACGACTACGTGACCAAACCGGCCATCGCATATGCGCGATTCCGGGGTATGGTGGTAATGCGCCCGGCGAGTACGTGTCGGGCCGCACGAATGAGGATGCCCGGTCGGTGGCCCGATCGGCTCCGACCCGACAGCCCTCCTCGTCGGTACGGCACCTTGCGTACGACATACGGAGGGAACCCTCAGCGGCACGAGAGCTCGAGCGTCGGCAGTGGTCCCATGCCACTCGGCCCGCCCCTCACAGAGCGGCCGACGTCCCCGGCACGGTCCCGTCACGACCCCCGCGCTCGCCTCGTACCGCGTACACAGAAGAGGCAGCACCCTGACTACGACTTTCCGAGAGCTCGGAATCCTTCCCGAGACGGCCGAAGCCCTTGAGGCCGTCGGCATCATCAACCCCTTCCCCATCCAGGCGATGACGCTCCCGGTGGCCCTTTCCGGCTCCGACGTCATCGGCCAGGCCAAGACCGGCACCGGCAAGACGCTGGGCTTCGGCCTCCCGCTCCTGGAGCGCGTCACCGTCCCCGCGGACGTCGAGGCGGGCCGGGCGACGCCCGAGCAGCTGACCGACGCCCCGCAGGCCCTCGTGGTCGTCCCGACGCGTGAGCTGTGCACCCAGGTGACCAACGACCTGCTGACCGCCGGCAAGGTCCGCAACGTACGCGTCCTCGCCATCTACGGCGGCCGCGCCTACGAGCCCCAGGTGGAGGCCCTGAAGAAGGGCGTCGACGTCATCGTCGGCACCCCGGGCCGTCTGCTGGACCTCGCGGGCCAGAAGAAGCTCAACCTCGGCCACATCAGGGCGCTCGTCCTGGACGAGGCCGACGAGATGCTCGACCTGGGCTTCCTGCCCGACGTCGAGAAGATCATGAACATGCTGCCGGCCCGCCGTCAGACGATGCTGTTCTCGGCGACCATGCCGGGCGCGGTCATCGGACTCGCGCGCCGCTACATGTCGCAGCCCACGCACATCCGCGCCTCGGAGCCGGACGATGTCGGCGCGACGGTCGCGAACACGAAGCAGTTCGTCTACCGCGCCCACAACATGGACAAGCCGGAGATGGTCTCGCGGATCCTGCAGGCCGACGGCCGCGGTCTCGCAATGGTCTTCTGCCGCACCAAGCGCACGGCGGCCGACCTCGCCGACCAGCTCCAGCAGCGCGGTTTCGCGTCCGGCGCGGTCCACGGCGACCTCGGCCAGGGCGCCCGCGAGCAGGCGCTGCGCGCCTTCCGCAACGGCAAGGTCGACGTGCTGGTCTGCACCGACGTCGCCGCCCGCGGCATCGACGTCGAGGGCGTGACCCACGTCATCAACTACCAGTCCCCCGAAGACGAGAAGACGTACCTGCACCGCATCGGCCGCACCGGCCGCGCGGGCGCCAAGGGCATCGCGATCACCCTCGTCGACTGGGACGACATCCCGCGCTGGCAGCTGATCAACAAGGCGCTGGACCTCGGTTTCCCGGCCCCGCCGGAGACCTACTCGACCTCTCCTCACTTCTTCGAGGAGCTGAGCATCCCGGCCGGCACCAAGGGTGTGCTGCCGCGTTCCGAGCGCACCCGCGCGGGTCTCGCGGCCGAAGTGGTCGAGGACCTGGGCGAGACCGGTGGCCGTGGCGGTCCGCGTGGCCGCGGTGGCCGTTCGGCCGCGCCGGCGCCCACCACCGAGCGCGAGCACGACCGTTCGGACCGCACTCCGCGCCGCCGGCGCCGTACGCGCAACGGCGAGCCGTCCGCGGCGCCCACCGCGGCCCCCGAGGGCACCACGGAGGCTCCCGCGTCGGAAGGGGCCACCGAGCCCCGGACGCCGCGCCGCCGCCGTCGTACGCGCGGTGGATCGGGCTCCGAGCAGGTGGCCGCCACGGCCGCTCCGGTGGCCGAGGCCGCGGTGACCGCCGTGGCGACGGCCGAGGGCGTCACCGACGAGGCGGCCAAGCCGCGCCGTCGCCGGGCCCGCAGGACCGCTGAGAGCATCGAGGCGATCGAGAACGCCGAGGCCGCGGTGACCGCGGCCGAGGCCGTGGTCGAGAACGTCGCCGCCGAGGTCGTCGCGGACGCCGTCGAGGCGCCGGCCAAGCCGGCCCGCCGTCGGACCCGCAAGGCCGCCGAGGCGGCGCCCGCCACCGAGACGGTCGTCGAGACCGCCGAGGTGACCGAAGCGCCGGCCAAGCCGGCCACCCGCCGCCGGACCCGCAAGGCCGCGGAGGCCGTCGTCGACACCGTCGAGGCCGCCGCAACCGAGGTCGCCGAGGCGGTCGCCGAGACCAAGCCGCGGCGCACCCGCGCCAAGGCCGCGAGCACCGACGCGGACACGACCGAGGCCGCCGAGACGGCCGAGGCCAAGCCTGTCCGCCGACGCACCCGCAAGGCCGTCGCCGACGCCGAGATCCCGGCCCAGGCCACGGACGACGCGGAGGCCAAGCCGGCCACCCGCCGCCGCACCCGCAAGGCAGCGGAGGCCGTCGTCGACACCGTCGAGGCCGCCGCAACCGAGGTCGCCGAGGCGGTCGCCGAGACCAAGCCGCGGCGCACCCGCGCCAAGGCCGCGAGCACCGACGCGGACACGACCGAGGCCGCCGAGACGGCCGAGGCCAAGCCCGTCCGCCGACGCACCCGCAAGGCCGTCGCCGACGCCGAGATCCCGGCCCAGGCCACGGACGACGCGGAGGCCAAGCCGGCCACCCGCCGCCGCACCCGCAAGGCGGTCGCCACGGAGCCCTCGGAGAGCTGATCTCCTGCCCGACGGCCCGGTCCCACCCCACGGTGGGACCGGGCCGTCGGCGTCTCCGGCCACGGACGGGGCCCGGTCCGGGCGTGGGCCGCCTCGCGGCACCGCGCCCGGACCGGGTGCCCCTCACCTCCCCGGGCGGCCTTCACCTGCGCCCTATAGCCTCCTGTGCATGAGCAGGCCCCACACGTTCGTCCCGCCCGCAGGTGTCCGCGCATACGCCCTGGCGACCGCGCGCGGTGAGTTCGCCGTGCTCGACGCGGCGGCCGACGGCCCGCTGAAGGGGACCGCGCTGCTGCTGCCCGGGTTCACCGGCAGCAAGGAGGACTTCATCGCGCTGCACGCGCCGCTCTCCGCGGCGGGCTACCGGACGGTGGCAGTCGACGGGCGCGGACAGTACGAGACCAGCGGGCCACGGGACGACGAAACTCCCTACGCGCAGGACGAGTTGGCGCGGGACGTCCTCGCGCAGGCCGCAGCGGTCGGCGCCCCCCTCCACCTGCTGGGGCACTCTCTGGGCGGTCACATCGCCCGGGCGGCGGTGCTGCTCGACCCGTCGCCGTTCCTCTCGCTGACCCTCATGGCCTCCGGCCCCGCGCAGGTCTCCACGCCCCAGCAGCAGCGCGTGAAGCTGTTGCGGGACGCGCTCGCCGTGATGGGCATGGACGAGGTGTGGGAGGCGATCCGGGCGATGGAGCCGCCCGAGGAGACCGACACCGGCGGGCTCGACGCGGGGCTCGACGACCTCGCCGCCCTGCGCCGCCGCTGGCTCGCCAACAGCCCGGCCCAGCTCGTCGCCACGGGCCGCCAGCTCTGCACGGAGCCCGACCGCGTCGCCGAACTGGCCGCCCTGTCGCTGCCCCGGCACGTGGTGTCCGGCGAGCACGACGACGCCTGGCCGGTGCACCTCCTGGACGAGATGGCCGTACGGCTCGACGCCCGGCGCACGGTCGTGGAAGGCGCGGAGCACTCCCCCAACACGGATCAGCCGCTGGAGACCGCCCGCGCCCTGGCCACCTTCTGGGACGCGACGCACGACCGACCGGACGCGACGCACGCCTGACCGAGGTCCGTGCCCGTACCGCGCGCCCGGACCCGTCTAGTACTGCGCCTGAAGGTGCTCCCAGAAGCCGTCCCGCAGGGCGCGGCGCAGGTCCGACTGTCCGCGCAACGAGTACTGGAGCAGCCCCTCGGCCTCGACCAGCAGATCCTGGTCGACCGATCCGGGGAGGTAGGGATGACCGGGCAGCAGGTCCACGAGGGACTCCCGGCCTCGCGCGGCGAGCCACTTCGCGGCGATCTGGGCGCCCACGAAACGCACGTCGTCCCGGCTGGGCCGCGCCGCAGCCGTCGGGTCGTACGACTGGGCGGTCCGGCGCGCCACGTACGGCTTGAAGAAGTCGAGGTCGAACGTGCGCTGGCTGTCGACCTCCCAGAGCAGCGGCTCCGCCTGGTTGCGGCCCTCGGGTGCCTCGATGCCCCAGAGGTGGACCCGGGCCCCGTACCCCTGCGCCGCCTCGACCGCGGAGACCAGGTCCTCGTCGCCGCCGAGCAGGGCCGCGTCACTGATGGCTCGGTGCCGGGCGAGGGATTCCAGGTCGGACCTGATGAGTGAATCGACGCCCTTCTGCTGGTTGTTGGCGTTCAGGTTGCCCAACCGGACCTTCACGTCCGGGAGTTCGGCGATCGACTGCTGCTCCGAGGTGTGGATGCGGCGCCGGGCGCCGTCGTACCAGTAGACGCGGAGCAGCCGGCTGTCGGCGAAGATCGTGCGGGCCCGGTCGATGAGTGCCTCGATGAGGCCCTCGGTGTCCAGGTCGAACGAGCGGCGGTCCTCGGTCCCGGCGACGAGCCGTCCCGCCGCCGCGTACAGATAGCCGGCGTCGACGAAGATCGCGTGCGTGGAGGGAGTCTTCGCCACCTCGGCGAGCATGCGCTGGAGCAGCTCGTTCGTGCGGTCGATGCGGGCGGCGAGCGCCGCGTGGTCGTCGTTCATCACGTCCATTGTCCTGGCGGTCACGCTGCGAACACAACCGGCGGCGGTCAGTCTCCGCCACCTTACTTACCACTCAGTAATTAGGTTCTCGAAAAATTTCCTTAGCGTAGGGAATGTTTGTAACAAGCATCCCGTTGGATACACACAGAGGCCGGGGCAGAGATGCCGCGGCCCCGCCATACAAGTAGTTCTCCTCAGGAGGATGACCAGACGAAGGGAGAAGCCCATGCGCTTCGAAATCATGCGACTCGACGATGTCGACGGAACCCCCGTGGACAGCACTGTCGTGGATGCCGCCTCCGTCAACAGGATCGTTCAGCAGGCCGCCGCCATCGGACAGCGCCTGTGGATCCGCCCCGCCGATTCGACCGCTTCGTAATACTTCCCGTAGTGCGAGGACGCGACCGATGGCGCCGAGATGCGGCGCTGCGGACCGCGGCCGTCTATTGATGTAGAGACTTCAGAACCCCGTACGGCACCTATGCCGTACGGGGTTCTGCGCGTCCGGGGTTCCGCGTGTCCGGGAGGCGGAGGGTCAGCTCCCCTGGATCACCTGGGTGACGCCGTTGATGATCTGCTGCACCGCGATCGCGGAGAGCATCATGCCCGCGAGCCGGGTCACGAGCACCACGCCGCCGTCCTTGATGACACGGATGATCAGCAGCGAGTACCGCATCACGATCCACAGGACGACATGGATGGCGAGGATCGCGGTCCACACCGAGACCTGGGTGGCGACCGTGTCGGCCTTCTGCACCGCGAGGATCACGGACACGATCGCTCCGGGCCCGGCGAGCAGCGGCATGCCGAGGGGGACGAGGGCGACGTTGACGTCCTTGGTCTGCTTCGGCTCGTCGGTCTTGCCGGTCAGCAGGTCGAGCGCGATGAGCAGGAGCAGCAGTCCGCCCGCGATCATCAGCGCGGGTACGGAGACGTGCAGGTAGTTCAGGATCTGGTGGCCGAGGAGCCCGAAGACGGTGATGACACCGCCGGCGACGCAGACGGCCTGGAAGGCCATCCGCCGCTGCACCTTGGCGGGGCGCCCCGCGGTGAGCGCCAGGAAGATCGGGGTGATCCCGGGGGGATCCATGATGACGAAGAGCGTGAGGAACAGGGAGCCGAAGACGGCGACGTCGAACATGGTGAGGAAGAGCCTTGCGGGTGGTGAGCGGGGGCGGACGGATGTTCCGTCCGCCGGGGTGGGCGGGCGTCCCGCGGGCGGGACGGGACCGTGCTCGTACGGGCCGCGTACGAGCACAGGGCGGCTGGACCGGACCGGGCACCGGAGGTCTGTGCGCCTCGACGGCACGAGACCGGCCGGAGGGCCGGGCGTGCGGCGGGGCGGCACGGACCGTCGGGACCCGACGGGGAGCCTCGGGGGAAGGACCGTCCGGTACGGCGGATGCGCCGCACCGGCGGGGATCCGGATCACTCCGGCCGCGCGTCGGCGACCGGTGGCGGGCGGGTGTCGGCCCGCCGCTACGGACCCGGAGCCGGGCGTCCGGGGTCAGGCTCCGCCGGCGCCCGGGACGGGGAACGCCCCGGTGGAGCGGCGGGTGATCTCTCCGTAGACCTCGGGGTCGGTGGTGAACTCGCCGAGCACGCAGGTCTTGCGGCTGCCGTGGTAGTCGGACGAGCCGGTGGTGAGCAGCCCCAGTTCGGCGGCCAGGCCGCGCAGCCGGGCGCGGGTGGACGGCTCGTGGTCCATGTGGTCGACCTCGATGCCGTCGAGGCCGGCCGTGGCGAGTTCGGCGATCACCGGCTCGGGCACCGTGCGGCCCCGCTTGGCGGCCGCGGGGTGCGCGAAGACCGTGACGCCTCCCGCTCCCTTGACGAGCCGGATCGCCTCGAAGGGGTCGGTCTCGTGCTTGGGGACGTAGGCGCGGCCGCCGTCGGCGAGCCACTCCTCGGTGAAGGCGTCGGAGACGGTGTCGACCACGCCCAGTTCGACGAGCGCGGAGGCGATGTGCGGGCGGCCGACGGACCCGTCGCCCGCGATGCGCGCCACCTGCTCCCAGCTGATCGGCACGCCCACGTCCCGGAGCCTGGCGATCATGGCCTGGGCGCGCGGCACCCGGTCGTCCCGCACGAGTTCGCGCTCGGCGAGCAGGGCGGGCTCCGCGGGATCGAAGAGGTAGGCCAGCATGTGGATGCTGATGCCGTCGACGCGGCAGGAGAGTTCGGCGCCGGTGACGAGGGTGAGCCCCTCGGGCAGCGCGGCGACGGCCTCGGCGTATCCGCGGGTGGTGTCGTGGTCGGTCAGCGCGACGACGTCCAGTCCGGCGGCGGCGGCGTTGCGCACCAGCTCGGCCGGGGTGTCCGTGCCGTCGGACGCGGTGGAGTGGGCGTGCAGGTCGATGCGCACTACGCGGGCTCCAAGCGGTGACGGGACGGACGGGGACGCTCAAGGATAACGGGATTCCGAGGCACTCCTGTCACACCCGAACCGCCCGAGTGCCCCCTACCGTCCCGGCCCGTGTTCCGGGCGGGAACAGGGCCCCAGACATCGCGGTCCGCAGCGGAAAGCCCTGGAGGCGGGCCCTAGGGCTCCAGGATCCGCGGGGACAGCGCCCCGCAGGGCAGCAGGTCGACCTCCGCGCCGGCGTCCCGCAGATCCGTCAGCACCAGTTCGTCGTACATCAGCAGCCCGGTCTGTTCGGGCCAGACGACGGCCCACAGCCACAGCCCGAGGGCCTCGCCCGCGAAGACGGCGCGGTCGTCGGGGGCGCTGGGCACGTGCCAGAGGGGGGTGGGGCGGCCGGCCGCCAGGACCTTGGCCTGCGGGGGCTTCTCGACGTTCATGTAGGGGCCGGGGTCCGGTCCGTCGACGCCCGCGTACCGGGCGCCGAGGCCGACGCCGAGTTCCTCCGCGACCAGGATCAGCTCACCCATGCCGCCGAGCGGTCCGGGGCCCGAGCAGGCGACGGCGGTGGCCCGGCCTCCGCTGCGGTCGTCCCCGGCGAAGGAGGCGCCGGTGAACAGCCAGCCGACGGGCAGCGGCCAGGGCATCCACACCGGCACCCGGGCGCGGTGCACGACCACACCGAGGGCCTCGACGCTGGGCGGGATCACGGGCTGCAGCGGATGCACCGTGCCGTGCACATCACACTGCCACGAGTCGGCAAAGAGGCCGGGAGCCCTGACCCGGCCACCACACTTCGGGCAACTGGGTTCGCCCCTCATAGGGTCCAACGGTCCTCCCCGTCCCCCGTCGCGTCAAGGACGATCACCCGTCCGGCGTGTGCCTGACACGGCAAAACTGCGTGTACCTTGCATTAATTAGCTCACCTAACTTATTATGTGTATTGCACAACGATCTGACGGCACGCAGTGAAGGAGCGGGCATGATCAGCAGCACGGAAGCCCCCGCCGAAGGGGACACGTTCGACGCGGGTGCGGGCGGCCTCCTGCGTCAGCCCAGGGCCGTCTGGGCGACCGCCGGCGCGTCCGTCGTCGCCTTCATGGGCATCGGGCTCGTCGACCCGATCCTGCCGTCCATCGCCAAGGGGCTCGACGCCACCCCGAGCCAGGTGTCGCTCCTCTTCACCTCGTACTTCCTGATCACCGCCGTCGCCATGCTGGTGACCGGCTTCGTCTCCAGCCGCATCGGCGGCAAGAAGACCCTGCTGCTCGGCCTCGCGCTCGTCGTGGTCTTCGCCGGACTCGCGGGCACCTCGGGGTCGGTCGGCGAACTGGTCGGCTTCCGGGCCGGCTGGGGCCTCGGCAACGCGCTGTTCGTCTCCACCGCCCTCGCCGTCATCGTCGGCGCCGCGGCAGGCGGCAGCGCGGCGGCGATCCTGCTCTACGAGTCCGCGCTCGGTCTCGGCATGGCCTGCGGCCCCCTGCTCGGCGCCCTGCTCGGTGACGCCAGCTGGCGCTACCCGTTCTTCGGCACCGCGTTCCTGATGGCGATCGGCTTCCTGTGCATCACGGTGTTCCTCAAGGAGCAGCCGAAGCCCGCGCGCAAGACCTCCCTGCTCGACCCGCTGCGCGCCCTCGGACACGGCGGTCTCGCCTCGGCGGCGACGTCGGCGTTCTTCTACAACTACACGTTCTTCACCGTGCTGGCCTTCACCCCGTTCGTGCTGAACATGACGCCCTACAAGTCGGGCGCGGTGTTCTTCTGCTGGGGGGTGCTGCTCGCGGTCTTCTCCGTCATCGTGGCGCCGCGCCTGCAGGCGCGGTTCGGCTCGCTCAAGGTGCTCGGCGGCTCGCTGGTGCTGCTCGCGGCCGACGTCCTGGCCCTCGGGTACGGCGACCACACCACCGCGATCGTCTGCACCGTCCTGTCCGGCGCCTTCATCGGCGTGAACAACACCGTCTACACGGAACTGGCCCTCGGGGTCTCCGACGCGCCGCGACCGGTGGCGAGCGCCGGCTACAACTTCGTGCGCTGGTTCGCGGCGGCCGCGGCGCCGTTCTTCGCTCCGAAGATCGAGGAGTGGACGAACATCCGCATCCCGTTCGTGGTGGCCGCCGTCACCGCGCTGCTGGGTGCCGTGGTGGTCCTCGTCCGGCGGCACGCCCTCACCCACCGGGCGCAGGAACTGGAGCCGGCCCACGCCACCGAGGACGGCGTCACCGTCTTCGCGAACTGATCCGGCCGGGCGGGTCCGGCCGGTACGGACCTATCCGGGACCGCCGACTCACTTGAGGAACAGGACAGTTGACGTCCTGTCAGCCTCCGGGATCAGTCGAGCGGAACGGACTTGCGCAGCGGATCGCGCAGGTCCGTTCCGCCGTTCAGCCAGCGCTCCTGAAGTGCCGCGGCGCCGTGCACGCGCTTCCAGGCCGCCTCGTTGGGGGTCATGGGGAGCAGCGGCAGGAACCGTACGGGGTCGGCCGGCTCGTCGAGCTCCAGGTCCTCCACCAGTCCGCCGGACTCCGCGACCAGGACGGAGGTGAACGGCGCGCCGGGCCACAGGGGCTCCCCCACGTCCAGGGAGGCACCGGGAGCCACGATCAGGCCCTCGACCTGCGGCGAGGCGGCGAGCACGGCCAGTGGGCGGAGCACCTTGTCGGTGTCGGCCCCGGCGGGGCGGACCGAGAGGATCAGCTCGGCGCGCGGGCCCTTCACCGGGTCGGCGAGCGCCTCGGTGGGGTCCGCCATCGGCCGGGCGGACATGCCGAGCGTGGCGTAGCGGACGACGTCGCCCTCCGTGAAGCGCACCACCTCGACGCGGTCGGTGCCGAGGAAGGTGACCGCGGCGCGCGCGTCGGGTTCGCCCAGCGCGGAGCGCAAACGGGCCTCGACCAGGGGAAGAACATCTGCCATGGGCCGAGCATAGGCGGGGCCGCCCACCAGGGCGGGCACCGCACCCCGTGGTCAACAACGCGCAAAGCGGCGTCTTGACACATGGGGGCGCTGATAGTCTTGGCCGCTGGTCGGAGCAGCTGGTATCGGACGCACCCCTCATGCCCTCATGGCGCTGCGGGAGTTGGCTCCGAAGGCTCCGACGCACTGAGACTGATCTGACTCCCCTTCGGAGGGAGACAGACTCCCCTTCGGGGGATGGCTCGTCCCTCACGGGGGACCGACCGGAGGAGGTGGGGCTGCAATGGATCGAAGTCGATCGTGCAGTACCACCCGCTCTTCCTGTCGCTGAGTCCGTAGCTGGTCCCGCTGGTTCTTCACTCCCGCCGGCCGCCGTCTCAGGCAATCGTGTGCATACGTGTCAGCGTTGCCCGGTGCACCACGGAAGAGCGCTTCGTTTCCGCCTGATCTGTCCGATCTGAACCCCTGATCTGTCCGATCTGAATCAGTAGCGAAGCTGCCACCGCGACGGTGCGGTGCTCCCCGCTTTGTGGACGTGCCAAACATCCGCAGTCAGGACGTCCCCATTCCGGGTAGTTCCAACCGTCGCAGGCCGCCTCCGTTGCGAAAAGGAGCCTGCCATGTCGATGATCCGTGACCTGCGCGCCGCGGTCCGCCCCCGTCCCACGCTGCGCAAGGACAGTGGCTCGTACGACACCACCCGTGACCCCGGGACCCCGTCGGCCGTGGTCGACTGCGCCGTCTACCGCGACGGTGCCCGCGTCGAGACGCGCACGCCGCTCACCCCGCACGAGGCGATGCGCCAGGTGCGCCGCGACGGCGGGTTCGTGTGGATCGGCCTGCACGAGCCCACCGAGGACGAATTCGCCGGTATCGCCCGGGAGTTCGGCCTGCACCCGCTGGCCGTCGAGGACGCCGTCCAGGCCCACCAGCGCCCCAAGCTGGAGCGCTACGACGACTCCCTGTTCACCGTGTTCAAGACCATCCACTACGTCGAGCACGACCGGCTCACCGCGACCAGCGAGATCGTCGAGACCGGTGAGGTGATGTGCTTCACCGGAGGGGACTTCTTCATCACCGTCCGGCACGGCGGGCAGGGCTCGCTGCGCGCGCTGCGGCACCGGCTCCAGGACGACCCCGAGCTGCTCTCCAAGGGCCCCTCGGCGGTGCTGCACGCGATCGCCGACCACGTCGTCGACGGGTACATCGCGGTCGCGGACGCCGTGCAGGACGACATCGACGAGGTCGAGACCGAGGTGTTCTCGCCCGGCCGCAAGGGCACCCCGCGCGGCACGGACGCCGGGCAGATCTACCAGCTCAAGCGCGAGGTGCTGGAGTTCAAGCGGGCGGTGTCGCCGCTGCTGCGCCCCATGCAGCTGCTGAGCGAGCGGCCGATGCGGCTCGTCGACCCCGACATCCAGAAGTACTTCCGTGACGTCGCCGACCACCTCGCGCGCGTCCAGGAGCAGGTCCTCGGCTTCGACGAACTGCTCAACTCGATCCTCCAGGCCAACCTCGCGCAGGCGTCCGTCGCGCAGAACGAGGACATGCGCAAGATCACCTCCTGGGCGGCGATCATCGCCGTACCGACGATGGTCTGTGGTGTGTACGGGATGAACTTCGAGCACATGCCCGAGCTGCACTGGCGTTACGGCTACCCCGTCGTCATGGCCGTCACCGTCGGGCTCTGCCTCTCCATCCACCGGATCCTGAAGCGCAACGGCTGGCTCTAGGAACGCCTCGATAGGCTGAGCCCCATGACGCACGAGCTGCTCGACCGGGCCCTCATCGAGGAGGCCACCAAGAAGTCCGGGCTGATCTGGGTGCGCGGCGGCGGCCTGCCGGCGCATCCCGGTCCGGGCGACGAGGTGCCCACCCGTCCGCTCTGGCACGTGTGGGCCGACGGGGCCGCCTTCCTGATCGGCGACGGCCCGGGCGAGCAGCCGCTGCCCGGCCTGGCCGACGGGGGCGACGCGGTCGTCACCGTACGCAGCAAGGACAAGGGCGGCCGGCTCGTCTCCTGGTCCGCCCGCGTCACCGAACTCACCGCGGGCACCCCGGAGTGGGAGGCCGCCGTCGGCGAGCTCAAGGGCAAACGGCTGAACGCGCCCGACGGCGAGGCCATGCCCGAGCGCTGGGCCCGCGAGTGCCGGCTCGTCCGCCTGGAGCCGACCGGCGCGACCGCCGGTCTCCCCGACGGATCGCTCGCACAGCGCCCGGTGCCGACCTCGGCGACCACCCGGCAGGAGATCCCCGCGGCCCTCCCGCGCCTCCTGCTGAAGCGCCGCAAGCGCCGCTGACGGACCCGGGAGCGGGACCGGGCACCGACTACGAGGTGGGCAGCTGCTGCCCGTAGTCGACCGTCTCCTTCTCCGAGGGCTCCTCCAGCGTGAAGTGCTTGCCCCAGTCGGTCAGCCGGAGCGTGCCGGCGTTGCCCGCGCGGACCAGCAGCAGGGGGTACGGGGTCCCTTTCAGCGAGACGTCCAGGGTGCCGCCCGAGCCCTTGTCGCCGGTGATGCGGATGGTGCGGATTCCGGACTGCTCGTGGTGGCCGTCCGTGGCGAGCGTGCCGTGCAGGCCGAGCAGCCCGTCGAGCAGGACGTCCTTGTCGGTGAAGCCGCTGAACCGCTTGTACGCGGGGTCGCCGGTCGGCACCTTCACGTACATGCCCTCCAGCTTGTCGGCCGCGGCCGTGTCTCCCGACGTGTCGCCTTTCTTGCCGTCCTGGTGCGCCCAGAACTGCGCGTCGGCCTTGAGGAAGAGGTGCTCGCCGACGCGCAGCAGCCGGAAACTGGCGCCCTTGGAGGTGACCGAGCCGGTGCCGCCGTCGGACGTGAGGCGCATGTCGAGGGTGTACGTCGTCCCGTTGGACACGACGGTCCCGGACAGCCGTACCGTCTTCGCGTCCTCGGCGGCCTTCTTCGTCTTCGCCTGGATGGTGGCGGCGGGCAGTTTGCCGACCCCGTTCGTGCCCGCGTCCGGGTCCTCGCTTCCGCACCCCGTCAGCCCCGCCATGCCTGTCACGGCCAGGGCGCACACCGCGCTCGCCAGGGCGATTCTGCGGATACGGCCCGGGGAAATTGCAGTCACAGGTGGGGCTGCCTTTCGTGCGCGGTGCTGGGCGGCGTACGGCAGCGTACCGGTGCCGCGGGCGCCCGGCGGAGGCAGTCCGTCCGGACCGCCCACCAGGGCGTATCCGACCGGGACGGGCTAGCCTGAAGCCCACCCGAGCGGACAGACCGGCACAGAACGCTTCGAAGCGAAGGAGGCGCGGGCATGGCCGCAGGTGCCCCCCGGATCTTCGTCTCGCACCTGGCCGGTGTCGCCGTCTTCGACCCGAACGGCGACCAGGTCGGCCGCGTGCGGGACCTCGTCGCCATGCTGCGCGTGGGCCGACGGCCGCCCAGGCTGCTCGGCCTGGTCGTCGAACTGTCCACGCGCCGCCGCATCTTCCTGCCCATGACCAGGGTGACCGGCATCGAGTCGGGCCAGGTCATCTCGACCGGGGTCCTGAACGTCCGCCGCTTCGAGCAACGGCCCACCGAACGGCTCATCTTCGGCGAACTTCTCGACCGGCTCGTGACCCTGGTCGAGACGGGCGAGGAGGTCACCGTCCTCGACGTGTCGATCCAGCAGCTCCCGGCCCGCCGCGACTGGGAGATCGACCGCGTCTTCGTGCGCAAGGGACGCACCGGCGGCGCCTTCCGGCGCGCCAAGGGCGAGACGCTGACCGTCGACTGGTCCGCCGTCACCGGCGTCGCGCTCGAGGAGGACGGGCAGGGCGCGGAGAGCCTGCTCGCCACCTTCGAGCAGCTGCGCCCCGCCGACCTCGCGAACGTCCTGCATCACCTGTCTCCGAAGCGGCGCGGCGAGGTGGCCGCCGCCCTCGACGACGACCGGCTCGCCGACGTGCTCGAAGAGCTGCCCGAGGACGACCAGATCGAGATCCTCGGCAAGCTCAAGGAGGAGCGCGCGGCCGACGTGCTGGAGGCCATGGACCCCGACGACGCCGCCGACCTGCTCGCCGAGCTGCCCGCCGAGGACGTGGAGCGGCTGCTCACGCTGATGCGGCCCGGCGACGCGGCCGACGTGCGCCGGCTGATGGCGTACGAGGAGCGGACGGCGGGTGGCCTGATGACCACCGAGCCGATCGTGCTGCGGCCCGACGCGACCGTCGCCGACGCGCTGGCCCGGGTCCGCAACCCCGACCTCTCCCCCGCGCTCGCCGCCCAGGTGTACGTCTGCCGCCCGCCGGACGAGACACCGACGGGCAAGTACCTGGGCGCCGTGCACTTCCAGCGGCTGCTGCGCGATCCGCCGTTCACCCTGGTCGGCTCGCTCGTCGACGACGATCTCCAGCCGCTCGCGCCGGAGGACGAACTGCCCGTGGTCGCCGGGTTCTTCGCCACGTACGACATGGTCGCGGCGCCCGTCGTCGACGAGAGCGGCTCACTGCTGGGCGCGGTGACCGTGGACGACGTGCTGGACCACATGCTGCCCGACGACTGGCGGGAGACGGAGTTCCACCTCGACGAGAGCGTCCCCGAGGACGTGCACCTCGCCGTCCGCGACGACGAGCCGGAGGACGGCGCCCGCACCGTGGACGGCCGGGCGGACACGGACCCCGGAGCGGGGCCGGGCGGCGGTACCGGCGGGGGACGCCATGGGCACTGACCGCGAGACCCGGGAGCGGTCCGCCACCGGGGCCACCGCCGCCCCCCGTCCCCGTGGCCGGCTCGACCAGCCGAAGCCGCCGCGGCGCCGGTTCCTGCCCGAGTGGGACCCCGAGGCCTTCGGACGGCTCTCGGAGCGCATCGCCCGCTTCCTCGGCACCGGACGGTTCATCGTCTGGATGACGATCGTCATCATCCTGTGGGTCGTGTGGAACATCTTCGCCCCGGGCGCCCTGCGCTTCGACAGCTACCCGTTCATCTTCCTGACCCTGATGCTGTCGCTCCAGGCCTCCTACGCCGCCCCGCTGATCCTGCTCGCGCAGAACCGGCAGGACGACCGCGACCGGGTCAACCTCGAACAGGACCGCAACCAGAACGAACGGTCCATCGCGGACACCGAGTACCTCACCCGTGAGATCGCCGCGCTGCGGATGGGCCTCGGCGAGGTCGCCACCCGTGACTGGATCCGCTCCGAGCTCCAGGACCTGGTCAAGGAGCTGGAGGAGCGGTACGCCGAGGGGTCCGGGGACGGCCGGGTCGTATTCCCGGCGGAACGGTCGCAGGGACGTGACGTAGACGACCGGTGACAGGGCTTTCCCGGGCCCATGGGGAGCGCCGTACCATCGTCCCTATGGCTACGGAAGACGCGGTGCGTGAAGCACTGGCGACGGTGAACGACCCCGAGATCAACCGACCCATCACCGAGCTGGGGATGGTCAAATCGGTGGAGATCGGCGCGGATGGCACGGTCGCGGTCGCCGTGTACCTGACGGTCTCCGGGTGCCCGATGCGGGACACGATCACCCAGCGCGTGACAGAGGCGGTCTCGGCGGTCGAGGGCGTGACCGCGGTCGAGGTCGAACTCGACGTGATGAGCGACGAACAGCGCCGCGAGCTGGCGACCGCGCTGAAGGGCGGCGCCGCCGAGCGCGAGGTGCCGTTCGCCAAGCCCGGCTCGCTGACCCGCGTCTACGCGGTCGCCTCCGGCAAGGGCGGCGTCGGCAAGTCCTCCGTCACCGTGAACCTGGCGGCGGCGATGGCGGCCGACGGCCTCAAGGTCGGTGTCGTGGACGCCGACATCTACGGCCACTCGGTGCCGCGCATGCTCGGCGCGGACGGCCGTCCGACCCAGGTCGAGAACATGATCATGCCGCCGTCCGCGCACGGCGTGAAGGTCATCTCCATCGGCATGTTCACCCCGGGCAACGCGCCGGTGGTGTGGCGCGGCCCGATGCTGCACCGCGCCCTCCAGCAGTTCCTGGCGGACGTGTACTGGGGCGACCTCGACGTTCTGCTCCTCGACCTCCCGCCGGGCACCGGCGACATCGCGATCTCCGTGGCCCAGCTCGTCCCGAACGCCGAGATCCTCGTCGTGACGACCCCTCAGCAGGCGGCGGCCGAGGTCGCCGAGCGTGCGGGCTCGATCGCGGTGCAGACCCACCAGAAGATCGTCGGTGTCGTCGAGAACATGTCGGGGCTGCCCTGCCCGCACTGCGACGAGATGGTCGACGTGTTCGGCACGGGCGGCGGCCAGTCGGTCGCCGACGGCCTGACCCGCACCACCGGCGCGACGGTCCCGGTCCTCGGCTCCATCCCGATCGACGTCCGCCTGCGCGAGGGCGGTGACGAGGGCAAGCCGGTGGTCCTGACCGACCCCGACTCCCCCGCCGGATCGGCCCTGCGCGCCATCGCGGGCAAGCTCGGCGGCCGTCAGCGCGGCCTGTCGGGCATGTCGCTGGGCATCACCCCGCGCAACAAGTTCTAGGGCCCTCGCAGGGATCCCGGTACGAAGGAGGGGGCGCCGTCCGCGTGGTCCGGCGCCCCCCCTTCGATCCGCCCGCCGGCGGTCGGCCGAAGCC